>DATJXF010000080.1:0-10782 GCA_035500415.1 Candidatus Acidiferrales bacterium | reverse complement strand
GGGGTCCGAAGGCGAGAATGTCCACCGACATGAGGTCTCCACGGCTGACGGGGTTCGGGATCGAAGCGCGAATTGCGGGACTATAGCGAGGGCCGAGCGCGGCTCACAACGCCGCCCCCGCCGCGACGGCCCGCGTTGCTTGGGCTATCCTCCGGGATGCTTCGCGACGGCCCGTCCTGAGGACGAGATGCTCTATTTCGCGTTCGGATCCAACCTGAATCCCGTGCAGATGAGCGAGCGCTGCCCCGGCCATCACGTGGTCGGAATGGCGGCGCTGCGCGATCACCGGCTCGCGTTCCCGCTCACCTCGCCCCGGTGGGGCGGCGGCGTCGCCGGCGTCCAGGTCTCGCACGGCTCGACCGTCTGGGGCGTGGTCTACGAGCTCACCGACCAGCACGTCGCGGCGCTCGACACGTACGAGGGCTTCCGCGGTCCGGGCGACCAGCACAACGTCTACGAGCGCGAGCGCGTGTGGGTCGACCTGACGCGTCCCGACGACGGCTCGATCCCGCGCCGCGTCCGCGCCGAGTACTACGTGCCGCGCGTCACGAATCCCGCGCTGCCCTCGCGCCGCTATCTCGACACGATCCTCGAGGGTGCGCGGCACTTCCGGCTGCCGGACGAGTACATCGCGCTGCTCGCGCGCACACCGGTCGGGGCGGAAGCCGCAGGCGGCGCGTAGGGCTCAGACGTCCTTGAGCTCGCGCGCGACCTCGCGGCGCAGCTGCCGCCACGCCGCGCGCACGTTGGCCCGGTTCGCTCGCACGTAGGCGCGCGCCATGCGCGGATCGCTCGCGGCGAGCCGCGTCGCGCTCGCGTAGCCCGGGCCCGCGAGGCGCCGGCGCGCCGCCGCGCCGCCCACGCGCTGCAGCGCGCACGCGAGCACGTAGGGCAGGTGGCTCGTGCGCGCGAGCGCGGCGTCGTGCTCGGATGGCGTGACGACGAGCGGCCGCGCCCCCACGTCGCGGACCAGCGCGCGCACCGCGGGGGGCAGCGTCCGCCCGAGGGGCAGCAGCGCGAACGGCGCGCCCGCGAAGAGCCCGGCCTTCGCCGCCGCGAGCCCGCGACCTTCACCGCCCGCGATCGGATGGCCGCCGCACGCGCGCACCCCCTCGTGCGCCGCGGCCGCGAGCGCCTCCGTGATCCCCGCGCGCGTGCTGCCGGTGTCCAGCAGCGCGGCGCCGCGAGGCAGCGCGCGCGCCGCCCTGGCGATGAGCGCGGGCAGCGTATCGACCGGCGTCGCGAGCACGACGAGATCGGCGGCGCGGCAGGCCCCGGCGAGCGAGCTCGCGGCCTCGTCGATCACGCCACGCGCCTTCGCCTCGCGCCTCGCACGCGCGTTGCGATCGAAGCCGACGCGGTGCCAGCGCCCGGCCGTCAGCGCGAGCCCGATCGAGCCGCCGATCTGGCCCAGGCCGACGATCGCGATGCGTCGCGGCTCGCCCGCGCCGCGACCCGCGCGCGGCGCCGTGGCGGCCACCGCCGATGCCTGCGTCGCCGCCGGTGCTCCCGGCGTTGCCGTCGCGTCCGAGGGATGCGCGAGGTCCTGCCGGAGCGAGACCGCGTCGTCAAGGTAGACCGGGACGAGACGCGTCCCGCGCGGCACGTCGCGCACCGTCACCAGCACGCGCACGATCCGCGGAGGCGCACCCGGCACGCCGATCTCGGTCGCGCACAGGAGCGGCGCGTCGGTCCAGCCGAGCCGGCGCGCGGCGTGCGCCGGGAAGTCCGCGTTCAGGTCGGGCGTCGCGGTGAAGATCGCGCTCACGATGCGCTCCGGCGTCAGGCCGTTGCGCGCGATCAGCTCGGTGACGAGCCGCGACGTGGCGATGCGGATGGCGGCCGCGTCGTTCGAGGGCACGGAGATCGCGCCGCGCACCGCGGCGATCGTCGTCGGGGACGGCATGAGCCCTCCTGGAACGGCGCTGCTCGCGCCGTGACGTGCCGCGTGGCCCGCGGCGTTCTCGGACGGAACCTAGCTCGGGATCCAGTTCGGGTGCGCGCGGAAGAGTCCGTCGACGAACCCGATCTGCCACACGAGCCACAGGCCGAAGCCGACCGACAGCAATCCCGTGGCGATGCGCAGCGAGGTGGCGAAGCGCGGCCAGCGCCGCGTACCCGCCGAGAGCGGCAGCGCGAAGCCCGTCGTGATGAGCGCCATGCCGATCAACGTGCCGATCGCGAACGTGCCGAGATAGGCGAGTGCGAGCGAGAGCGTGCGCACGGTCGCGAGCACGAGCAGCGCGATCGCGGCGCTGCCGGCGAGCCCGTGCACCAGGCCGACCACGAACGCGCGCGCAGCGGGCAGCCGGTCCGCGCCGCCCAGCTCGTCGTGCGCGTGTGCGCGGCCGCGCCGCAGGTTGAGCGAGCCGACGACGACCAGCGCGAGCGCGACGGCGAACTCCATCGAGAGTCCGAGCCGTGGCGGGACGACGAGGTTGAACGCCACGATCGCGCTGCCGACGACGAACAGCGTGAGCGAGTGCCCGAGCCCCCACACCGCGCCGAGCAGCGTCGCCGGCAGCAGCCGGCGCGTGCGCGCCGTTATCGCCGCGACGGCCACGACGTGATCCGGGTCCGAGGCGTGGCGGATTCCGAGCACGAGTCCCAGCCCGAGCAGCGCGAGCGGGTTCACGCCCCCGCCTTCGTGGGCTCGAGCCCGTAGAGCTGGGTGAAGTACTGCCGGAGCATGCGCTCGGCGCTGAAGCGTTCGACCGCCATCTCGATGCTCGCGATCATCATGCGCCTCCATCGTTTCGGGTCGTCCCACGCGGGCAGCACGCGCTGCTCCAGCGTAGCGTAGAGCGCCTCGAGGTCGCGCGCGTCGTCGCCCGGCTCGGCCGCGCCGATCGCGAAGCCGTTGACGCCGTCCTCGCACGCCTCCGGCCACCAGCCATCGAGGATGCTCACGTTGAGCACGCCATTCATCGCGGCCTTCATCCCCGACGTGCCGCTCGCCTCGAGCGGACGGATCGGGTTGTTGAGCCACACGTCGCAGCCGCGGGTCAGCAGCCGGCCGAGCGCCATGTCGTAGTTCTCGAGGAAGAAGACGCGCCCTTCGTGCTCCCGCGCGCCCTGCACGAGCCGCGCGACGATGTTGCGCCCCGTCGCGTCGTCGGGATGCGCCTTGCCCGCGAACGCGACGTGCACGCGCGGATCCGCGAACAGCCGCTCGAGGCGCGGCTCGTCGCGCAGCAGCAGGTCGCTGCGCTTGTAACTCGCGGCGCGGCGCGCGAAGCCGATCACGAACGCGTCGTCGGGGAGCCGGACGCCGCTGCGCCGCTCGATCTCGGCGCCGAGCGCGCGGCGGCAGGCGAGGTGCGCGTTCCACACCGCATCCGGATCGTGTCCCGCGGCGCGGATCTCGGGCGCCTGCCACGTGCCCTGGTGCACGCCGTTCGTGATCGCGCCGATCGGCGCGGCGCTCGCGACGCCCGCCCACATGGCGCGCGCCGTCTCGCCGTGGAGCTGCGACACGGCGTTGGCGGCGCGTGCGAGGCGCAGCCCCGCGACGGTCATGTTGAACGGATCGCCCCCGATCGCGCGCATCTCGGCTCCGGAGAGCTGCAGGCACGCGCCCATACGACGCAGGTCCTTGATCTGATGTTCCTCGTTGCCGGCGCGTACCGGCGTGTGCGTCGTGAACACGATGTGCTGGCGCACCTCGTCCCACGCCTGCGGAAAGGGCGTGCCCGACTCCATCCGTTCCGCGATCATCTCGAGACCGGCGAAGACGGCGTGCCCCTCGTTGAAGTGGTAGGTCGCGATCGGATAGCCGAGCCACGCGAGCGCGCGCACGCCGCCGATCCCGAGCAGCATCTCCTGCGCGATGCGCGTGTCCGTGCCGGCCTCGTAGAGCCGGTGCGTGATCCAGCGGTCCTCGTGGCGGATCGGATCGACGAGGAAGAGCGGAATGTGCCCGAAGCGCTCGGTCACCCAGACGCGGCAGGACACCTCGACGCCGCGCACCAGCACGCGGACGCGAACCCCGGTGTCCTTGAGGAAGCCCGCGTCGAAGCCGGGGAACTCCTCGTACGGGCGGCCGTCGGCGCCGATCCGCTGCACGCAGTAGCCGCGCGCCCAGAGCAGCCCGACCGCCACCATCGGAAGCTGGAGATCGCGTGCGGCCTTCACGAAGTCACCGGCCAGGATGCCGAGGCCCCCTGAGTAGATCGGGAAGGACTCGTGGAGGCCGTATTCCATGCAGAAGTACGCCACGTGGGGCGGACGTCGGGTCATCGAGGCTCCAGCCGCGGGAATCGGGGATCGGAGGGTCGAGCGAGGCGCGGCGGATGATAGGCGGCGCGTTCGCGGCTGTCACGATGAGGGGCTCGAAAGGGCCGCGCGCGCGTGCTCCTCACGGCGTCGCGCTGAAGGTGGCGCAGGCTACCGCGCGACGACCGCCTTCGCGATGCGTGACTGCCCGGACTGCGTGAGGCGCAGCCAGTAAAGGCCCGAGGCCACGGGCGCGGGGGGCACGAGCGTCTCGACGTGTTCGCCCGGCCCGGAACCACCGACGTCACGTGAGGCCACCCGTCGCCCGGCGACGTCGATCAGCTCGAGCGTCGCGGGCGCGTCCGAGGGGAGCGAGAACGCCACCTGCAGCCGCGCGCCACCGCTCGGATTGGGCGCGAGGCCCGCGAGCGCGAACGGTGCGCTCGCGGGGACGTCGATCCAGACCTCGGCGCTCCACGTTCGGCCGCCCGCGGCGCCGAACCCGAGCCGATAGTCGTAGCGCGCCCCCGCGGCCGCGCCCGCATCGTCGTACTCCACCCGGCCGAGATCGAGCACGCGCGGCGGCCCGAGGGTCTGCCAGGCACCCTCGGCGGTTCGGCGCTCGACGAGCGCGGACCCCGAAGAGCCCTCCGGCAGCTCCCAGACGATGCGCACGCCCGCGGGCGTCGCGGCCGCGCTCACCAGCGAGACCTCGACGGGCGTCGCGAGATTCAGGCCGATGCGCTGGGCGTAGACGTCGCTCGAGCCCGAGCGCGTGTCGGTCCAGCCGAGGATCGCGCCGCCCGCGCCGTCGCTGAGCGTCGCGGTGAGCAACTGCGCGCCGGTCGCGTTGCAGACCGGGTTCCCGCCAGCGCTCCAGCCGGGCGACACGGCGGCATTGCGATCGATTTCTTCCGCGAAGAGATCGCCGCTCGCATCCGAGCGCGCGTCGCTCCACGCGAGGATCCAGCGGCCGTTCGCGGCGCTCACGGCTCCCGGGCCTGCGAGCGGGCCGGTGCTCACGACCGGCACCCAGCTCGTCCAGCCGGGACGCGCCGCGCCCAGCGAATCCACGCTGAGCGCCGCCATCGGATACTGGACGACGAACAGCACGCCGAGCCCCGGGTCGGGCGCGATCGCCAGCACGCCCCAGGGGTTGTCGACGCCCCCGGTGAACAACTCGGTGGCCGAAGACGCGAAGCGATCAAAGAAGAAATCGTACGGTGCCCCGCCCGCGTACCAGGCATTCCCGCCCGCATCGGTGGCCACGGCGCCGCGGATGTAGGAATCGTCGTGCACGAGACTCGTGATCGCGCCCGCGCCATCGACGTGGACGAGATTGCTCCAGCGAAAGGAGTAGGGATAGCAGCCGAGCTCGCAGACCTGGCCGCCGTAGTCATAGAAATACGGGATGAACGCGCCGCCATGGCGATCGGGAGCGATGCCGTCGGAGGCGTAGCCGGAGCTGCCGTTCTGCGGCGGCGAGGGAACTTCCGAGATTTGCAGGCCGAGCGCCGGCCAGCCCGATGTGACGTCGCCGCTCGACGTGAGATGGGCCGCGTAGAGCTGCAATCCCGAGAGCTCGGAGTTCACGGGCGTCCGAGTGTCGTCCCAGGACAGCAGGAAGCCTCCCGCGCCATCCGGGACGATCTGTGGATTCGCCTGCACCGTTCCCGGCACCAGCGACTTTCCCGCGGCGGGCCAGCCGGCCGCGATCGCGCCCGAGGCGAGGACGTGCTGCGCGTAGACGTGGGCCGGGGACTCGCGCGAGTCCATCCATGCGATGAAGAACCCTCCGAAGCCGTCGGGCGCGATCTGCGGCGTGCTCTCGTCCGAAGTCGACGGTGCGACGCGGATGCCGGCCGCAGTCCAGCCCGCCACCGGGTTCCCGGTGCCGTCCAAGCGCGCGGCGTAGAGGTTGTGGACGCCATCGCGGTCGTCACGCCACACGAAGAACGCGCCGCCCGCGCCGTCCTCGAGTCCGACGAGTTGATCGCGCGTCGATGCCGGACCGCTCGCGATGCGGACGCCATTCGGCTGCCAGCTGCCGACGAGCTGCGCGTTGCCCGTTGCCGGGGCCGCGGCCTGCGTGAGGAGGAGCAGCGCGAGCGTGGCGGGGAGGTGCGGTCTCACGGGGAGTACCTCCAGCGGGGCGTCGAATGTGCCGATTCGACGGATCGAGGTTAGCAGGACGGGATCAGCGTCCACAGCGATTCCGGCCGGCCCGGCGGCCCGGTCGGAGCGGTCCGCCGCCCGATCGCCGACGTTGGCGCGCCCTCCCACTGCGACTTACGCTCGAACGGGCAGGCCGCGCGCGAGGTGTCTCGGGCGGCCGCCGCGTTCCCACGAGGAGCCCCATGGCGTCGAGCCCCGAGATCACGCGCCACCTGCAGCGCTGGCAGAACGGCGATCCCGCGGCGCTCGAAGCGCTCCTGCCGCTGCTCTACGACGAGATGCGCGAGCTCGCCGCCTCCTACCTGCGCCGCGAGCGCGCGGGGCACACGCTGCAGCCAACCGCGCTCGCGCACGAGGCGTTCCTGCGCATCTCCTCGATGGAGGGCGTCACGCTGCAGAGCCGTTCGCAGTTCCTCGGCATCGTCGCGAACGTCATGCGCCGCGTGCTCGCGGACCACGCGCGCAGGCGGCGGGCGGCCAAGCGCGGCGGGGGAGCGCTGCGCGTGCCGCTCGAAGTGCTCGAAACGGAGGGCGCGCGCGACGTCGGAGCGGACGATCTCGACACCGCGCTGGAGGACCTCGCGCGCGTCGATGCGCGGCAGGCGCGCGTCGTCGAGCTGCGCTTCTACGGCGGGCTCTCGATCGAAGAGGTCGGCGAGCTGCTCGGCGTCTCGCCCGCGACCGTGAAGCGCGACTGGATGGTCGCGCGCGCGTGGCTGCACCGCGAGCTCTCCGGCGACGCGGCATGAGCGCCGACTGGCGCCGCGTGAGCGAGCTGTTCGAGCAGGCCACCGCGCGGCCGCCCGGGGAGCGCGACGCGTTCGTGCGCGAGGCGTGCGCGGGCGACGCCGGGCTCGAGCGCGAGGTGCGTTCGCTGCTCGAGCACCATCGCGACGACGAGACGTTCCTCGCGCCCGGGGCGGGGCTGCGCCTGCCGGGGGAGGATGCCCTTCCGGGCGGTGCGCTGCGCGAAGGCGGGCGCATCGGCGCATGGCGGCTCGTGCGCCCGCTCGGCGAAGGCGGCATGGGAACGGTGTGGCTCGTCGAGCGCGCCGATGGACAGTTCGCGCAGCGCGGCGCGCTCAAGGTCATCCGCCACGGCTTCGCCTCGGAGGAGATGGTGCGGCGCTTCCGGCGGGAGCGACGCATCCTCGCGGCGCTCGATCATCCGAACATCGCGCGCCTCCTCGACGGCGGGAGCACGCCGGAAGGCCTGCCGTACCTCGTCATGGACTACGTCGAGGGCGAGTTCCTCTACGGCTACTGCACCGACCGGGCGCGCTCGCTGCCCGAGCGGCTGCGGCTCTTCCTCGCGCTCTGCGCGGCCGTGCAGTACGCGCACGGCCAGCTGGTGCTGCACCGCGATCTCAAGCCCGGAAACGTCGTGGTCGCGCCCGACGGCACGCCGCGCCTGCTCGATTTCGGCGTCGCGAAGGTCGTGGACGAGGCGCGCGCCGCCGAGGACGACGCGCTCAAGACCGTGAGCCTGCCGCTCACGCCCGAGTACGCCAGCCCCGAGCAGCTGCGTGGCGAGGAAGCGACGGTCGCTTCGGACGTCTACTCGCTCGGCGTGCTGCTCTACGAGCTGCTGACGGGCGCACATCCCTACGCGGTGAGCCGCGGCGCGCCCTCCGCGCTCGTGCGCGAGGTGCTCGAGCGCGAGCCCGCGCGGCCCAGCTCGCGCAGCGCCGCGCCGGGACCGGAGACCGGAAGCACGCTGCCGCCCCCGCCGGGCGCCGACGCGACACCGCTGCGCCGCCGACTCGAGGGCGATCTCGACACCATCGTACTCAAGGCGATGCAGAAGGACCCCGCGCGACGCTATGCGTCGGTCGAACAGCTCGCCGACGACGTGCGGCGGCACCTCGGCGGGCATCCCGTGCTCGCGCGGCCCGACGCGTGGGGCTATCGCGCGGGCAAGTTCGCGCGGCGGAACCGTGTCGCGGTGGCGCTCGGCTCGCTCGCGCTGCTCGCGCTGCTCGCCGGGCTCGCGGTCGCGCTCTGGCAGGCACAGACCGCGCGGCGCGAGAGTGCCATCGCGCTGCGCCGCCTGCGCGACGTGCAATCGCTCGCGAACACGCTGCTCTTCGACGTCTACGACCGTCTCGAGAACGTGCCCAACGCGACGCCGGTGCGCGCCAGCGTGGTGCGCACCGCGGCGGTCTACCTCGACTCGCTCGCGGCGGACGCGAGCGCGGACAGCTCGCTCCGCTTCACGCTCGCCGACGCCTACGAGCGGCTCGGCACGGCGCAGCGCACCGTGCGCGAAGGCGACCCGGCACGTTCGTTCGCGCGCGCGATCGCGCTGCGCGAGGGGCTGTTGCGCGAGTACCCGGACAACGAGCACGCGCTGCTCGAGCTGATCCAGGGCTACACGCGGCTCGGCGCGTTCGACGAGATGAACAACTCGTACCCGGCGGCGCTCGCGTTCATGCAGAAGGCGGCCGAGTGCAACGAACGGCTGGTCGCGAAGCAGCCGGGAAACGCCAGCTATCGCGCCGGGCTGCCGAAGCGCTACAACAATCTCGGCAACGCGCTCATCTACAACGGACGCGAGGTCGACGCGCTCGTGCCGCTGCGCAAGGCGATGGCCGGCTTCGCGACGCTTTCGGGCGCCGCGCCCGACAACGTCGAGTGGCAGCGGTTGCTCGGGATGTCGACGACGCTGTACGACGACTGCCTGATCGCGCGCGGCGGCGATCCCGACAGCGCGATCGCCATCGAACGCCGGGCGCTCGAGCTCTACGCTGCGTCGGCGAAGCGTGAGCCCGACAACCTCGACCTGATCGAGCGCGTCGCGGACGCCCACGAGCGGCTGGGGCAGCTCTTCGCGCAGCGCGCGGGCCGGCCCGACTCGGCGGTCGCGCACCTCGAGGAAGCGCAACGCTGGATCGAACGTTTCGCGGCGAGCGATCCCGAGAACCGCGATGGCCCGATGGAAGCCGCGGGGGGAAACGTCGTGCTCGGGCTCGCGCTCGCGATGAAGAGCCCGGGCCGCGGCCCCGAGGCCGCGCACGCGGACGCGGTGCTGGCCAGGGCGGCGGCGAAGCTGCCGGGTTGGTGGCGCACGGACTCGAGCGACTCGCGGCTCGTCGGGCTGCGGCCGCTCCTCGAGCTGGGGCTCGCGATCGCGGCGGAGCACCGGGCGCAGGCCGCCTCGGGCGCGGGCGCGGCGCGGGCGTGGAAGGATTCGCGGGTGCACGCGGACCTCGCGGCCGCGTTCTTCGCCGACGAGGCGCACCGCGGCACCTGGGAGATGGCGGGCGACGATTCGATCGCGATCCAGCGCGTGCGCGCGGAGAGCGATTCGGCGCTCGCGGTTCGCTGACCTCCGGCGCGGGCGAAGTGCGCAGTCAGGAGCCGTCGCCCGTCGGGACGATCCCGGCGTTCTCGACCATCAGGATCACCGTGCGCTCGGGCGCGCGCGTGCGGTGGCGGACGCCGCGCGGCACGACGCAGCCCTGCCCCGGCACGAGCGCGATCTCGCGGTCCTCGAGATCGATCAGCAGCCGGCCCGAGACGACGTAGAAGAACTCGTCGTCGCTCGCGTGATGGTGCCAGTGATACTCGCCCCGGACGACGCCGAGGCGCACGACCGCATCGTTCACGCGGCAGAGCGTCTGGTTGTACCAGGGATGTCCGACCGCGGCGATCAGCGCGGGGGTGTCGACCACCTCGAGCGGGCCGAAGCGGACGTCGAGATGCGTTTCGTAGGGGTAGGAATCCGGCGTTGCGGCGTCGGCCATGACGACGTTCTCCCTCGCGTGCAGGGCGATCCCTCCTGACGGCGCTCGATTCGCGATTGTCGGCCAAGCGGCGCGAGGCCGCCAGCGGGCCGGCTCCTCACTTGAGCGCCACGACCCGCTGCGTGCGCGAAGCGCCGCCCGCGTCGAGCCGCGCCAGGTAGAGCCCGGGCGCGACCGCGCGGCCCGCGGCGTCACGCAGGTCCCAGACGACGTCGTGCGCGCCCGCATCCTGCTCGCCGTCCGAGAGCACACGCACTTCGCGCCCTGACGGGTCGAAGATCGCGAGCCTCACGCGCGTCGCGCGCGGCAGCGCGAACGAGAGCCGGCTCGCGCCCGAGGCAGGGTTGGGCGAGGGCGGCGCGAAGGCGAGCGCGGCCGGCGACGCGGCGCCGTTCACCGCGAGCGGCGTCGTCAGCGCCTTGCCGACGTCGAGCTTCGGGCCGATCGGATCGTCGTAGACCTTGACGTCGCCCATCGTGATGAGCCGCATGCGCACCTGCGGCTCGGTCATCCACGGCCAGTGCGAACGCACGAGCGCTGCGGCTCCCGCGACGAGCGGCGCGGCGAATGACGTCCCGCTGTTGAACATGTACGCGTGCGAGCCGTCGAAGCCGTAGTAGTACTGGAAGACGTACAGGCTGTAGTC
>DATJXF010000079.1:0-2401 GCA_035500415.1 Candidatus Acidiferrales bacterium | reverse complement strand
CGCCGAGCTCGGCGATCGCCCCGGCGAGTGCCTGCTCGTTGCGGGCGGCACCGACGCGGTGCCGAACCTCAAGCACCGTCTCCACGAGCCAGGGCGAATCGTGCACCTGGGCGGCGTCGCGGAGCTGCGCGCGGCGCGGTTCACCGGGGCCGCGCTCGAGCTGGGCGCGCTCGTCACGCTGCGCGAGGTCGCGGAGAGCGTCGACGTGCGGCGGGAGCATCCCGCGCTCGCGCAGGCCGCCGGGCTCGTCGCCTCGCCGCAGATCCGCAACATGGGGACGGTGGGCGGCAACCTCTGCCTCGATACGCGCTGCACGTACTACAACCAGAGCTATTTCTGGCGCGAAGCGCTCGGCTTCTGTCTCAAGAAGGACGGCGTCATCTGTCACGTCGTGCCCCAGGGTAAGCGCTGCGTCGCGGCGCACTCCTCGGATCTCGCACCGGTGCTGATCGCGCTGGGCGCCGAGGTCGAGATCGCCTCCGCGAGCGGGCGGCGCTGGCTCGCCGTCGACGAGTTCTTCGTGGGCGACGGCGTCCACAACAACGTGCTGCGCCCGGGTGAGCTCGTGAGCGGCATCCGCGTGCCAGCGGCGGCGCGGACGCTGCGCACCTCCTACCGGAAGCTGCGGCCACGCGGAGCGATCGACTTCCCGATGCTCTCGATCGCGATCGCGGCGCGCGGAACACGGGCGCACGTCGAGGCGCTGCGCGTCGTGGTGGGCGCGCTCGGCGCGCGGCCGCGCGTCGTCGGCGGGCTCGACGCGCTCGTCGCCGGACGCGAGGCCGACGAGTCGCTGTTCGCCGACGTTGCGAGGGTCGCCCACCAGCAGTGCCGGCCGCTCACGAACGTGCCGTACGACGTGGCATGGCGGCACGAGATGGTGCCGGTCTACGTGACGCGCGCGCTGCGCGCGACGTGGGAGGCCGCGTGAGCGCGCCGCCGCCCGACGACGGGGCGCGCGAACGCCCCGCGCACGCCTCGCTCGCGGCGTTCGGCGAAGCGCGCGAGCCCGACGTGTGGGCGGCGCTCGGACGCTGGCGCGCCGAGGGCCGGCGCATGGTGCTGCTCACCGTGGTCGAGTCGCGCGGCTTCACGCCGCGCAAGCCGGGCACGCACATGCTGCTCGGCGCGGACGGCGCCACGGTGGGCACGATCGGCGGCGGCGCGATCGAGCAGCAGGCGCTGCGCGAGGCGGCCGGCCTGCTCGCCGAAGGCGGCGGCGCGCGCACGGTGAAGAAACACCTGACGCAGGACCTCGGCATGTGCTGTGGTGGCGAGATGGTGATCTACCTCGAGACGCTCGAAGCGCCGCCGCGCCTGTTCGTCTTCGGCGCCGGCTACGTCGCGCGACCGATCGCCGCGCTGGCCTCGGCCTGCGGCTTCGCCGTGACCGTGATCGATGGGCGCGAGGAATGGGCGACGTCGGAGCGGTTTCCCGGCCTGACCGTGCGCTGCGAGTCGCCCGAGCACGCCGCGCGCGCGCTCGAAACGCAGGCGGAGGACTACGCGATCGTCGTCACGCACGATCACGATCTCGACCAGCGCGTCGTGCAGGAGTTGCTGCGCAAGCCGCTGCGTTTCACGGGGATGATCGGGAGCCTGGCCAAGCAGCGGAAGTTCGCGCTGCGGCTGCGCGGGCGTGGTTTCACGGACGAGCAGGTCGGACGTCTGCGTACGCCGCTCGGGCTCGCGATCGGTGCGCAGACCCCGGAGGAGATCGCGGTGAGCGTGCTCGCCGAGCTGGTGGCGGTGCGGCGGGAGGCGTCGCCGGAGCGCGGCTGGGTGACGGGCGCGCGCAAGGGTGGCGCGGCGAGTGCGGATGCCGGAGTGGGTGCGGCACGGCCCGCCGGGCGGGGCGAAGTGAAGTGAAGGCCGGCACCGGATCGTCCGGGCGCGGGGCGGGACGTCGCGGACATCGCGAGCGGGGGGCTCGAATGAACGTTGGGGTGTTGCTGGCCGCAGGGGCTTCGACGCGCATGGGGCGCCCCAAGGCGCTCGTGCAGTGGCGCGGACAGTCCTTCTTCGCCCACGGGGTGCGCGCGCTGTGGTCGACCTGCGACGTCGTGATCGCCGTGCTCGGCGCGCACGCCGCCGACGTGCGGCACGACGTCGAGCGCGAGTTCGGCCGGCTCGTCGAGGCCGGCGATCTCTCGCGCGATCTGCACGTCGCGAACCGTCACGGCTCGCGCTCGCTCGAAGTCCAGTTCGTCACCAACCGCGCGTGGTCGCGCGGCGGCATGCTGTCCTCGGCGCGGACCGGGCTCGCGAGCGCGCTGCGCACGCGCGCGGCCTCGATCCTGCTCCTGCCTGTCGACCATCCTGAGGTGAGCGCGGAGACGGTCGTCCACATGTCGGCGATGATGGCGCACGCGCTCCAGGCGTTCGGCGGACGCCGCGGCCG
>DATJXF010000078.1:0-11341 GCA_035500415.1 Candidatus Acidiferrales bacterium | reverse complement strand
TGTTCCGCAGGCGACCGCGGTAGATCCAGTCGCCCAGCGGGCCCACGGGATCGGGCGAGGTGTAGAAGCTGAGTGGCTGGCTCGAGCCCGTGGTGACGAACAGGTACCAGAGCCCGCCGTGGCGGAAGACGTGAGGGGATTCCGTCGACTGGTTGAAGCTGTAGTTGCGCCACGTGATGAGCAGCGGCCCGGCGTCCTGCCAGCTCGTGAAGTCGCCGCTCGAGCGCGCGACGCCGACCACCGTCGCGGCGGTGTCGGGCCCGTACGAGCTCATGAAGTACATGAGCCACGAACCCGGGTTCGCCGGATCCGGCATCACGAACGGATCGCGGAAGGCGGGCAGCGAGTTCGTCGAGTCCGCCCACGCCCACGGCACCTGCGTCCCCGCGTAGACCGGGGCGTCCATGCGGTTCCAGGTCATGAGGTCCGAGGACACCGCGAGACCGATGCGCTGGGTACCGTCGTAGGCGCTCGACGTCGTCACCCCGGCGTAGAACATGTAGTACAGGCTGTCGCGGAACACGATGGACGGCGCCCAGACGTGCGTGTTGTCCCAGAGCGTCGAGTCGACCTGCAGCACAGGATCGAGCTGCGTCCAGTGGTAGAGATCGGACGAGATCGCATGGCCGAAGCTCGTCTCGGTCTGCCCCGGCTGCAGCGAGGCGCTGTTGAGAATGTAGAAGATGTGGTAGTAGCCGTCCTTCTTGACGAGCGAGAAGTCCTTGGGGCGGATCGGCGAGCCGGGGATCATCGCGGCAGGGCGCGCCGGGGTCGCGGCACACTGCGACACGAGCGCCAGCGCGACCAGCACGCGCCGCAGGCCGACGACGGGGGCTGTGCGGAGCCGCAGGATGGGATTCAGTGGAGTCCCCGATGAGGTGGCGACGGTCCGGCGGTCCGCGCCCGTGGACCGCCGGGCCGGCGGCACGAACAGCAATTATGCGGTGCTGCGCGCGGGGGCGTCAATCGCGCGCGTGATCGGCGAGGACTCATGATCCAGTTGCAGGACCTGCGTTACTCGATCGGCCAGCGAGTGCTCTTCGATCGCGTCAACTGGGTGATCGCGCCCGGCGATCGCTGCGCGCTCGTGGGGCCGAACGGCGCGGGCAAGACCACGCTCATCCGCGTCATCCTCGGCGAGTACACACCCGAAGCCGGCGTGCGCGTGCTCGCGCGCGGCACCCGCGTGGGCTACCTGCCGCAGGAGGCGGCCGAGCGCTTCGACGGCACCGTGCTCGAGCGCGCACTCGAAGCGCACCGCGCGCTGCTCGGCCTGCGCGAGGAGCTGGATGCGCTGCACGCGCGCCTCGCGGGGATCTCGCCCGAGGACCCGGAACTCGCCGCGCTGCTCGAGCGCGCGGGCGAGCTCCAGCACCATCTCGAGCTCCACGCCGAGCACCGGCTCGAGCCCGAGGCGCGCCGCGTGCTTGCCGGGCTCGGCTTCTCGACCCGGGACCAGGACCGGCCGCTGGCCGAGTTCTCGGGCGGCTGGCGCATGCGCTGCGCACTCGCGGCGCTCCTGCTCGCCGATCCCACGGTGCTCTTCCTCGACGAACCGACGAACCATCTCGACCTGCCGGCGATGGAGTGGCTCGAGGATTATCTCGAGGACTTCCACGGCGCGCTCGTCGTCGTCTCGCACGATCGGGTGTTCCTCGACCGCGTCGCGACCGAAGTGCGCGAGCTCGACAACGGCCGGCTCACGGGCTACGCGATGGCGTTCACGCGCTACCTCGAGGAAAAGGAGCTGCGCCGCGAGCAGGCGGAGGCGGCCAACGCCCAGCTCGACGCCAAGATCGGCCAGCTCTCGCGCTTCGTCGAGCGCTTCGGCGCGAAGAACACCAAGGCGGCGCAGGCTCAGAGCAAGCGCAGGCAGATCGAGCGCCTGCGCTCGGAGCGGCAGGTGATCCCGCGTCGCGCGCAGCACATCCGCTTCCAGTTCCCCCCGCCACCGGGCTCGGGCCGCGTGCTCGTCCGGCTGCGCGACGTCGACTTCGCCTACGGCGAGCGGCACGTCCTGCGCGGGGTGAACGTCGAGCTCGAGCGCGGCGACAAGATCGCGATCGTGGGCGCGAATGGGGCGGGCAAGACGACGCTGCTGCGCCTGCTCGCGGGCCAGCTCGCACCCGGAAACGGCACGCGCGAGGAGTTCCCGCTCACGCGCGCGAGCTACTTCGCGCAGCACGCGGCGGAGACGCTCGACCCGTCCGCGACCGTGCTCGGGGCGATCGAGGACGTGGCGAACGATGCGTGGCGGCCCCGGCTGCGCACGCTGCTCGGCAGCTTCCTCTTCCAGGGCGACGACGTCTTCAAGGCGTGCCGCGTGCTCTCGGGCGGCGAGCGGCAGCGCGTCGCGCTCGCGCGCATGCTGCTCGTCCCCTCGAACCTGCTGCTGCTCGACGAGCCCACGCACCATCTCGATCTCGCCGGCAAGGACGTGCTCGAGGAGGCGCTCGCGCAGTACCCGGGCGCCGTCGTCGTGGTGACGCACGACCGCTCGCTCATGACGCGCGTCGCGACGCGCGTCCTCGAGGTGAACGACGGACGCGTGATCCTTTATCCCGGCGGCTACCAGGACTACGAGGCGGCGCGCCTCGCGCGCCTGGCCGAGGCGGGCGCGCCGGCCGCGGCGGCGCCCGAGCCGGCGCCGAGTGCCGCGAAGCCCGGCGAATCGAAGCAGGCCGCAGAGCCGGCGGCCCCCGCGAACGCCGCGCCCGAGAGCCGCGAGCAGCGCCGCAATCGCCAGCAGCGCGAGCGCGAGGTGACGCGCATCGAGAAGGATCTCGAGGCGCGCGAGTCCCGCGTGCGCCAGCTCGAGGCGCTCCTCGCCGATCCCGAGCTCTACCACGACGTCGCGCGGTCGCGGGAGCTCGTGGGCGAGTACGAGCAGCTGCGCACCGAGGTGGAATCGCTCTGGCAGCGGCTGGCGGAACTCGGTTGAGGGGAGCGGCTCGCTCCCGGTTGACCGTCCGCCGCGCACCCGCGTAGTCTGCGCCGCCATGGCTGACGTCACGCTCCGCACCTACGTGTTCCTCGATGCGCTCCAGCCGCAGCTCGCGGCATTCATCGGCACGACCGCGCGCGGCTTCCTCCCGGTCGCGGACGACGCCTCGATGTTCATCGAGACCGCGCCGGGGCTCATCATCAACCGCATCACCGACGTGGCGCTCAAGGCGACCGCGTGCACCCCCGCGATCATGGTGGTCGAGCGCGCCTTCGGGCTGCTCGAGATCCACCATCGCGACAAGGGTCAGGTGCTGGACGGCGGACAGGCCGTGCTCGATTACCTCGGGATCGCCGAGGCCGACCGCCTGAAGCCGCGCCTCGTGTCGGATCAGGTGATCCGCGCGGTCGAGCCCTATCACGCCCAGGTCATCAACAAGATGCGCTACGGCGACCAGCTGATCGCCGGCGAGTCGCTCTTCATCCTCGAGAGCGAGCCCGCGGGCTACGTCGCGTTCGCCGCCAACGAGGCCCTGAAGGCGGCGCGCATCAAGCTCATCGACGCCTCGTTGTTCGGCGCGTACGGACGGCTCTACCTCTCCGGCGAGGAGGCGCAGATCGACGCGGCGCGCGAGGCGGCGCTGCGCGCGCTCGGTGGACTCAAGGGCCGCGAGAGCGCCGGCGGCTCCTCTCACTGAGCCGCGCCGGAGCCGAAGACGAAGCGACCCCCGCGAGCGGATCGCGGGGGTCGTTTCGCTTGCGCTCGCTCAGGCCGCTCGTGCCAGCGTGTCCCCCGGACCCGGCCGCCCTTCGGCCGCCGGATTCGTGGTCCAGCCCTGCTCGAGTCCGCGCAGCAGGATGTACCCCTCGAGGCGCGGATCGACGAAGCGGTACGTCGCGCGGCTCGCCGCGCCGCGCTTCTCGAGCACGGAGCCGCGACCTTCCTCGGTGAGCGCGCTCACCTGGTTCGTGAGCCCGCGCACTTCGCGGCGCACGATGCTCGTGAGCGTGTCGCACACGTCGCGCACCGCGAAAGCCCCCATCTCGCCACGGGGAGCGAGCGCACACGCGAGCAGGATCTCGGGGTAGATGCCGCGCCGCGCGCGGACCGTCGCCTGATCGTAGGCCGACGCCACGTCGGCCGGCGCTTCGTCCAGCAGTGCGACGACCGCATCGCCCAGGTGCATCGCGCCCAGCGTCGGCGAGTCGGCTGCAGCGATCGCCGTCGCACGCGCGAGCGCCTGCGCCGCCTGCGGCAGGCCGTTCGCGAACGTCGCGATGCGCTCCACGACCAGGTCGTCGGCCGGGCGGCCGAGCAGCCGGAGGCCGCGCAGCACGAGCTCGATCGTCTCGTCGGACGTCATGCGCGGGACGTGGACGGGCACGAGTGCCGTCGAAGCGCCGATCAGCTCGTCCCCGCTCCGGCCCGTTCCGGCGAAGACGAGCGTCGCGCCCGGCGCCGAGCTCGCGGTCGACTGCGCGAGGTCGCGCATGCGGGCGCGGATCTCCGCACTCTCGGCGCGATCGAAGTCGTCGAACACGACCCACGCGGCGGCGCCGGTCGAGAGCCAGGCGAGCAGATCGAGCGGCTCGGCCGTTACCGTTGCACCCGTCGCGGCGAGCCCCTCGGGCGGAAAGGCCGGCGGCGGCGGGCTCACGAGCCCGCGCTCGGCCCGCCGTGCCCAGGCGCGCGCGCCCTCGGCGACGCGCTGCCACAGGCTCGCGAACGTGTCGCCCGCCGTGACGCTGACGCGTACGACCCGGATCGGGCTCGCGCACATCTCGGGCGCGACCGCGACGAGCGAGCTCTTGCCCGCGCCGCGCTCACCGAACACGACCGCATGGCGGCCCGGCTGCTCGATCAGCTCGAGCAGCGCCTGCAGTGCCTGGGCGCGGCCGGCGAACAGCTCGCGCCGGCGCACGGGCGAGGACGGCGTGAACACATCGTCGATGCGCGCACGCGAGCTGGAGACGGTTCGAGCCTGGGACGTCACGGGTTCGCTCATCGACCCCTCTTGGTTCGATCGGACAGATCCCATCCACGTTCGGCGAGGGGGCGCCGGCTGTGGGCTTCCCTGCCCGAAACACCGCGGGCAAAGCTCTTATCGGCCGCCGGTCGGCCCGTACTGAAGCCCAAACTCGCGGCGGCACGTGACGCTCCGGAAAGCCCCCGCGGTCGGGCGCCGGGCTCGTGCTGCGTCCCACGACGGAGCGCTAGAACAGCTCGCGCTGCGTCCAGGCCGAGCGCGGCTCGACGAACGGCAGCCCGAGGCGGCGCTTCATCTCGTTCGCACTCTCGGGCGAATGCCCCGCCCAGTGGTTGTTGAAGTATCCAAAGACTTCATGCACTTCAGGAAATACCCGCTGCAAGTCGTTGCGCCACGACGAGAACGAATCCTCCCGATCCACCTGTACGCGGTTGTACGTCGCGATCTCGCGCCGGTCGCCGAGCCAGCGCAGATAGAGGAAATCGGCCGTGACGTCGGCGCGCCGCGCGAGCTCGCGCCACTCGGTCCACGCCAGCGCGGCGCCCGCGCCACGGAGGATCTCGAGCGTCGCCGGCTCGTGCCACGACGCATGGCGGAACTCGACCGCGAGCCGCACCGGGCTTGGCGCCGCGGCGAGGAACGCCGCGAGGTCGCGCCGCGTCGAGTCGGTGCACGTGAACTCCGCGGGAAGTTGAACGAGCAGCGGTCCGAGCTTGCCGCCGAGCGGTTCCATCGAACGCGCGAACTGATCGAGGCGCTCCCCCACGCCGCGCAGCGCACCCTCGTGCGTGATCGCACGCGGCACCTTGGCGGCGAACCGGAAGTGCGGCGGTGTATGGCGGTCCCAGGAGCGGACGATCGTCGCCCGGGGCGGGTGATGGAACGTCGTGTCGAGCTCGACCGTGTCGAACACCTGGGCGTAGAACGGCAGGCGATCCTCCTGCTTCGCGCCCGGCGGATAGAACACGCCGCGCCAGTCGTCGAACGACCAGCCCTGCGTGCCGATGCGGATCGAGGGAACGGTCATGTGAGCGCCCGACGGAAGAAGGCACGCAGGCGGCGCTCGTACTCGACGCGATGCAGCGACCACGCGCGGTTGTGCCCGGCGTCCGGCACGCGCCAGCGTTCGGCGTGCGCGCCCGCCGCCTGCTCGAGCGAGTCGACCTGGCCGAGCCCGATCCGGTCCCCGGCCGCCGACTGGACGAGCAGCAGCGGCCGGTTGCCGTAGCGACGCAGCGCCGCAACCGCGTCGAGCGCGTACGGATCGCGACCCGTGACGAGTTCGCACGCCAGACGCGCGAGCGGTGCGGTGGGCCACGCGGGGACGTGGGCTTCGAGCCGCGCGGCATCGGCGATTGCCAGTCGCCCGTTCGCGAAGGGCGAATCGACGGCGAGCGCGGCAACCTCCGGTCGCTCCGCTGCGAGCGCGATCGCGACCGCGCCGCCCAGCGACTCGCCGAAGAGCCCGATGGGTTGTCCAGCCGTGCGCGGATCGTGCTCGAGCCAGTCGAGCGTCGAGCGCGCATCCTCGAGCTCGTAGAAGCCGAGCGTCGTCGGTTTGCGCCGGCGGCCGCGCGAGGACCGGAAGTCGACCGCGAGCAGCGTCCAGCCATCGCGGCGGAGCGACTGGGCGTAGCGCCACTCGTGATGGTGGTCGCGACCGTAGCCGTGGAGCAGCACGATCACGCCCGGGCGCGCCCCGCGCAGCAGCCAGCCGTCGAGGTGATCGCCGAAGTCGAGCGGGACGCCGACGCGCTGCGCCACGCCGTCCAGGTTCGGCACGCCGCCCAGGTCGGGCGGGACGCCGGGAAAGAGCGCGAGCCACATCGAGCCCGCGACGAAGATCGCCCCCGCGGACACGGCGAGCACCAGCGCCTTCCGCATCGGCGTCAGGCGGTCGTCGTCAGTCCGCGTGGTCCGACGTACTCCGACTGCGGCCGGATCAGGTGATCCTCGGCGTGCTGTTCGATCACGTGCGCCGCCCAGCCCGCACAACGTCCGCAGGCGAAGAGCGCGACGAAGGTCGAGGGCGCGAGCCCGAGCGACTGGAGGACGAGCGCGGTGTAGAACTCGACGTTCGTGCGGAGCTGGCGGCCCGGCTTCACCTCGTCGAGCACGCGCACGATCGTCTGCTCGACCGAGCGCGCGAGGTCGAAGAGCCGGCGATCCTCGAGCTGCGCGCCCGCCATCTCGCTCGCGACCTTGCCGAGCACCTCGGCGCGCGGATCGCGCACCTTGTAGACGCGGTGACCGAACCCCATGATGCGCCGCCCGGCGGCGAGCTCGGCGCGCACCCAGCCTTCGCAGTTCCCGGCGGTGCCGATGTCGTGGAGCATGTCGAGCACCGGGCCGGGCGCGCCGCCGTGGAGCGGCCCCTTGAGCGCGCCGATCGCGCCCGTCAACGCACTCACCATGTCGGAGCGCGTGCTCGCGATCACGCGCGCGGTGAAGGTCGAGGCGTTCATGCCGTGATCGATCACGGTCACCCAGTAGGCTTCGAGCGCGCGCGCCGCGATGGGATCGGGCTCGCGGCCCGAGACCATGTAGAGGAAGTTGGAGGCGAGCGGCAGATCGACCCGGGGAGCGATCGGCTCCTGCCCCGCCGAGAGCCGGACGTGCGCCGCCACGATGGTCGGGAAGCGTGCGACCAGCGAGCGGGCCGAGGCGAGGTCGGCCTCGGGCGAGATGTCCGCGGGGCGGTCCGAGTCGAGCGAGAGCGTCGCGCACGCCATGCGCAGCGCGTCGATCGGGGGCGCCTTGCGCTTCGCGGCCTCGCGCACGACGGCCATCGTCGTCGCGGGAATGCCGCGCAGCGGCGCCATCTCACGCGCGAGCGCCGCGCGCTCGCCGGGGGTCGGCAGGTGGCCGGTCCAGAGCAGGTGCGCGGCGTCCTCGAAACCGACGTGGCCCGCGAGTTCCTTGAGCTCGTAGCCGCCGATGATGAGGACGCCGTTCTGCCCGTCGACGTGACTGAGCCGGGTGCGCGCCGCGACGACGCCATCGAGGCCGCGGGGCGCCTGGGCCGGGTCGGACATGGTTCGAATCTCCTGGATGCGGTGGATCGGAATACGGAACGAAGGCTTCACGGACTATCGCACCGTGCGCGCCCGCGCGCGAGCGGACGCGCGACGTCAGCCCGCGAAGCGCGCGACGAACTCCGCGGTGTGCTGGCCGAGCCGGGGCGGGGCGTCGCGCAACGGCGGACGCTCGCCGCCCACGCGCCAGGGCAGCGCGAGGAGCCGCGTGGCCGTGCCGTCGGGCAGGCGCACCCCTCGCAGCATCCCGCGCGCTTCGAGCGCCGGATCCGCGACGACCTCGTCGAGCTCGCGCACCGGGCCGCACGGCACGCCGGCCGCGGCCAGCCGCTCGGTCCACGCCGCGCGCGGCGCCTCGCGGAATCGCCCCGCGAGCCAGCCGACGAGCTCGGCGCGGTGGAGCACGCGCCCGGGATTGCCGGACCAGCGCGGGTCGGTGGCGCGCCCGGGCTCGCCCAGCGCTTCGCACAGCCGCCGCCACTGGCCATCGTTGCCGACCGCGACGACGAGCGCGCCATCCGCGGTCTCGAACGTCTGGTAGGGCACGATGTGAGGGTGCGCGTTGCCGTGGCGGCGGGCGGGCGCGCCGGTCGCCAGCGCCGCCTGCGTGACGTTCACCATGGAATGGATCGCGGTCTCGAACAGCGCAACGTCGAGGTGCGCGCCGCCGCGGCCGCGCAGCCGCCCGACGAGCGCGGCGAGGATCGCGGCCGCTGCGTGCGTGCCCGAGAGGACGTCGATCAGCGCGACGCCGACCTTGAAGCCGGTGCCGCCCTCTTCCCCGCTCAGCGTCTGCAGCCCCGTGAAGCCCTGGAGCACGGCGTCGTAGCCCGGCAGGGAGGCGTACGGACCGTCCTGGCCGTAGCCGGTGATCGAGCAGACGACGAGCTCGGGCCGCTCGGCGCGCAGCGCCGCCGCGTCGAGGCCGTAGCGCGCCAGATCGCCGGGCAGGAAGTTCTCGACCACGACGTCCGCCGCGAGCGCGGCGCGCCGCACCGCAGCGAGCCCCTCGGGCTGCGCGAAATCGATCGCCGCGGAGCGTTTGTTGCGGTTGACCGAGACGAAGTACGCCGACAGCTCGCCCACGAACGGCGGGCCCCAGTGGCGCGTCTCGTCCCCCGAGCCCGGCCGCTCGACCTTCCACACCTCGGCGCCCAGATCGGCGAGCAACTGCGTGGCGTAGGGCCCCGCGAGGACGCGGGAGAGATCGAGGACGACGAGTCCTTCGAGCGGCGAGGAGGCGGCGCTCACGAGACCGCGGTGCCGTCCGCGAGGTCGGCGACGAACGACGACGCTTCGAGCGGGCGGCCCGTCGCGCGTGCGACGAGCTCGCGCCACGACCAGCGCTTGCCCGGCGCATAGAGCCGCTCGCGCAGGAACGCGCCCACGGCGGGATCCGAGACGAGCCGCTCCTCGCCCTGCGAACCGCCGCCCAGCACGCGCTCGCGCAGGTGCGAGAGCAGCTGCGAGGCGAGCATCTCCCCCAGCAGGTAGTTCTGGTAGTAGACCGGCGCCACGCTGAGATGGATCTTGGCCGCCCAATCGGGCGCATCGCGCCCGGCGGGGCGCTTCACACCCTGGAAGCGCTCGACGAGCGTCCACCAGAGCCCGCAGAGGTCGCGCTCGGGATCGCGGTAGAGCTCGCGCTCGAAGTGGATCATGGCGAGCTGCCAGCGCGTCTGGACGAGCAGCTGCTCGCGCGCGGACCGCGACCGCGTCGCATCGCCCGGACCGGCCGCGCCTGCCCCCACCCAGCGCCGCAACCACGCCGGATTGCGGCTCATCCGGCCGAAGAGCATTGCGCTCGCCTCGGTCGTCAGGACGTGCGCCTGTGTGCGCAGCAGCCACGGCAGCGCGGGATCGACCGCATCGTCGTAGAGCGCGTGGCCGAGCTCGTGGAGCAGGGTGCCCATCCACTTCTCGTTCGGCCGCAGGTTGCAGAGCACCCGGATCTCCCGGGCGCGGTCGACGCACATGCAGAACGCGTGCTGGCTCTTGCCCGGCCGCTCGAAGAGATCCGCGAGGCCGAGCAGCCGGCGCGGATCGAGCCCGAGCGCGGCGAAGAAACGCGTGGCAAGCGTGACGAGGTCCTGGTTCGCGAACGTCCCGTCGAGCCCGCCACCCGTCGCCGGCGCGTCCTGGAAAAAAGGATCGGCGTAGTGCCACGGCGCGAGCGCGTCGGGCGTCGTACGGAAGCGCGCGGCGAGCCGGGCGTCGAGCGCGCCCTTGTACGCCTCCCAGAGTGGTCGGGTGCCGCGTTCGAGATCGTCCAGCAGCGCGAACAGGCCGGCGGGTTCGAGCTCGTCGAGCTCGAGCGACAGGGTGTGGAAGTTCTCGAATCCGAGCGAACGGGCGCCCTCGTTCCGCAGGCGCACGAGCCCGAGCAGCTCCTGCTCGACGCAACCGCCGATCTGCTTGCTCGCCTCCCACGCGCGCTGCCGCAGCGCGGCATCGTCCGAGCGCGTGAGGATCTCCGTGATGCGATTGTCGGTAACCTCCTCGTCGCCGAGCCGGGCGCGATGGTTCGTGAACGTGGCTTCGAGCCGCTTCTCGATCCCGACCTGGCGGCGCACGAGCTCGGGCGGGATCTGGCGGGCGTGGTGCGCATCGAGCAGCAGGCGGAGCTGGCGCTCGAGCAGCGGCTCGGCGAGCGGACCGTCCGCGGCGAGCGCGCGCAGGAACTCGTACGGCTCGCGCCGCGCGAAGATGAGCCGCATCTCGGCGTCGAGCCGGGTGCACGCCTCGAGATGCTCCGGTTCGCCCGTCGTCGCGAGGCGCCAGTACGCGCGGTTGTGCTCGAGCTCGAGCGGCTCGAGCTCGCCGACGAGCGCGGCGACGAACCCCGCGAAGCGCTCCTCGCGCGTGCCGCTTGCGGCGGAGATCACGAGCTGCGCCGGCGCCGCGGGCGCGAGGCGCGCGCGCCGCCCGCCACCACCGCGCCGTAGAACTCGGGGCGTCGATTGCGGAAGATCGGCGTCCGGGGCGTCAGCGATTTCCGGCGCGACTCGGCGAGATCGCAATCGGCCGCGAAGGCGCCCTCGCGCGTTCGGCCCGCACGCACGAGCGGCAGTCCGCTGGGCGCGACGATCTGACTCCTGCCGGTGAACGGCACGGTGCCGCCCGGACGCCGCTCGGTGCCGGTACGGTTCGCGGTCACCGCGAAGACGCGGTTCTCGAGCGAGCGCACGAGCATCGCGTCCTGGGCGTTCGCGAACACGAGGTTCGAAGGGTGTACGAGCACATCCGCGCCCAGCAGCGCGAGCGAGCGCGCCACCTCGGGGAAGCGCCAGTCGAAGCAGATCATGAGCCCGATGCGCGCGGCGGCCACCCGGTGGACCGAGAGCGGCAGGTCGCCGGGCGAGAACCAGGTCTGCT
>DATJXF010000077.1:0-26519 GCA_035500415.1 Candidatus Acidiferrales bacterium | reverse complement strand
GGTGGGGCTGCTCGCCGCGCGGCGCCCCGAGCTCACCGACACCGACTTCCAGCACGTGCTGCGCGTGAGCGCCGACGACGTCGGCGCCGCCGGCGTCGACGCGCAGACCGGCTGGGGCCGCCTCGACCTGGGACGCGCGCTCGCGGCGGTGCACCCCGGCATCGGCATCTGGCACGACGAGGTGGCCGCGGACTCGGTCGTCGCCGACACGACCGCCGCCACGCTCACGATCGGCGAGCGCGGACCGGGCACGCTCGATCGCTTCTCGGGCAGCGTGGCGGCGACGCGTTTCGCGGCGTACGCCACCGTGACGCTGCCCGACTCGTTCGTGGATTCGGTGCGGGTGTGGCCGCGCGTCGGGGGCACGTTCGCGGCGCGCGGCGACTACCAGCTCCCCTACTTCGCGCCCACCGCGCAGGTGGTTGCGATCACCCCACGTTCGTTCACGCTGCGCGGCTGGCTCTACCGCGCCGACGGCGACACCTGCGCGAGCTGCCCCGAGCCGTGGATCCCGCTGCCGCCCGAGTACGTGCGGTTCGGCTTCACCGTCCTCGGGGTCGTCGCGCCGTCGCACCCGCACGCCGCGCCGAAGGCCGGTGCGAACGGCCTGCTCGCCGCGGGCCCCAATCCGTTCCGCGACGGCATCGCGCTCGCGCCGCCCGCTGCCGGGCGCGTCGCCGTGCTCGATGCGAGCGGCCGTCTCGTCCGCTCGTTCGACGTCGGCGCCGGCGCCGCGCGCTGGGACGGCCGCGACGACGCCGGCCGCGCGGCGCCGCCCGGGCTCTACTTCGTCCGCTGGCGGGGCGGCGGCCAGCAACGCATCGCCCGCGTGGTGCGCCTCCAGCCGTGACGCTCCGGCCGGCCGCGATGGTCCGCGCATGGGGCGCTGCGCTCCTGCTCACGCCGCTCGCGTGCACGCCCGCGCCGCCCACGACGCCGTGGGCGGGCGTGCGCGAGATCACGCCCGCGTTCCTCGCGCGCACGGCGGCGCTCGACCCGTGCCTCGCCGCCGACGGCACCGGCCGCCTCGCGCTCGCGTACGTCGTCCACGACTCGCTCGGCGCGGACGTCTGGCTCGCGCTCTCGGCCGACAGCGGCGCGCACTTCGGCACGCCGGTGCGCATCGATCCGCGCCGCGGCACCGTCGCCTCGGACGCCCGGAGCCGGCCGGTCGTGCTGTTCGCGCCCGGCGATCGCGTCGTCCTGGCGTGGAGCGCGACGCGCGACTCGGCGCGCGCGGGCGAGGACGTCGTCGCGCGCAGCAGCGACGACGGCGGCGTCTCGTTCGGGCCCGAGGTCGTGCTCGATGCCGGCCCTGTGGCACCCGAGTCCGCGCAGGCCGCGTACGTCGCGCTCGCGAACGCCGCGCCGGGGCGCGTGCTCGCCTGCTGGCTCGAAACGCCGGGCGCGGGTGCTGGCGGACTCGCGCGCGCCACCGTCCGGCTCGCCGCGAGCGAGGACGGCGGGCAGACCTGGGGCGCGAGTGTGAGCGTCGGCGGAGCCGCGGCGGTCGATGGCCGGCCCGCGCTGTGCGCCGACACCGCGGGCACGGTCGCGCTCGCCTACCCCGGCGCGCGCGACAGCGCGCGCGCTCCCCGGCTCGCGCTCTCGCGCGATGGCGGCGCGTCGTTCGCCTTCGACACGCTGCTCTCGGCGGAGGGCGAGCCGGGCGCGGGCGGCTCGTCGGCCGGCGTGGCCCTCGCGCTCGCGCGCGGCCGCGGCTACGCCGCGTGGTCCGCGGCCCCTGCGACCCGCGGCGCGGGCGGGCGCGTCTCGACCGCCCGCTGGCGCGTATCCGACGGCGCGATGGAGGCGCGCCACGCGCAGTCGGACAGCCTGCTCGCGCCGGGCGATCCGCTGCTCGCCCCGCTCGGCGATCGCGTGCTGCTCGGCGTGCCCGCCCGGGCGGCCGAGGATCCGGCGCGGCGCGTCTTCGCGGTGCGTCTGCTCGGCGCGGACGAGGGCGCCTCGCCGTGGCTGCTGCTGGGAGCCGGCGTCCGCAGCGCGACGCTCGCCGTCGAGAATCGTAGCCGCGCCTGCGCGGGCTGGGTCGAGCAGACCGCCGACGGTCCGAGGCTCCGGCTCGCGCGCCTCTCGCTGCGTTAGCGCTTCGCGCACACCGGTTCGGGCGCTCGCGCCGGGCGGACGCTCCACGCCGCGCGTACCGGCCTCATGTGCCAGGCCTGCCACTTCGATCCCGACGACGGCGGACCGCGCAAGGAGAGCGCCATCCACTCGTACGAGCCGTCGGTCGGGAGCCCCGCGGCGCCGTCGACGCACGCGCACCGCGCCCGTCGCGCCGCTCCCCGCGCCGGGCGCGCGCGTTGCCGGCCGCGAAAGCGCCGTTGTACCCTCGTGGTGCCCTGCCTCTGCGGCACGATGCGGCGCCCGCACCGCCCTCCGCTCCGCGCCCTGGCCCCGTCCCGGCACCCCCGAGGTCCGATTGAGCAGCGAAACGTCCGATCTGCAGACCGTCCAGAAACTGCACCAGGCCCGTGAGAGCATCCTCGTCGAGCTGCGCAAGGCCATCGTCGGACAGGACGACGTCGTCGACCACCTGATGACCGCGCTGTTCGCGGGTGGTCACGTCCTGCTGGTCGGCGTGCCCGGGCTCGCGAAGACGCTGCTCGTCTCGAGCCTCGCGCGCGTGCTCGACCTCAAGTTCAGCCGCATCCAGTTCACGCCGGACCTGATGCCGAGCGACATCACCGGAACGGACATCCTCGAAGAGGACGCGACCACCGGCCGGCGCGCGATGCGCTTCATCCACGGGCCCGTCTTCGCGAACGTCGTGCTCGCCGACGAGATCAACCGCACGCCGCCCAAGACGCAGGCCGCGCTGCTCCAGGCGATGCAGGAGCGCGAGGTCACCGCGGGCGGCCAGACGCTGCCGCTGCCGCCGCCGTTCTTCGTGCTCGCGACGCAGAACCCCATCGAGCTCGAGGGCACGTACCCGCTGCCCGAGGCGCAACTCGACCGCTTCATGTTCAACGTGCAGGTCGGCTATCCGTCGCAGGCGGAGGAGGAGCAGATCGTCGCGTCGACGACGTCCGCCTACGCGCCGAAGCTCGAACGCGTGCTGGGCGCGAACGACATCCTCGAGCTGCAGAAGCTCGTGCGCCGCGTCCCGGTGGCCGAGCACGTCGTGCGCTACGCCGTGCGGCTCGCGCGCGCGACGCGCGGCCGCGAGGAGGGCGCCGCGAACGCGCCCGAGTTCGTGCGCCAGTGGGTGAGCTGGGGCGCGGGCCCGCGCGCGTCGCAGTACCTCGTGCTCGGCGCCAAGACGCGTGCGGTGCTGCGCGGCCGGCTCGCACCCGGCATCGAGGACGTGCAGGCCGTCGCACCGTCCGTGCTGCGTCACCGGATCGTCACCAACTTCACCGCGGAAGCCGAGGGCGTGAGGCCGGACCGCATCATCGCGGACCTGCTGCAGAGCATCCCGGCCGCCTGAGCGGCTGCACGTTCCGCTGACGCGAGGAGGCCGCATGACGACATCGCCGCCCGCCGAGCTCAAGAGACAGATCGGCCTGTACGCCGCCACCGCGATCACGGTGGGCAACATCATCGGCTCGGGCATCTTCAAGTCGCCGCACAGCGTCGCGCAGCACATCACGTCGTTTCCGCTGGTGCTGTTCGCCTGGATCCTGGGCGGCGTGCTCTCGATCTGCGGCTCGCTCGTGCTCACCGAGCTCGCGGTGCTGCGGCCGCGCACGGGCGGGCTCTACGTCTACATCCGCGAAGGCTTCGGCGACGCGTGGGGCTTCGTGTTCGGCTGGGCGAACCTGTGGGTGATCAAGCCGACGGTCATCGCCTCGATCACGACGGTGTTCGCGGAGTACTTCTGCCAGGCCGCGCACCTGCCGGCGGCGGCGCAGATCCCGGTCGGGGTGGTGGCGATCATGCTGCTCACGTTCGTCAACTGGCTGGGCGTCAAGGAAGGCGCGGGCACGCAGTCGCTGTTCACGACGCTCAAGGTCATCGGCATCGCCGCGCTCTGCGTCGCCGCGTTCGCGCTGCCCGTCCGCTTCCCGGCCTCGCCGCTGCCGCCCGCCGACGCGGCCGCCGCGGCGTCACGCTCGCTGCTCTCGGCGCTCGCGCTCGCGATGATCCCGATCCTGTTCGCCTACGACGGCTGGACCGACTCGACGTACGTCGCAGGCGAAGTGCTCGAGCCCAGGCGCAACATGCCGATCGCGATCGTCGGCGGCACATGGCTCGTGATCGCGGTCTACGTGGTCACCAACTTCGCCTACTTCCACGTCCTGAAGCCGGCCGAGGTCGCGGCGTATCCGACCGTGGGCTACGAGACGATCGTGCGCCTGCTCGGTGTCTGGGGTGGCCGCGCGCTGGCGGTGCTCATCGCGGTTTCGACGTTCGGCACCACCAATGGAGCGGTGCTCACCGGGCCGCGCGTCACGCAGGCGATGGCCGCGGACGGGCTGCTCTGGAAGCCGCTCGCCGCGCTCGATCCGCGCCGCGGCTCGCCCGCGACCGCGCTCTGGATCCAGGCCGTGCTGTCGTGCGTGTGGCTCGCCGTCGCGAAGGGCTTCGACGACGTCTCCGGCTGGTTCGTCACCACGTCGTGGCTCTTCTACGCGCTCACGACGGCGGCGATCTTCGTGCAGCGCCGGCGCGAGCAGCAGGGCCGCAGTGAGGCGCCATCCTACCGCACGCCGCTCTATCCGCTGACGCCGATCCTGTTCGTGCTCGCGACCGCGATGATCATCGTCAGCGACCTTCACGACAGCGGCTGGAAGGCCTTCGCCGGCGTGGCGATCGCCGCGACCGGGTTCCCCGTCTACTGGATGTGGAAGGGCCGGGGAACGCGGTCCTCGGCGTGAACGACGAGTACGACGACGACCCGGCGCTCCATCGCGCGGCGTACTCCGGCGTGGTCACGCCGGCGGACGCCGATGGCCGCGGCGCGTACGTCGCCGGCCGCACGCCGCAGGAAGGTGACATCCTGCTCCACATCGCGTGTCAGGCTTGAGCTCATGAGCGCCCCCGGCAGCGCGGAAGCGCGCCGCTACCTCGATCCTGCGATCGTCGCACGGCTCGCGCGGCTCGACGTGCGTGCGCGTCTCGTCGTCGAGGGCTTCATCGCCGGCATGCACCGTTCGCCGTTCCACGGCTTCAGCGTGGAGTTCGCCGAGCACCGTCCGTACATGCCGGGCGATCCGCTCAAGAACCTCGACTGGAAGGTGCTCGGCAAGAGCGATCGCTACCTCGTCAAGCAGTACACCGAGGAGACGAACCTCCGCTGCCATCTGCTGCTCGACCTGTCGGGCTCGATGGGCTTCCGCTCCGAACGGGCGTCGCTCTCCAAGCTCGACTACGCCCGTTCGCTGGCCGCGGCGCTCGGCTACCTCATGCTCGGCCAGCAGGACGCGGTGGGCGCGCTGCTGTTCGCCGACCGCGCGCTGCAGTTCGTGCCCGCACGCTCGGTACGCTCGCACCTCGACGTGCTCCTCAAGGCGCTCTCGGCGAGCGAGCCGCAGGGCCGCACCCAGCTCGCGCCCGCGCTGCACGAGCTCGCCGAGCGCATCAAGCGCCGCGGGCTCGTCGTGCTGCTGTCCGATCTCATGGACCGGCCCGAGGACGTGCTCTCGGCGCTGCAGCACTTCCGTCATCGCCACCACGAGGTGATCGTCTTCCACCTGCTCGATCCCGACGAGATCGAGTTCCCCTACCCGGGGACCACGACGTTCGTCGACATGGAGAGCGGCGAGCGCCTGACGACCGAGCCGTGGGAGATCGGCGCGCGCTATCGCGAACGCCTGGCGGCGTGGCGCGACCGCTACCGCCGTGCGTGCCGCGAGCAGCTGATCGACTACGTGCCGCTCGACACGCGCACGCCGTTCGATCGCGCGCTGCTCGCCTACCTCGAGAAGCGGGCGAAGCTGCTGTGAGCTTCCGCATGCTCGCGCTCCTCGTGCTCGCCGCCGGCGCCGGACTGCTCTTCGCCGCGCTCTCGCTCATCGGCGAGGCCCCCGGCGTTTCGCGCGAGGCGCGTCACCTGCGCGAGATGAAGCGCCGCCGCTCCGCGCCCGCCGAGGTGCAGGACATCACGATGGACTTCGTGCGTGCGCTTCCGCACGACCCGCCGCTCGAGGAGCGCGCGCGCATCGAGTCGCACGGCGTGCGGCTCGCGGGGTGGAACCAGCGTCTGCTGCTCGCGGGCGACGGCGACGTGCACCTCGAGATCACGGCGCTGCCGCGTCGGACGAACTCGCCCGACACGGCCTACGTCACGGCCGAGGTGACGCCCGCCTGGCGCGCGCACGGCGGCTGGAGCTACGACCGGCTCGCCGAGGTCTTCCGCCCGAACAGCGGCACGCCGACGCCGTGGGACGGCGGCCCGCGGCGCGTGCGCGTGAGCGGCTGGCTGCTCGACGACTTCGCGTACGACCGGCGCCCGTCGCAGTGGTCGATCGAGCACGCCTCGACGCGCGTCTCGGGCTGGGAGATCCATCCGGTGACGAAGATCGAACGCTGGGACGACGCGCGCGGCGGCTGGATCGAGGTCGCGCCGTGAACTTCCTCAACCCGCTCTTCCTCTTCGGCCTCGGCGCGGCCGCGATCCCGATCCTCATCCACCTCTTCACGCGCCGCCGGCCGCGCGAGCTGCGCTTCTCCTCGCTCGAGTTCCTGACCGAGGTCCACCAGAGCGAGATCCGGCGCCTGAAGCTCAAGCAGTGGCTGCTGCTGCTGCTGCGCACGCTCGCGCTCGCCGCCTTCGCGATGGCGATGGCCCGCCCCGCGACCCGGGGCGGTCCCGGCGGGCACGCGGGCGCGGCGAGCAGCATGGTCGCGCTCGTCGACGTGAGCGGGAGCATGACCGCCCCGGGCCCGGACGGGCGCCCGCTCGTCGTCGCGGCGCGTCGCGCCGTCGAGGACCTGCTCGCGACGCTCGGCCCGGGCGACGAGCTCTGGCTCGTGCCGTACGACCGCGCGCCCCGACCGGTCTCCGAGAAGCCGCTGGGCGACGCCGGCCGGCTGCGCGCCGCGGTGTCCGCGCTCACGGGCGGCGCCGCCACGACCGACCACCGCGCAGCGCTCGAGCTCGCGGGGCGCGCGCTCGCGCAGGCGCACGCGCTCAACCGCGAGCTGTTCTGGATCTCCGACTTCCAGCGCTCGGGGTTCGTGCGCGGCGATGCGCCCGCCGCGATCGCGGCGCCCGATGGTCCGTGGGCGGGCGTGCGCGTCTACCTCCTGCCGCTCGCGCCGCGCAGCCGCGCGAACGCCGCGATCGTCTCGGCCACGCTCGCGCCGGCGGATTCGGGCGCGGCGCTCGACGTCGAGGCCGCCGCCTTCGGCGTCACGCCCGGCGACTTCCCGCTCGAGGCGCGCGGGCTCGTTGCGGGCGACGGCGGCGGCGGCGACGCGGGCACGGTCGGACGAGGCTTCGTGAGCCTGCCCGCGCGCGGGCGGGCGAGCACGCTGCTTCCGCTCGCGCGCGTGCCCGAGGCGGGCGGGGAGGTGCTGCTGCCCGACGACGCGCTCGCGCTCGACAACCGCCGCGTGTTCGCCGCGGGGCGCGCCGGCACGATCCACGTGCTGCTGCGCGAGGACGGTGCGCCTTCGCCACTCCGGCTCGCGCTCGAGGCCGGCGGCATCGCGTCGGGGCTCGACGTGCGCGCGGTCGACGCCCCGGAGCTCGCGGCGCAGGCGGGCGAAGCCGACGTGCTCGTGATCGGCGACGTCGAGCGCCTTGGACCCGCCGAGCTGCAGGCCACGCTCGACGTCGTGCGCGGCGGCGGCGCCGTGCTGCTCGCGCCGGGCTCGCACGCCGACGCGGCGTTCTGGAACGGCTCGCTCCTGCGCGAATTGGGTGCGGGCGAGCTTGGCGCGCCCGAGGACGCGCCCGCGGGCGCGGCGTGGCGGCTCGTGCGCGCCGTCGCCGGGCACCCGATCCTCGAAGGCTTCCCGGCGCGGCCCGGTGAGCCGCTCTCCAGCGCACGCTTCACGCGCGTGCGGGCGTTGCGCCCCGGGCCGCGCGCACGCGTGCTCGCGGAGTTCGATCGCGCCCATCCCGCGGTGGTCGAAGTGCCGGGCGCGGTCGTGCTCGCGACGCCGCTCGATCCGGACGCGTCGGACTTCGCGGTGAGCGGCGCGTTCCTGCCGCTCGTCCACCAGATCGTGCGCGTGCTCGGGCGCGGCACGGCGGCCGCCTCGCTCGCCCCCGGCGACGTATGGCGCGGCCCGGCGGGGCCCGGCGACTGGCGCGTTCTCGACGAGTCGGGCCGCTCGCTGCCCGTGCAGCTGGTCGCGGCGCGCGGCGTGACGCGGCTCGAGACCGCGCCGCTCGAGAAGCCCGGGCTCTACCGCGTCTATCGCGGCGACGTGCTGCGCAGCACGTTCGCGGTCAACCCCGACCCGCGCGAGAGCGACCTCTCGCCCGCGACCGAGAACGAGCTGCTCGCGGCGTTCCCCGCGGGCCGCGCGCTGGTGCTCCATCCGGGCGACGATCTGGCGCGGCGCGTCCGCGAGGCGCGGTTCGGCCGCGAGCTCTGGCCGCTCTTCACGCTGCTCGCGCTGCTGCTGCTCGTCGCCGAGACGCTGGTTGCGCGCATCGGCATGCCGTCGCGCCCGACGCCGCGCTGAGCGCCGCGTCCCCGAGGCTGCGGTCTACGGTTCGAGGGTTGTCTGCAGCACGTCGTAGACGCCGACGCTTCCGACCGTCGTGTGCCAGCAGGTCGCGCCGACCTCGCGGTCGATCTCGGCGAGCAGCGTCGGGTCGGGCACCTGCACGGCGACGACCCCGTTCGACGACGGGAAGACGGGCACGTCGCCCATCCACGTGAGCTGGTAGTCCAGGCGCGAGAACGTGAAGCCATGAGGCAGATAGGGCGCCATGCCCGCGGGCACGACCCCCGCGACGCCCGGCGGCGCGATCTGACCGGTCACGTCGTACTCGGCGACGGCGGCCGCGCGGATGGCGCGCAGGTCCGCGGCCGCCTGCACCGCGATCGCGTGCCGGCGGAGGTTGGCATAGGCGGGCAGCCCGATGCCGAGCAGCGTCGAGATGATCAGGAGCACGATCATGAGCTCGATGAGCGAGAAGCCGGTGCGTTCGCGGCGACTCATCGCGAGTCCCCCCGAACGAAGGCCCGACTGATCTGGAGCTGGCGCGCGAAGACGGCCAGCGGCACCGTGGAGCGGTAAACGAGCACGTGCTGGCCGGCGAGCACCGAGAGCTCGTAGCCGTCGCTGCCGGTCCGCGCGTAGCGCACTCCCGGGAGCAGCGCGTTGAGCTCGAGCGCCGTGGCCGGCAGCCGGCCGTTGTGGGCGCGGAAGGCCTCGACCTGCTGCGCGACGAGCAGCAACGCAACCTTGCCCTGCTCGGGCGCGAGCGCAACGGAGTGCGTCGAGGCGGCCTGCGCGCGGAACGGCGCGCCGGGCGAACGCCACACCAGCACGTTGACGAGCGCGAGCATGAGGAGCGCCGGAATCTGCCAGGCGATCGGGCGCAGCGGCCGGGCCGGAGCGGCGCCGGCCTGCTGCTTGCGCTCGTCGGCCCACTGGCGAATCGCGATCTCCGCATCGCGGGTGCGACGGCTGCGGCGACGACGACGACGCGGCGGCGCGCCATCGGCGGGCGTGGGTTCGGGCGCGCGCCCGGGCTCGCCGGGGTCCGCGGGCGGGATGGGATCGGTCGCGCCCATCAGGCCGTCGTCTCCGGCGTGCGGAGGCCGATCTGCGACGTCAGCGGCATTCCCTCGAGCCCCCCGCTCCCTTGCTCCGGCCTGCCCGGACCCGTTCGCGCGCTTCGAAGTGCGTCACGGCCGTATCGCCGCCGCGCCGCCGTCGTTATCGGCCTCGCGGAGGGCGCGCTTGAGGCCCGCCCGGCGCGAGATCGCGAGAGCCACATCGCGAGTGCGGCCCGCACGCCACGCTCCCGCACGCTTGTTCGCGCGCGAGCGCGCTGCTAGCGTCCGTCGCCGCCCGCTGTTGGGGCACATGAAGCGATTTCGAAACCGCCGCGGCGTCACCGCGGCGGCTTTCCGTGCTGGAACGGAGCCCGCGTGGCCACGACCGAGGTTTATCTCGAGGACGATCTCGCCGCTTCGCTGGCGCGGCACGCCGCGCGCCTGCCCGAAGCGCAGGCGCTGTTCGAGCGCCTGCGACCGGCCGCGACCGGCGAGCGCCGGGGAGGCCGAGTGCAGGTCCGCGGGCTCACGGGCTCGGCGCGCGCGTGGCTCGCCTCGTGGCTCCAGCGCGAGCTCGGCGTCACCGTGCTCTACCTCGTGGGCCACGGCGAGGCGTTCGAGGGCGCGCGCGACGATGTCGAATACTTCCGTGGCCGCGGCGCGACGCTCGCGTTCCCCGAGCCCGACACGCTGCCCTACGACCCCACCTCGCCGCACCCCGCGATCACCGCCGATCGCCTCGGCGCACTCGCGCGCCTGGCGAGCGGCGAGGCCGGCGTCGTGGTCGCGACCGTGCGCGGCGTGCTGCAGCGCGTGCCGCGCCCGCAGCGGCTCGCGCGCGCGCTGATGTCGCTGCGCACCGGCGCGGACGTCGATCCACGCGCGCTGATCGAGCGGCTCGTGTTCATGGGCTACGAGCGGCTGCCCGAGGTCGAGGCGGTGGGCTCGTTCGCGCGCCGCGGCGGCATCCTCGACGTCTGGCCGGTCGGCGAGTCCGATCCGCTGCGCGTCGAGTTCGACGGCGACACGATCGCGTCGATCCGCCGTTTCGACTCCGGCACGCAGCGCTCGCTCGAGAAGCTCGCCGACGCGCGCGTGCTGCCGCGCTTCGAGATCGTCGTGGAGCCCGGCGACGCCGAAGCGATCACGCAGCGGCTGCGTGAGGCGGGCGACGAGGCCGCCACCGGCGCGAACCTGTTCCACGAGGGCATGGAGCGCTTCGCGGGCTACTACGACGCGCAGCTCGGCACGTTCGCCGACTACCTGCCCGCCGACGCGCTGGTGATCGTCGACGATCCCGACGCACTCGCCGCGCGCGCGGACGATCTCGAGGCCCTGACCGCGCGCACGTTCGAGGAGGCGCGGGCGCACTACCCGCTGCTCTCGCCGCCCGGGCAGCTGTTCGAGCCGGCCTCGGCGTGGCACGAGCTGATCGCCGCGCGCGCGGGCGCGGACTGGATGGCGCCGATCGTCGGAGCCGCGACGGCGACGGCACGCGGCGACGCGTTGTTCGTCGACTGCTCGCCGGCCGAGCCGCTGCAGCGCTCGATCGAGCGGCTCAAGGCGCACCTCGCGGAGCTCGCGGCCAACGGCGTCTCGGCCGTGGTGCTGTGCGACAACGCCGGCCAGCGCGACCGGCTGGGCGAGATGCTGGGCGATGCGCCCGCGACGCTCGGCGTCGGCTGGGTGAGCGAGGGCTTCACGGTGCGCGGCGCCGGGCTCGCCTTGCTGACCGATCACGAGATCTTCGCGCGGTATCGCCGGAGGCGGCGGCGCCTGCGGCGCACGGGCGGGCTGTCCGCGGCCGAGCTCTCGCAGCTCAAGCCGGGCGATTTCGTGGTTCACGAGGATCACGGCGTCGGGGTCTATCGCGGCATGAAACGCCTCACGCTCGGCGGGCAGGAGACCGACTGCCTCGAGCTGAGCTACGCCGAGAAGGACGTGCTCTACGTCCCCGTTCACCAGCTCGCGATGGTGTCGCGCTACGCGGCGGGCGATGGCGCGAAGCCGGGACTGCACCGCCTCGGCTCGGCGCAATGGCAGCGCACCAAGGCCCGTGCGAAGAAGGCCATCCAGGACATGGCCGACGAGCTGCTCAAGGCCTACGCCGCACGCAAGGCGCTGCCCGGGTTCGCATTCAGGCCCGACACGGTGTGGCAGCGCGAGCTCGAGGCGTCGTTCCCGTACGACGAGACGCCGGATCAGCTGCTCGCGATCGACGACGTGCGGGCCGATATGGAGGCGTCCTCGCCGATGGACCGCCTGATCTGCGGCGACGTCGGGTACGGCAAGACCGAGGTCGCGATCCGGGCCGCGTTCAAGTGCGTGCAGGACGGCAAGCAGGTCGCGGTGCTCGTGCCCACGACGATCCTCGCGCAGCAGCACGGCATCACGTTCCGCGAGCGGCTCGCGGACTTCCCCGTCAAGATCGAGGTGCTGTCGCGCTTCCGCACCGCGAAGGAGCAGAAGGAGGTCGTCGCACGGCTCGAGAAGCGGGACGTCGACGTCGTGATCGGCACGCACCGGCTGCTCTCGCGCGACGTCAGGTTCTCCGATCTCGGGCTGGTCGTGATCGACGAGGAGCACCGCTTCGGCGTCGCGCAGAAGGAGCGGATCCGTCAGCTCACGCGCACGGTGGACGTGCTCGCGCTCACGGCCACGCCGATCCCGCGCACGCTCAACCTCTCGCTGGCGGGCGCGCGCGACATGAGCGTCATCGAGACGCCGCCGCAGAACCGGCTTCCCGTCCAGACCGAAGTGCTCGAGTGGGAACCCGAGGTCGTGACGGACTCGATCCTGCGCGAGATCGACCGCGGTGGACAGGTGTTCTTCGTCCACAACCGCGTCGAGACGATCTACAACGCCGCGCTGCTCGTGCAGCAGCTCGTGCCGCAGGCGCGCGTCGGCATCGGCCACGGCCAGATGGCGGAGCGCGAGCTCGAGCGCGTCATGCTGGAGTTCACCGACGGCAAGCTCGACGTGCTCGTCGCCACCATGATCATCGAGTCGGGTCTCGACATCCCGAGCGTCAACACGCTGATCGTCGATCGCGCCGACACGCTCGGCCTCGCGCAGCTCTACCAGCTCCGCGGCCGCGTCGGGCGCTCGGCGCAACGCGCCTACGCCTACCTCATGGTGCCCTCGCGGCGCGTGCTCACCGAGGAGGCCGAGAAGCGCCTGCGCGTGATCGAGGAGTTCGACGAGCTGGGCGTTGGTTTCAAGGTCGCCCTCAAGGACATGGAGATCCGCGGCGCCGGCAACCTGCTCGGGCCCGAGCAGCACGGCCACATCCTGGGGCTCGGCTTCGATCTCTACGTGAAGCTGCTCGAGGAGGCGGTGGCGGCCCTGAAGGGCGAGCTCGACGTGCTGCGGCCCGAGCCGCGGCTCGTCACCGACTGGAGCGCGTTCCTGCCCGACGACTACGTGCCGGACGAACACGAGAAGCTCGCGCTCTACCGCCGCCTCGCCGACGCGCGCGACGAAGCGGCCGTCGACGAGCTGACGCTCGAGCTCATCGACCGCTTCGGCGCGCTGCCCAATCCGGCGGTCGCGCTCGTCGAGCTGCGGCGCCTGCGCGTGCTCGGGCGCGGCGGGCCCGACGCGCCCGCTCCCGTCGAGAGCCTCCGCGTGCTGCACGACGTGAGCGAGATCACGCTGCGCCGGGCGCTCAAGCCGGACGAGATCGCGGGGATCGTGCGCTCGCTCAACTACCAGCTCGAGTTCTTCAGCGGACGCGAGTTCGGACTGCGCCTGCGCGGCGCCGATCTGGTGCTGCTCCATCGCACGCGCGAAGTCCTCCGGGCGCTCGCCCGGATCGGCGCGACCCCGGCGGCGAAAGTACGGACGTGACCGCTCCGGCGCCGGAGTTCGATCCCGCGGCCCCGCGCGACGTCGGCCCGTGCGGCGAGCTGACGCGGTGGTCGGCGCTCGCGGCCGTCGTGGCGCGACCCGCATGAGCGCGGGCCGCACGCGGGAACCGACGCGCCCGTGAGCCGGATCGCCCTCGTCACGTTCGGCTCGCTCGGCGATCTCCACCCGTTTCTTGCGATCGGCACCGAGCTGCGCCGGCGCGGCCACGCGGCGCTGCTCGCGACGCACGCCGACTACCGTGAGCTCGTCACGTCGGCGGGGCTCGAGTTCGCACCCGTCCGCCCCGAGTTCGGTGCGCCGGAAGCGATGGAGCAGGTCATGAAGCGCGCGATGGACCTGCGCCGCGGCACCGAGTACGTGCTTCGCGAGCTCGTGCTGCCGTGGACGCGCGATGCGGCGGAGGATCTGCTCGCCGCCGCGCCCGGCTCGGATCTGATCGTGAGCCACATGATCGCGATGGTAGCCGGCCCGGTCGCGGAGAAGCTCGGGGTCCCCCGCGTTCAGGTGGCGCTGCAGCCCTCCGCGGTCTTCAGCGCGCACGATCCCCCGACGCTGCCGACCGTGCCGGGGAGCGAGCTGCTGCGCCGCGCGCTGCCGCCGTTCGCGCTCGCGGCGCTCTGGCGGCTGCTGATCCGCGGCTCGCGCCCGTGGTTCGAGCCGCTCGATGCGCTCCGTCGCGACCTCGGCCTGCCGCGCTCCCGCCGTCATCCACTGCTCGAGGCGTGGTCGCCGCTCTTGAACCTCGCGCTCTTCTCGCCCCGCTTCGCCGCGCCCCAGCGCGACTGGCCGGCGCGCACGCTGGCGACGGGCTTCCCGCACGACTTCCAACGCGAGTCGCTCGCGTCCCCGCTCGAGGCGTTCCTCGCCGCCGGCGAGCCGCCCATCGTCTTCACGCTCGGCTCCTCGGCGGTCTGGGACCCGCGCGACTTCTGGCGCGCGAGCCTCGAGGCCGCGCGCGCCGTGGGCCGGCGCGCCGTGCTGCTCGCGGGCGCCAACGCCGCCGCGCTGCCGCGCACGCGCGAGGTGCACGCGATCGAGTGGGCGCCGCACGCGGCGCTCTTCCCCCGCGCGTGCGCGATCGTGCACTCGTGCGGCATCGGAACGACGGCGCGGGCGCTCGAAGCGGGCCGGCCGATGCTCGGCGTGCCCTGGAGCCACGATCAGCCGGACAACGCCACGCGCTGCCGCCGGCTCGGCGTCTCGCGCGTGCTCGCGCGCGGGCGCTACGACGCGCGGTCCGCGGCGCGCGAGCTGCGCGCGCTGCTCGCCGACGAGAACGTCGCGGTGCGCGCGGCCGAGGAAGGCGCGGCGTTTCGCGCCGAGCGGGGCGCGCAGGCGGCGGCCGATGCGCTCGAGCGCGTGCTCGCGGCGCCGTCCGCCTCCGGCGGAAGCGCGTAGCCGCGGCACGCCGCCGCGCTTGTCAGCGCGCCGAGCGCGGGCATAGGCTCCGATCGAGATCCCTCGCCGGGCCGGTCCCGGCCGCCCGTTCGATCCCCGAAAGGAAATCTCCGTGATCCGCACGTCCGTCCGCGCCGCCGGCGCGGCGCTCCTCGCCCTCGCACTCGGGGGCTGCAGCCTCGGTTCGCGGCCGGTGGTGCGCGTCGCCGGCCGCACCGCGACGGTCGACGACTTCATCCGCGCCGCGCGCAACGTCGATCCCACGGAGGGCGGCGCGACCCGTGCGCCGGCCGCGGTGCTCGACGGGCTGGTGCGCGATCAGCTGCTGCTCGCCGCGGCGCACGCGCAGGGGCTCGACACGACGGCGGCGTACCGGCAATTCCGCGACGCCACCACCGAGCGGCTGCTGGTCAGCGACTTCTCGGCGCACCTGGCGCCGGCCGATCCCGGCGTGAGCGAGGCCGAGGCGAGGCGGATGTGGGAGTGGCGCAAGCTCCAGTCCGACGTGCTCCTCATCTACTCGACCGAGAAACCCATCATCGATCTCGCGCAGAAGGCGATCGCGAACGGCATGACGTTCGGACAGGCCGCCGATCACTTCAACGCTCCGGGTACCCTCCCGCCGGGTGGATCGCTCGGCCTCGTCTCGCCCGGCCAGCTCGGCCCGCCGCTCGACGATCCGATCCGGACGCTGCCCGTCGGCAGGATCGGCGGGCCCTACCACTCGCCGCAGGGCTGGTTCCTCGTCGAGGTGCGCGCGCGCATTCCCGCGCAGCCGGTGCCGTTCGAGCTCGAGCGCGGATCGATCGTGGAAGCGCTGCGGCAGATGAAGCAGCGCCAGGCGATAACGGCGCAGCTCTTCGCCATGGAGCGGGAGTGGCACCTCGTGCTCGATCCCAACGCGGAGTTCCCCGTCTACCAGCTCCTCACGCCCGCGCGCATCGGCGCCGCGCCGCCACCCAATCCCTCGCCCGCGGAGCGGAAACAGGTGCTCGCGACCTGGAAGGGCGGCACCTACACGCTGGGGGATGCGTTCGCCGACCTGCAGCGCAGCGACGTGCGCGCGCCCAACGCGAGCGTCACGCCGGCGATCCGCGCGTGGGTCGAGAGCCGCGCGATCACGCGCATCGGGCTCGCCGAGGCGCACCGCCGCCATCTCGACGAGGAGTCGGACTTCGTGCGCGCGCGCCAGGACGAGCTCGATCGCTACCTGCTGGAAGCCGAGAGCACGACCGCGATGATCGGGCTCGTGCAGCCCAGCGACGCGTCGGCGGAGTCGCTCTGGAACCAGGTCAAGGCCCGCTACGTCCAGCCGCTCGAGGCCCGCGTGCGCTGGGTCGAGACGGCCGACACGACGGCGGCGGCCGCGGTCTCGCGCGGCGCAGCGCGTGGCGCACCGCTCGCGGCGGCGGCGCGCGCCGTCGACCCGAGCCTGATCGTGCACGACCAGGCCCTCCGGTTTCCCGAATCCGATCCGGCGTGGGGCGCGGTGCTCGATGGCGCGGGACGCATGGCACCCGGGGAAATCCGCGGGCCCGAGCTCGTGAACGGTCGCTGGCGCGTGCTGCAGCTGGTCGAGAAGCGCGAGGGCGCACCGGAGTGGGCGCAGCTCACGCCCGAGATGCGGATGAGCGTCGCGGGCAGCCGCATGGAGGCCGCACGCCAGATGCGCTTCGCGGCGTACCTCGACTCGCTGAAGCAGGCACTCCACCCGACGGTGCTCGCCCAGAACCTGCGCAAGGTGCCGTGGCCGCCGCCGGGGCCGGCGGACGCGACGCCCTAGCGCGGCGAGCCGCAGCGTCTCACGCCGGGGCGCGCCCTGCGCGCCTCAGAACTCGTGCTTCGGGTTGGGCGGGGTCTGCTCCGCGCCCACTCGCCCGGCCCGTATGTCGGCGCGCGCGTAGTTCTCGCCCTTCATCGGGTGGCCCGAGAGCCGTCGCAGGAGCGCGAGCTGGCCGGTGTGCGTGAGCGCGTCGGCGAGCCCGCCCTGCAGCACGAGCCCGGGATCCCAGCGCAACGGCGCGTCCGAGGCGAGGTGCGCGTCCAGCGCTTCGAGCGCGGCGAAGAAACGCGCGCGCTCCTCGTCCCACGGCCGCGGCGTCGCCGTGGTCCAGCCCGGGTCGCCGTCCCGAAGCTTGCGCAGCGTCCAGTCCATGAGATCGCCCATGTGCGCGAGGATCGTGCGCGGCGAGTTGCTCTCGGGCGTCACGAGATAGTCCGCGAACGACGCGTCCGTGGCGCGCACCGCCTTCCCCGCGCGATAGGCGAGCGTCGCGAGCAGGTGGCGCAGCACCGCGCGCGTCCCCGGATCGTCGGGCGGGAGCGCGGTCATCGCAGCCGCCGACGCACTTCGGCCGCGCGGCGCTCGCTCGCCTCGACGCGCGTGCCGTCCTTCAGCCGCAGCACGAGCACGCCGTCCTCGGCGCCGTAGCTCTCGATCGCGTTCACGTTGACGAGCGCGCCGCGGTGCACGCGCACGAACTGGCCCTCGGGCAGCCGCGTCTCGAGCTCCTGCAGCGTGTAGTCGACGAGGTACTCCTTGCCCTCGCTGCGCGCGAGCACGAGCCGGTCGCGCGAGAAGACGAGCGGCACGTCGCCCAGATCGAGCAGCTTGACCTCGCGGCGGTGCCGCACCGGCAGCCGCAGCAGCGGCTGCGCGTGCTGGCGCATCGGCTCGCTCTCGATCACCTCGCGCGCCGCGCCCGCGGCGCCGCGGCGTCCGCCGCTCGCGGACTCCGCGCGCACGCGCTCCACGGTCTCCGAGAGCCGCTCGCGCCGGATCGGCTTGAGCACGTAGTCGAGCGCGGCGAGCTCGAACGCCTCGACGGCGTGCTGGTCGTATGCGGTGACGAACACGACGATCGGGGCGTCGTCGCCTTTCAGGTGGCGCGCGACCTCGAGACCCGAGATGTCGGGCATGTGGATGTCGAGGAATGCCGCGTCCGGCCGCGCGCGCGCGATGAGCGCGAGCGCCTCCGCGCCGTTGCGCGCGGCGCCCACCACTTCCACGCCGTCGTGCTCGGACAGCAGCCGCTCCAGGTACTGCCGCGCGCGCGGCTCGTCGTCCGCGATCACCACGCGCATCGCTTCGCTCTTGCTCACCGTGCTCCTCCCTCCGGTCGTGGCCAGCTCATGCGCACGACGTAACCGCCCTCACCGCGCGGACCCGCCGTCACGCGCGCGTCGTCGCCGGCGAACCGGTGGACGCGCTGTTCGAGGTTCTCCAGTCCGACACCGAGCCCGGGGCCGCCATTGGCGTGCGGCCGGCCGTCGTCGGCGAACTCCAGCTCCAGCCGGAGGTCGGCGAGCCGCGCCGACAACGTCATGTGGAGCGCGTCCGCGGGGTCGGGGAGCCCGTGCTTGAGGCTGTTCTCGACGAGCGGCTGCAGCAGCAACGGCGGCACGGGCATCGAGAGCAGCGTTGGGTCGCCCTGGTAGCGGAACTCGAGCGGGTTCTCGTAGCGCTCGCGCGCGACGCCGAGGTAGTCCTCGACGAACGCGATCTCCTCGCTGAGCAGCGCCGCGGGCCGCTTCCCGGCCTCGACCGTGTAGCGCAGCATGTCGGCGAGCCGCTCGGTGAAGCGCTGCGCGGCGCGCGGATCCGTCTCGGTCAGGTAGGCGAGCGCGTTGAGCGCGTTGAAGAGGAAGTGCGGCTGGACCTGCGCCTGCAGCGCGCGCAGCTCGGCGCGCGTCGCCGCCTCGCGCAGCTCGACCGCGTGGCGCTCGGCAGCGGCCCGCTCCGCGGCGAGCCGCAGGTTGTCGAGCCGGATGCCCGCCTGGCGCAGCAGCGTTTCGACGTCGGCCCGCGCGTGCTCGGGCGCGGCCTCGGGCTCCGCGAGCCGGGGCGGGCCGTCCTCGGGCCACAGGATCGGCAGCGGCCGGCGGAGTCCCCGCCCGATTCCCTCCTCGACCGCGGCCCGCACCTCGCCGCGATCGAGCGCCGAGAGCAGGTCGCGGCCCGCGGCGTCGAGCGCGCGTCGCAGCGCCTCGGGGTCGCGGCCGTAGACGCGGTCGATCGCGCGCTGCACCCGCTCGCGCAGCGGCGCGAACGCGAACGCGAGCACGAGCGCCGCGAGCAGGCTGAACACCATCGTCTGCTCGCCGGTGACCAGTGCGAACAGCCGCTGTCCGCCGAGCACGACGACGAGGTAGATCGCCGCGAGCACGCCCGAGATCAGGAAGTACGGCAGACCGCCGACGATCAGCCGGCGCGGATCGAACAGCGGATCGCCCGCGATCAGGTACGCGAAGACGAACGGCGCCGAGAGCCACGCGATCAGGATGCTGCTGAACACGTAACGCAGCGACGACGACGGCAGCAGCGCCTGGAGCCGCGGATCGCTCGCGAGCAGATTGAGTGCGGCGCTCGTCAGCATCGCGAACGCCGCGAGCATGGCGAGTGCCCGCTCGTGCGCGGTGGGGTTCCAGCCCGGCCCCGAGCGGGCGTAGTGCTGGACGAGCGAGAAGATCCCGACCGCGAGCGCGAACGCCTGGTACGTGTCGTACGCGAGCTCGGGCGGGCTCGAGTGCAGGCCGCCCGCGCGCAGCCAGATCGCGACGGGCACGAGGTAGGCGCCGACCGTGAGCAGGAACCACGGGTTGCGCCAGCGGCCTTCGTTCGTCCAGCGCGCGCGCGGGAACACCGCCATGAAGTGCACGAAGCTCGCGGGGTAGAGCCACGAGAGCGCTTCGTACACCTTGAGGTAGAAGCGGAACGCGGGGCTCGGGTCCGACTGCGGGAACTGGTAGAGCCCGTACATCACGCCGAGCCCCTGCAGCGCCGCGAACCACAGGAAGATCCACGCGGTCGGAAGGTCGGGACGGCGCCACACGAGCAGGAACGCGACGATCGGCGCCGCGATCACCGCGGCGATGGGATAGAGGTAGATGCGCAGACGCTGCCACGCCGAGAGGTGAACGGGAGGCACCGCGAGCTGCAGCGTCGCGCCGGCGCGGCGCACCGTGAGCGTGAGCGGACCGCGCGGCCAGCCGTGCACGCGGAGCGAATCGCCCACGCTCGGCTGCGAAAGGTCGGTGCCGTCGAGCGCGAGCAGCCGGTCGTTCGGCTGGAGCAGCCCCTGCGCGGGCGGGCCGACGACGCGCTCCACCCGTCCGTCGTGCACGTAGGCCCCGAGACGCTGGTAGGGCGCGTGCGTGAGGAAGCGCGGCAGCGCGACCAGTGCGGCAACGAGCACGGCCGCGACCGCGAGCGCGCGGCGGGTGGAAACGTCGGGAGTCACCGGGGGCACCTTCGCACAGGTTCGAAACGCGGCCCAGGTTGTGTCGGAGAACGCCGCACGCCGCCGCGGACCCGGAGCGCCGCGACGAAGCATCGAGCATGGGCCGGCGCGAGCGCGCGGTCTGCGCCGCCGCGACGAGCGCGGGTGCACGCGCTCCGAGCGTCACCGGGGCGCGCCCCGCCCTGTCCAAGAAGCGCAAATCCGCGCCGCGAGGGGCCCGCAGGGGCGGCGGCGCGGCGGGAATGGCGTGCGCGCGGGCGGACGCGGCGGCTATACTGCGCGCCGCTCCGCCAACCGTGCCCGTCCGTCTCCCCGCCGCGTGCGGCCGGATCGCAAACCCGTCGACGCCCGGTCGAAGCTCCCGGCGTCGAGATCACACGGAGGTTCCGCTTGAAGCTCGTCCGTCGCGCGGCCGCACTGCTGTCGCTGCTGGCCGGCGTCACCGCCCTCGCCGTCGCCGCGCCGGCCACGCATCCCGCGAAGCCCGTCGCCGCCGCGCCGGCGCCCGCATCCGCTCCGGCGAACCCGTCCGCCGGCTCGTCCGACGAGGCGCTCGACGCCGTGGCCGCGATGGTGAACGACGAGGCCGTGCTCGTGAGCGACGTCGAGGAGCAGGTCTACCTCTTCATGCAGCAGCTCCAGCAGAGCGGCCAGAACATGCCGGACTCGGCGCAGGTCGACACGCTCCGCCACCAGTTCCTCGAGAAGATGATCGACGATCGCGTACTGCAGGCCGAGGCCAAGCGGCAGGGCATCACGGTGACCGACGACGAGGTCGAGAAGCAGGTCGACAACGCGATCGATCAGGCGCGCGCGCGGATGGGCGGCGAGCAGGGCTTCGAGGACCAGCTCAAGCGCGAGAACCTCACCGAGACGCAGCTGCGCGACAAGTACCGCACCGACCTTCGCAAGGAACTCGCGGTCGACCGGCTCAAGCAGAAGGAGTTCCCGCGCCGGACCGTCACGCAGGCCGAGGCCGAGAGCTACTTCCTCGCGCACAAGGACAAGTTCCCCAAGGTGCCCAAGGAGCTGCGGCTCCAGGTCATCCAGATCCCGCCGCAGGCCGATTCGGTCGCGACCGCCGCGGGCCTCGTCAAGATCCTGGCGCTGCGCAAGCGCGTCGTCGGGGGCGAGAAATTCGCGAAGGTGGCCGGCGAGGCGTCCGAGGACCCCGGCTCCGCGACGGCGGGCGGTGACCTCGGCTTCTTCACGCGCGGGCGCATGGACAAGTCGTTCGAGGACGCGGCGTTCTCGCTCAAGCTGAACGAGATCAGCCAGCCGGTGCGTTCGGCGTTCGGCTGGCACCTGATCCAGGTGCTCGAGCGCGACACGGTCAAGACGGTCGCGGGCAAGGACTCGCTCGGCGACGACGGCAAGCCGATGGCGGAGGTGCACGCGCGCCACATCCTCGTGCGCGTGACGCCGACCCCCGCGGACGTGCAGCGCTGGCGCGCGATCGCGGACCACGTACGCGACGAGGCCGCGAAGGGCACCAACTTCACGACGCTCGTCCACCGCTACAGCCACTACACCGGGCCCGCGGACGCGGACGGGGACGTGGGCTTCGTGTCGCTCAACTCGCTCCAGCCGCAGATCCGCGTCGGCCTCGATTCGCTCGAGGTCGGCGAGGTGAGCGAGGTGCTGCCCAACCAGACCGGCTTCAACATCTTCAAGGTGCTCGACCGCCACGCCGAGCGCGAATACACCGTCGACGAGATCCGCAACGAGCTGCCCGACGCGGTCGCGCAGGTGCAGCTGCAGGAGAAGCTCGACGCGTGGGTCAAGACGCTGCGCGCGAAGGCGCAGATCGAGTACCGGCAGCGCTAGAGGCCGGGCGGCACCGGCGCCGCCGCGCGCGTCGATCCCGCGCGGCGCCGGGGGGCGCGAACCGCGGGCAGGGAGGGCCGATGATCGCGTTCGAGCACGTGACGAAGCGCTACGGAGAGCGCCTCGCGCTCGACGACGTCTCGTGGCGGATGGACGAGGGCGAGTGCGTCGTGGTGCTCGGCGCGAGCGCCGCGGGCAAGACGACCCTGCTGCGCCTCATCACGCACGAGACGCAGCCGACGTCCGGGCGCGTGATCGTCGGCACGTTCCGAGGCGGCCGGCTGCCGCGGGGCCATCGCGCACTGCTCCGGCGCACGCTCGGCATCGTCTACGAGGACTTCCGCCTGCTCCCCGACCGCAGCGTGTTCGAGAACGTCGCGCTCGCCGTGCGCATCGCGGGCCGCTTCGCCGACAGCGAGGTGATCCCGCGTACGCTCCGCGCGCTCGAGGAGGTCGGCCTGCACCAGCACCAGCGCGCGCTGCCCGCCGAGCTGTCGTTCGGTGAGCGCCAGCGTTGCGCGATCGCGCGCGCGATCGTGAACCGGCCCGCGCTCCTCATCGCCGACGAGCCGACCGGCGCGCTCGAGCCGCGCAGCGCCTCGGAGGTGCTCGACCTGCTCCGCCGCATCCACCGCGAAGGCGCCGCGCTGCTCGTCGGCACGACGCGGCCCGAGGTCGCCGACGCGCTGGGCGGCCGCCGCCTGACGCTCGTCGAGGGACGGCTCTCGGAGGCCGCGGCGCACCCGGCCCCCAGCGGCGCGGCGGGAGGCTGACCGTGGCGATCTTCTTCCTCCGCGAGGCCTGGCGCTCGATCAACGCACACCGCGGGCTCGCCTTCACCGCGGTGTTCTCGATGACCGCGGCGCTCACGCTGTGCGCCACGTTCCTGCTCGTCAGCTTCAACGTGCAGCGGGCGCTGCTCGCGATCGGCGATCGCCGCGAGATGGTCGTCTACCTGAAGGACGAGGCGAGCGACGCCGACGTCAAGCTGCTCCAGGACAAGATCACGCAGTACTACGGCAGCTCGACGTTCGTGAGCCGCGCGCAGGCGTGGAGCGAGTTCTCGCAGCAGGTCGGCGATCCCGAGCTGCTCCAGGCCGTCGAGACGAATCCGCTGCCCGCCTCGCTGCGCGTCAAGCTCCGGCCGGAGCTGCAGAACTTCGCCGCCATGGACACCTGCGCGCACGAGATCGAGCGCTTCCCGCAGGTCGAGGCGGTTCGCTTCGGCGCCGAGTGGGTGCGGCGGCTCGACGAGCTCAACGACGACGCGCGCCGCACGGCGCTCGCGGCGGGTGCGGTCGTGGCGCTCGCGATCGTGCTCGTGCTCTACAACACGCTCCGGCTCACGGTGGTCGCGCGCCGCCAGCAGGTCGAGATCATGAACCGGCTCGGCGCGGGCGACCGCTTCATCGCGATCCCGTTCGTGATCGAGGCGCTGCTCGAGGTGCTGATCGCCGCCACGATCTCGCTGGGTCTCGCCGGCGCGATGTCCTACGCGGCGAGCCAGCGCCTGCCGTCGGTCTCCTTCCTTCCGCCCGCGTGGTCGCTCGCGTTCGTGGGCGGCGCGGTCGTGCTCGGCTGGCTCGCCTCGACGCTCGCGCTGACCCGGATCCTGCGCACCGTCGGACCGTGATGCGGCTTCGCCGGGCCGTGCCCGCGCTCGTCTTTGCCGCGCTCGCCGCGCTCGTCGTTGCGGCGGTTCCCGCGACGCAGGCTCAGGACAGCCTCGAGGTCCTGCAGCGCAAGCAGCTCGAGGACATCCGCCGGCAGGCGAGCGAGAAGCGCGCCGCCGCCGATGCGCTGAAGCCACGCGAGACCCGCGCGCTCGGCGACCTGCGCCGCACCGATCGCGAGCTCGCGCTCTCGCGCCACCGGCTCACGAAGCTCCAGCAGCGCCAGCAATCGCTCGGTGCGCAGCTCGTCGTCACGCGCGCGAACCTCGAGCGCAGCCGGGCGAGTCTCGCGATCCAGCTCGACCGCCTGCGCCACCGGCTGCGGCTCATGTACGAGTACGGCCCGGCGCGCGAGCTCGAGACGATCCTCAGCACGGAGTCGTTCGCCCAGCTCATCTCGCGCTGGGACTTCCTCAACATGGTCGCCGAGCAGGACCGCGTGCTCCTCGACGACGTCCGCGCGCAGAAGGAGCAGGTCGAGCGCAGCCAGCGCCAGCTCGAGACGAACATCACCGACGTCAGGCGAACGGCGACGCGCACGACGCGCGAGTCGACGACGCTCGCGGGCCTGCGCGTCCAGAAGGCGAAGGTCGTCGCGAGCATCCAATCGCAGCGCCAGGAGTACGAGGCCGCCGCCGCGGAGCTCGAGCGCACCGCGCGCCGCATCCAGGCCCTGCTGGCGCAGCTCGAGAAACGCCGGCGCGAGGAAAGCGAGCGCGCGAAGGTCGAGGGTCGCAATCCCCAGCCCTACAGCGGAAACTTCGCGCTGGGGCAGGGCCAGCTCGACTGGCCCGTGCGCGGCGAGCTCGTCGGTCACTTCGGCATCGAAACGCACCCGCGCTTCGGCACGCAGATCCACAACGACGGCATCGACATCGCGGCGCCGATCGGGACGCCGGTCAAGGCGGTCGCGAAGGGCCGCGTCGATTTCGCGAACGACGATTACGAGGGTATGGGCGGCATGGTCGTGCTGAACCACGGCGACGGCTACTACACGCTCTACGGGCACCTCAACGAAGTGCTCGTGCAGAGCGGGCAGGAGGTCGCGCCGGGCACGGTGATCGGGCGCGTGGGCGACGCGGGCTCGCTGAAGGGCCCCATTCTCCATTTCGAGGTGAGGAAGGGCAGCGCGCCGCTCAACCCCGAGAGCTGGCTGCGCTGAGGCGCGCGATCGCCCCGCGGCTCTGCTACGTTTCGCCGATGCGCCTCGCGAACCCCCGGAATCCGGCATGCCCGCCGTCGCGCTGAGCGAGCTGCTCGGACAGGGCGAAGTCTCCGCGTACCTGCGCGGCATCGTCGGGCAGGCGCGCTACGGCAACGCCTACCTCTTCCACGGGCCCGCCGGGATCGGCAAGGGCACGGCGGCGCTCGCGTTCGCGCGCGCCGCGCTGTGCGAGCGCGTGCCGGGCGCGCGGGCGGCATCGGCGGACGTGGGCCCCTCGCTCTTCGGCGAAGCCGGCGCCGCGCCCGCCTCGACGCGCGACGACGCGTGCGGCGAATGCGGCGGCTGCCGGCGCGCGGCGAGCCTTCAGCATCCCGACCTCAAGTTCCTGTTTCCCGTCTCGGGTCCGGGCGACGAGCGCGAGCTCGACGAAACGGTCGGCGAGACGCTGCAGGCGTGGCGCGACGATCCGCTCTTCACGTTCCAGTACGAGAAGGCGGCATCGATCCGCCTCGCGCTCACGCGCGAGCTGCAACGCGAGCTCGCCTACCGGCCGTTCGAGGCCGCGCGGCGCGTGGTCGTGATCCGCGATTGCGACCGGATGCGCGAGGACCAGTACTCCGCGCTCCTCAAGTCGATCGAGGAGCCGGGCGCGGCGACGACGTGGGTGCTCACGACCGCGCGGCTCTCACGCGTTCCGGCCACGATCCGCTCGCGCTGCCAGCGCGTGCGCTTCGCTCCGCTGTCCGAGTCCGCGATCGCGGCGTTCCTGCGCGAGCGTGCCGACGTCGAGGAGCGGACGGCGCGCATGCTCGCGGCGCTCGCGAGCGGCTCGCTCGCCCGGGCGCTCGCGATGCGCGGCTCGGACGCGGTGCGGCTGCGCGACGACGCGCTCGCGCTGCTCGAGCCCGCACGCCGGCGCGACCTTTCGGGGCTCTGGAAGGCGGCGCAGGGCGCAACGCAGTTCGGCCGCGCGGGCCGCGAGTCGCTGCGGCGCGCGATCGAGTTCCACGAGCTCTGGCTGCGCGACGTCCTGCGCGCGCGATACGGGGCGCCGGCGGAGACGCTCGTCAACCGCGACCAGGAGCGCCGGATCCGCGAGCAGGCCGCGCAGATCGACGCGGCCGAGGTGCGCCGCCGCCTGATGGTGCTCGAGGAGGCGCTGCGCGCGATCGAGGGCAACGTCTCGGCCGACCTGACGCTGTTTTCGGCGATGCTGCGCGTCGCGGGCGAACGGGTCGGCGAGGGCGCCTGGCCGGCGCACGCGGCGCTCCGCACGGACGTCTGAAAGCCCTGCGCGGCGGCCACCGCGTGGGTTATCGTTCCGGCAACGAGCCCGCCGGGGTGCCCCGAAACGCCGCGCCGCGCGGGCCTGGATCCATCGCGCGCGGCGCCGAGACATCGACCGCACGCCTCACGAGTCCGCACCAACGAACGCCACCGCCGGCGCACGCGCCGGCGTGATCGCGGGACCTGCGTCCCGCGGATAGAGGTCCGGTCATGTCGACCATCGTCCAGGTCGCCCTGCGCGGCGCGCGCCGGGAGTTCTTCCTCAACTCGCGCGGACTCTGGCTGCGCCTGCGCGACCGGGTCATCGTCCAGGGCGAGCACGGCGAGACGCTCGCGACGGTCGCGCTCACCGATCCCACGCTCGTCGCGCTGAAGAAACCCGGCAACGTCACGCGCGAGGTGATCCGCA
>DATJXF010000076.1:0-13123 GCA_035500415.1 Candidatus Acidiferrales bacterium | reverse complement strand
CGAGGCACATCTGATCGTTGCACGCCTGGTAGCGCACGGTGCCGCGCAACACGTGCGTGCCGTTCACCGCGCCCGCGCTCGCCGAGAGCGGCAGCGCCACGTTGGTCGTGCTGTCGTAGACCGCCATCGGCTGATCGTCGCCCGCCACCTTCTCGAGCCGGCCCCGGGGATAGCCGGGCGCGTCCGCGTGCACGCCGAAGCCGGGAGCGAGCGCGACGACGGTCGGGATGTTGTAGTCGAGCGCGGGCGGGTTCGAGTAGATGTGCCAGCCCCTGAGGACCTCCAGCCGAACGTGCGCCGTGGCCTTCGCCCCGGCGCGCACGCTCACGCGTGCCGCCGTCGCGTGCACCAGCGTGTTCGCGCGCGGCGGCGCCTGTGCGTGCGCGACAGCCGCCGCGAGCAACAGCGCGAGTGCGGGGACTCGTGCTCCTCGAATGCTCATGCCGGCTCCGTGGCGGCGCGCGGCGCGGCGGGGTTGAGTTCCGCTTCGAGCGCCGCGGGCTCCGTCATGGGCAGCCGGCAGGCGCCGTCGACGCACACGTAGGCGCACGCCCGGCCGTTGCGCGGCGGCAGCGACGCGGTGAAGGGCGCCAGCCTCGCGAGCGCCGCGCGCGAGCCGCCGTCCACGACCACCCATTCGTCGAACGGGCGGAAGCCGCGGTTGGCGACGGCGAGGAGCGCCCGCCGATCCTCGCCGTCCTCGCCCGCGACGACGACGTGCCGCCGCGATCGGGCGGCGTGTTCCATCGCGACCAGCATCTGCGGCATCGCCCACGCGGCGCCCGCGATCCGGCGCGCGAAGTAATCGAGCAGGCGCTGCGCTCGCGTGCGCCACTCGTGGCGCTCGAGCAAGGCCGAGAGCCGCACGAGGTTCGAAGCCGCGACCGAGTTCGCGGCGGGCTCGGCCCCGTCGTGGGCGTCTTTCATCCGGACCTTGAGATGCGGATCGGCGGCGGGGCTCTCGAAGAATGCGCCGTGCTCCTCGTCCCAGAACCGCTCGATCTGCGCGCTCGTAAGCGCGGCGGCGCGCTCGAGCCAGAGGGGATCGTGCGTCGCCGCGAAGAGCTCGAGGGTGGCGCGCGCGAGGTTCGCGTGGTCGTCGAGCTGGCCCTCGCCCGCCGCCTCCCCGTCGCGCCACCGGCGCATGAGCGCGCCCGTCGCGGGATCGCGCAGCTCGCGCCACACGAACGTGGCCGCGCGCGACGCCGCCTCGTGCCAGCGCGCCTCGCCGAGCACGCGCGCCCCGCGCGCGAGCGCGGCGATCATGAGCCCGTTCCAGCCCGCGAGCACCTTGTCGTCGCGACCCGGACGCGGCCGCTGCGAGCGGCGGGCGAGCAGGGTGGCGCGAGCGCGCTCGATCCGCGTCGCGGCGTCGGCTTCCGAGAGCCCGAAGACGCGCGCGGTCGCGGCGAGCGGATGCGCCTCGCGCAGCACGCTCGCGCCGTGTTCGAAGTTGCCCTGCGGCGTCACGCCCCAGTGGTGCGCGGCGAGCGCGGCGTCCTCGCCGAGCACGCTCTGCAGCTCCGCCGCCGTCCAGACGTAGAAGCGCCCCTCTTCGCCCTCGCTGTCCGCGTCCTCGGCCGAGCAGAACGCGCCGCCGGGCGCGACCAGGTCGCGCTCGACGTAGGCGAACACGTCGCGTGCGGTGCGGGCGTACGCGTCGTGGCCCGTCGCGAGAAACGCATCCAGATAGACGTCCGCGATCAGCGCCTGGTCGTAGAGCATCTTCTCGAAGTGCGGCACGCGCCATTCGCGATCGGTCGAGTAGCGGTGGAAGCCGCCGCCCAGGTGATCGTGGATGCCGCCCGCGCGCATCGCGTCGAGCTGGCGCAGCGTCATCGTGAGCCCGGCGTTCCGCTCGTTCGGCCCGCCCGACCACCAGCGCAGCAGGAACGCCAGGTTGCCGGGGGACGGAAACTTGGGCGCCGTGCCGAAGCCGCCGACCGCCGAGTCATAGGAGCGTGCGAGCGCCTGGGCACACTCCTGCGCGAGCTTCGCGGGCGTCGGGGCCTCGTCGCCGGGATCGGCGAGCGTGTCGAGCAGCTCGAGCAACCGCGCGCCCTCGACGACGATCTCGTCGTGCTTCTCGCGCCACGCCGCCACGACGCGCGGAAGCAGATCGAGCAGGCCCGGGCGGTCGCCCCGCGTCTCGGGCGGGAAGTAGGTGCCGCCGAAGAACGGCTCAAGCTCCGGCGTGAGGAACAGGTTGAGCGGCCAGCCGCCGCCCACGTGCATCGCCTGCGCCGCGGTCATGTAGAGCCGGTCGACGTCGGGACGCTCCTCGCGGTCGACCTTGACCGGAACGAAGTGCTCGTTGAGCAGCGCCGCGACCTGCGGATGCTCGAACGATTCGCGCTCCATGACGTGGCACCAGTGGCACGTCGAGTAGCCGATCGAGAGGAACACCGGCTTGTCCTCGGCGCGCGCGCGCGCGAACGCCTCGTCTCCCCAGGGATGCCAGTCCACGGGATTGTGGACGTGCTGGAGCAGGTACGGACTCTTCTCGCCCGCGAGGTGGTTGGAGCGCGTCGTGGCGGCATCGGTCATGGCGGGCGAGCCTACGACTTTCGCGTTCGAGGGATGACGCAGGGGTGTCAAGTCCGGCAGGATGTCGACCGTCGATCCGCTCCGAACACCGCGCCGCCCCCGGAGGCCGAATGGCCGTGACCCGCCGCCTGCGCCGCTCCCGCCCCGGTTCCGCGCGCCGGAGCGCGGGGCCGCCCAACGCGTACGCCCGCATTCTGGCCGTCGTACGACGCATCCCGCGCGGGCGCGTGGCGACCTACGGCCAGATCGCCGCGCTCGCCGGCTATCCGGCCGCGCCGCGGCTCGCGGGCTACGCGCTGCACGCGCTGCCCGAGGGCTCGCCGCTGCCGTGGCATCGTGTCGTGGCGGCGGGCGGACGGCTCTCGCTCGCGCGGCTCTCGCCCGATGGCGCGATCACGCAGCGGCTGCGGCTCGAGCGCGAAGGCGTGCGCTTCGATGCGCGCGGTCGTGCGGATCTCAGGAGCGCACAGTGGAGCGTCGGACGTCCGCCGTCGCGGAGCGGAGCCGCGCGACGAGCGCTCCCCCCGGTGCCCGCACGGGTCCGGCCCGGTTCGGCATGAGGCGGTGCCGCTCGCAGCCCGTCGCCCGCCCGGCGTTCAGTGCTGCTCGCGTTGGGCGACCAGCTGGCGGAACTTGGGGTAGGGCAGCCCGGCGGGGTTGTCGTTGACGGGCCAGCCCTGCAGCACCGTCATCGGCACGATCTTGTCCTGCTCGAGCGCCTGCACGAGCCCGACCGCGCGCGATGCGGCGACGATGGTCTTGCCGACCGAGAAGAACCCGAGGTCGCCCTCGAAGAGCAGCTTCTGCCTCGGCAGCCAGAACACGATGTAGTGCAGCGTGTGGTGCGAGAGCGCGCCGATGTCGATCGCGTCGACCTCGTTCGTCGCGTCGGCGTCCTTCCAGCGACCATCGACCAGCGTGTCGATCGGAACGTCCATGCCACCCGGCCAGCGCACAGCGAACCGATCGCGGGTGAGGTGGAAGTACTGGTGCGCGATCTCCCGCACGTAGGCCGCGTTGGCGGCCGCGCACACGACGGTCGCGGAGTCGGCGAGAAAGGCACGAAGGCCGCCGATGTAGTCGGGATGGTGATGCCCGAACGCGACGTAACGGATCGGCTTGGTCGAGATCGAGTCACGGATCGCGCGCCGGATGCGCTCGCCGTGCGCCACGTCGCTCGACGTCTCCATCACCATCAGGTGGTTTCCGAACTCGGCGACGAGCGAGCGCGTGTCCGCGTCGCGCAACTCGACCGTCCAGAGATGGTGGCCGAGCGACACGACGCGCGCGCTCGTATCCGTGACCTGGGGCGGCGACGGCATGATCGAATCCGGCAGCGCGAGCTGGGCGAGCGGCACGGTGTCCTCGAGCGCGGTGCGCCACTCGTGCAGGTGCCAGATGAGCCCCTTGGGATAGCCCTCGGAGTAGAGGCTGTCCGGCCACGCGTCGCCGTCGCGGGTCGTGATCGAGAAGTAGTGGAACGACTGCGAGACGGTGCCGAGCCGCGGATCGTCGCGCACGATCGCGAGCGAGATCGGATCGTCGAGCGGGCCAAGCCGGTAGGTCGCGTGGCCGAGCGCATCGTCCCACTCGTACCGCGACTCGACCTCGGAAACCGGGCCGCCCTGAAGGTGGTCGTCCGCGCGGGCGAGCATCCGCGCGCACGTGAACGCGGGCACGGCGGACCAGACGGGCACGGCCGTGTCGAGCGCGTCCTGCCCGCGGAGCTCGACGAACGGCGCCTTGGGGCCCTCGCGCTGGAGGACACGGTCGCCGTCCAGGATCGTCGTCTCGACCCAGTGCGTCGTGTCGTCGTCGCGCCACGTCGTCCAGTCGAGCCGGGCGCGAAGCGGAGAGGCGGCCACGATCCGCCGCACCGAGTGGTAGCGCAGGATGGCGTGCGGCACCTCGAGGTGGCTCTCGACCTCGAGCAGGCCCTCGTACGTCACCGCAACGGCGTGATCGTCGGGCAGTGCGCCACCGGCGCGAAGCAGGCGCGTCTTCGACATCTCGGTGAGCCCGCTCGCGGACGGCGCGCCGGGCGCCTGCACGGAGGCTTCCGGCGTTGCCGCGAGGCGCACGACGAGGAGCGCGGCGGCGAGCGTTGCGAGGAGGCGAGCCCGCCTCACGTGCGGGCCGCCGACGGTGTGCCCAGGTCGAGCCAGCGCACGCGGTCGCCGAAGAGTTCCGGCGCGTGGCGCTGGAGCTCCAGGTGCCGGCCGCGGTGGCAGGTGAGCAGGATCAGCTGGTGGCCCGCTCCGAAGCTCTCGAGCAGCGCGCGCATCCCGGCCTCGAGCCGCGCGTCGTCGCTCGTCGCGAACGCATCGTCGATCAGCAGCGGCAGCGCTTCGGCGCCGCGCGAGATGAACTCGCTCACCGCCAGCCGCACGGCGAGGTAGAGCTGGTCGCGCGCGCCGGTCGAGAGCTGCAGGTCCGCCTTGCCGCGCGAGACCTGCGGGCCGCCGTCCATCTGCACCGAGAAGTCGAGATCCTCGCCGAAGCGCAGCTGCTCGACGCGCGCGCCGAAGCGCCCGAGCAGCTCGGCCACGCGCGTGTTGAGGAACTCGGCCCAGCGCCGGTGCGTGTCGACGGCCACCTTCTGGATCGTCTCGCGCGCCAGCGTCGCGGCACTGCGGAACGCACGCGCGCGTTCGAGCGCGCGACGCAACCGCTCCAGCTGCGCTTCGAGCTCGGGGCGCTGCTGCGCGTAGCGTCGGCCGATCTCGTCGACCTCGACCCGGAGGTCCGAGCGGTCCTTCTGCACGCTCTCGAGCCGCTCGCGCGCGGCGCGCGCCGCCGCGTCGATCTCGTCGGACGGGCGCGCCTCGCCCAGCCCGCCACGCTCGGCGGCGAGCTGCTCGAGCCGACGTTCGCGCTGCTCGCGCTCGGCCCCGGGCAGGAGCTGGCGCTTCGCGTACGGGATCAGCTCGTCGACGAGCATCGCGTGTCGCGCCCGCTGCGCCGCGCGCGCCGCGAGGTCGGCGATGTGGTCGGTCCACGGGCGTTCGGGATCGTGCGTGAGCCCGGCGGCTTGCAGGATGCGCACCGCGCGCTCGCGGCGTCCCGCGATCTCGACCTCGTGGATCTCCCGCTCGCGCCGCACGTGCTCCCAGCTGCGGTCGAGCTCGGAAAGGCGCGCGCGCGCCTGCGCCATGCGCCGGCCCTCGTAGGCGACGCGCTCGAGCGCTTCCGGGCTCGCCGCGACGTCGCCGAGCGGCTTGAGGTGCGGCTGGGCCTGATCGAGCAGCCGGCGCCGCTGCGCTTCGAGCACGCTGAGCTGTTCCTGCGCGCGCGTGAGCGGCGCGCTGTCCTCGACCATGCGCGAGTACTCCGCCCAGTGACGCATGAGGTCGATCGCGTCGCGGTAACCCATGTGACGCGCGAGGTCGGCGAGCGCGATCTCGTACTTCGCGCGCTCGCTGCGCAGCAGGTTGAGCTGGCGCTGCGCCTCACCCAGCCGGCGCAGCGCGGTGTCGCGCTCCGCGGCCTGCGAGCGCGCTCCGATCAGGAGCAGTGCGACGCCGAGCGCGGCGAGCGCGAGTCCGGAGCCGGCGAGCCCCGCGCCCGCGCCCGCCGGGCCGTGCAGCGCGAGCACGACCACGCCCGCGGACGTCGATCCGAGCCCGAGCGCGAGCGCGAACCAGCCCGGCACGCGCCGCCGGCTGCGCGAGCCGTCGACCGCGCGCAGCGTCTCGCTGGCTTCGGTGCGCTCCTGCTCGAGCCGCGCGACCTCGGTCTGAAACGCGAGGCTGGCCTCGGACTGGCGGCGCAGCAGGCGCTGCGGCTCATCCGGCAGGCCGCTGAAGCGCGCGGTCAGGAACTGGATGTGCTCGGGCTCGTAGCCGCGGCTCGCGAGATGGTCGCGCAGCCCGAACATCTGCTGGCGGAGCTGCGCATCGTCCATCGAGAGCCGGCGCAGCTCGGCCGCAAAGCCCACGCAGCGGTTGGCGTCGTCCTCGGTGAATGCCTCGTAGGCGGACAGGTTCGCCATCTCGGCGCGCAGGTTGTCGCGCTCCGCGGCGATCTCCTCCTGCCGGCGGGACTCGAGCGTCTCGAGGTTGCGCTGCGCCTCCTCGAGCCGCGTCACGGCCTCGCGCAGGTCGGCGTCCGCGCTCGCCGAGAGGCGCGAGACGCCCTCGAGCCCGGCGGCCTCCTGCTCGAGCGCCGCGAGTTCGGCGCGATTCGTGTCGTCCTTCTCGACCTGGCGCTTCACCTCGAGCGCGAGCCCGGCGTGACGTTCGGCCTCGAGCTCCTCGAGCGTGGCGCGCAGCGCGTCCTCCTCGTCCGCGAGCGCGGCGAGCCGCTCGAGCGGCGCGCGCGCGCGTTCGATCTCCTGCTCGAGCTCGTGGAGCTTCGAGCCGTCGAAGGCGAGCTTGGCCTCGAGCCGGTCGATCGCGTTCTCGATCGTGCCCGTGAACTCGAGCTCGGGCGCGTCGTAGCGCCGCAGCGCCTCGTCGAGCACGCGCATCGCCTCGGAGGCGTTCGTGTCGCCGACGTGCGTGTCCGCCGCGTTCTCGAGCCGCGCGCGCAGCGACGAGGCGCGCCGCGCCTTCTCGTCCCCGGGCACGATCCCGTCGAGGTCGCCCTGGCGGACGAACGCGCACTTCTCGAACTCCGCGGCATCGAGGCCGAGGAGCTTGCGCCCGACCGGGAACTCGTCGCGCCCCTCGGCGAACTCCGCGGTCACCTCGCGGCCCTGCCCGTCGAACACCGTGACCGAGTTGCGCTCGAAATCGCGCGCGATGCGCAGCTTGCGATCGCCCACTTCGAGCTCGAGCTCGACGCGATAGGCCCCGCCGGCCCACGGCCGCCAGCGTTCGCGCGGCGTGAGCACGCGATGCGAGCGCCGGTCGTCGTCGAGCCCGTAGAGCCCCGCCGCGATCGCGGCGATGAGCGAGCTCTTGCCGCGTTCGTTGTCGTCGACGACGAGATTCACGAGGCGCGGCGCGAACGACCACTCGCCGCGCAGCGGCCCGAAGCCGTCCGCGCGCAGTCGCAGCAGGTTCACGACGTGACCTCGTCGGGCGCCGGCACGACCTCGCGCAGCCGGAACGCATCGAGTCCATACCGCAGCGCCAGCTCGATCGTCGCGCGCGTCTGCGGGTCGGTCTCGGCATCGAGCCGCGCGAGCAGCTCGCGCGCGAAGCGCTCCTCGGTGGTGCGCGGCTCCGCGGTGCGATAGGCGTCGAGGTCGTAGTCCGAACGAACGGCCGACGCGTCGACGCGCAGGCAGAAGAGCCGCGCGCGCGCGGCCGCGCCGGGCCCGGCCCAGTGCACGCCCGCGCCCAAGCGGCCCGACAGCCGCACCGTGGCCATGTCCTGGTCGGTCGCGCCGGCGGAATCGAGCGCGCGCAGCACCCGCCGCTCGAGCTGGTCGGGGCTCGCCGCGCCCATCACGTCGACCGCGAGATCGAGCACGCGGCGGCGGTCGAGCTCGATCGGCTCCACCTCGACGAACGGCAGGCGGTGGCCAAACTCGATGCGCACCTCGAGCGCGCCGTGCGAGCCGGTCTCGGTCAGGTCGAGCGAGATCGCCGAGCCGGCGTAGGCGAGCCGCGCGCCGGCCGAGCGTGTGCCCTCGGCGTGGGCCGCTTCGAGGCGCGAGGCGGCGTGGTAATGGCCGACCGCGAGGTAGACGAACGGCGAGGCCGCGACCTCCTCGTCGGAGAACGGCGCGGTGATCTTCTGGCCCGGCGGACAGCGCCCTTCGCGTGAGCCGTGGAAGAGCGCGAGATCGAAACCGACGGGATCGCCTCCCGCGACCGCGCGCAACGCCTCGGGCGTGAGCGGCCGTTCGACGCTCTCGCCGCTCGCGGTGAAGCAGCGCCCCCAGATGCGCACGCCCGCCGGCTTCGGAAGCGTGACCGCGCTCCAGTTCGGCGAGTCGAAGACGTGGACGTGCGACGGCCAGCGCGCGCCGCGCGCGCGCAGCAGACGGGGGTCCCAAGCGGGGTTCGAGGCCGAGACGGGATCGTGGTTGCCCGGGGCGATGAATACGGGCGGGCAGCCGTTCACCTCGAAGGCGCGCAGCGCGAACGTGAGCAGGCCCGCTTCGACCGTCACGTCGTCGAACAGATCGCCCGGGATCAGGATGGCGTGGACGCCCCGCTCGATCGCCTGCGCGACGGCCGTCTCGAGTGCGCGCTGCTGGTCACGCCGGCGCTCGTCGCGCCGGGCCGCCGGAAGCCACGAAAAGGGGCGTCCCAGGTGCAGATCGGAAACCTGCAGGAAGCGCGCAAGTGCCATGCGGCGTAGCCTCGGCGAAGGACGATCGGCCGCGCCCGGCGCGGTCGCGTGACCACTCTTCGCGAAGGTATCCGCTTTGCCGGGCCCAGGCAAAAAAACCTGGGCGTGCGAGCCCGGCGCGAGAGCGTGGGATCGCACCGCCGCGGCGGCCGCAATGCGCCGCTGCGCTTCGCCGACGGGCGCAACGCGGCCCGGGTGTCCCGCACCCGGGCCGCGCGCGTCGATCCGTCCGGGGCATCCCGCCCCGGACGCGTCACGTCACATCGCGAGCACGCCGGTCCGCAGCAGCGTCGCGAGTCGCAGCCGCTGCTCGGGCTCGAGCAGTGCGTGCATGCGCGCGAGCGAGTCGGCGACCTTCTTCTGCAGCCGCTCTTCGCTCGAGGCGCGCAGCCTCGCCGCCTCGCCGGCCTTCGCCGCGTCGAAGCTCTCGCCCGCCGCGGCGTCGGCGAACAGCGTCAGCGCGCGGCGATCGTCCACCGCGCTCTGCGCTCGCTCGGTCTTGAGCTCGTTGATGACCGCGGCGAACTCGGTGACCTGCGACTCGCTCAGGCCCAGCTTCCAGGCCAGGAAGCGCAGTGGACGGCGGACGCCGAAGCCGCCCGCAAAGTCCTCGCCCCCGAAGTGATGGTGTCCGGTGCGGTCGAAGCCGCGCGATCCGGGGCCGCAACCGCAGTGGGCGTGGTGTTCGTGCTCCGGGCCGCATCGTCCGCCGTGCCAGCGGACGGGTACGAAGTGGGAATGCATGCTTCCTCCTCGCGCCGGGGCGCGTCGCACCCGGCGGGTTCGATTCGGCGCGGGCACCATGCCTCGCGCCAGGGGTTTGGATGTCACGCCGCGAGCGATGGGTGCGCGCGGTTTGGGGCCGTGCGGCCGCGTTGCGGGCCGCGATCGCCCGCCGGTATCGTCGGCGTCACCATGGCCCAGATTCCGCCGCTTGGCCCTCCTGTCGCCGAGATCGAGCGCCGCCTGAAATGGCGCGTGCTGCCCACGATCGGCTTCGTCGCGATGCTGCTCGCCCTGCTCGCGCTCGCCGAGGTCTCGCTGATGCTGGCGCACCGCCATCCACACGGCCTGCCCGACGACGCCGACGCGCACGCCGTCGCCGCGGCGCTCGCGGGGCGCGTGAGCTCGGCGACGGGCGAGCTGCGCTGGCGCGCGGCCGTTCTCGGCGGCGAGCCCGGGCGCGACGCGCCCGATGCCGCCTCCGTCGCGCTCCTCGCCGCCGCCCGGCCGGCGCTCGAGGCCGCGCGGCGGCGTCACCGCGACGATCCCCGCGCGCTCGCCGCGCTCGCCGCGCTCGATCTCGAGCGGCACGCGTACGATCGCGCCGCCGGGCGCTACCGTCACGCCTGCGAGCTCGCGCCGCACTATGGCGAAGGCCGTCTGGGCGCGGGCGTCGCGCTCGCGCTCGAGGCCGACGTCACATCCGAGCCGTGGCAATCCCGAGCGTTGAGGCTCCAGGCGATCGCGCAGTTCGCGATGGTCGATTCGATCGATGCCGAGTACCCGCTCGCCCTCTACGACCGCGTGCTCTCGCTGCGCGCCGTGGGCCGCCCGGCCGAGGCGTCGTTCTGGGCCGCGCGCTACCTCGCCTGCGACGACTCGAGCCGCTGGGCGAAGGCGATGCGCAGGAGCTGAAGTCCGGCGCAGTCGCTCGCGTCGCCTCTGCGCGGCGCTTCCGGGCGGGAACTAGCGGGGCTTCTCGAACCGCAGCTCGCGCCGCCCGGCCTCGGGCTCGGAGAACGCGAGCAGCGCCGCCCCTTCCGATTCCAGCTCGCGTCGGACAACCGCGGGCAGCGGCCCGAATGGTGCGATGACGAGCGTGGCGGCCTTCGCTGCGCGTTCGATGGTCCACGTTCCGGCCACGCGGCCGTCGACGAGGAGCGTCGCGAGCACCTGCAGGTTCTTCGTGACGATGCGCTTGCGGTGCTCCTCCGTCATCAGGCGCGAGCGATCGGTCCAGGCCAGCACGAGATTGTCGAACTCGGGCACGAACCGCGCGGGCGCGGGGGTCGCCTCGTCGGGGCGTGGCGCGTCGGGCAGATCGAAGAGCTCGCGGCGCTTCTCGTCGCGGAAGGTGCGCAACCCGGGGCGAAGCCGCTCGAAGGTCGGCGCGAGCCCGCCCACGCCCGCCCACGCCTGCGCATCCGCGACGCTCGCCGGCCCGAACGCGGCCAGGTAACCGCGCACGAGCTCGCGCGCGTCCTCGTCCGTCGACGGCGGCTTCCCGAGCCAGCCGTCCGCGAGCGCGAACGCCGCCGCGGCGGGATAGCACCACGCGGAATCGTCCGGGACCTGGACGAGCGGCACGGTCAGGCGCGCCGCGTAGGCGTGCGCGCGAACGTCGTCCGCCGAGCCGCGTGCGGCGAGGTGATCGCGAAACTCATCGAATGGCCGCGGCTGTCGGCCGAAGAAGCTCCGCGCCTCGCGCGCGATCGCGGCGAAGTCGAGCGCGTCCGCCCGTGCGCGCAGGATCGCGCGCAGGCCCTGGGTGAGCCCCGGCTGGAGCGCGCCGCGCAGGCGCAGGTAGTCGCGGGCGCTCGCCAGGTGAAGCGTGCCGCGCTGCATCGTTGCGCGCACGACCTCGCGCGAGGCGATTACTTTCGCGAGCTCCTCGCGCCGGAACTTCTCGAGCCGGCTCCAGAGCGCGACGAACGGCGGCCGCGCCTGCTGGGCCTGCAGTCCGGCGAGCCGCTCGATCGCGCGCACGGCGGAGACGCGTTCGCGCGCGAGCAGCATCTGCCGTGCGAGGCTCGCCCGCCCGAGCGCGCGCCCGGTGATCGGCTCGGCGCCGAGCCGTGCGGGCGGCGAAGCCCTCCGCGCGGGCGTGGCAGCCCTTCCACCCGCGGTCGACGGCTTCGCGCTCCGCGGGCGCGTCGCTTTCTTCTGCCGCGACGGGGCCTTCCCGGGGCTCACTCGACGAGCGGATCGAGCACGTCGGGATCGAGCATCTGCGCGCCGCTCCAATCCGGCAGCTGGGCGTCGCGTGCGAGCGCATCGCTCACCCAGCCGCCGAGCAGCCGCTCGACGAACGACGGCCGCGGCCGCCCGAGCTCGAGTGGGCGGATGCGCTCGTCGAGCCGGATGCCGCCGCGCAGCCGCGCCTCGCGCATCGCGTCGTCGAGCCCGCCGATCTCGTCGACGAGCTTGCGCGCCAGCGCGTCGTCGCCCATCCACACCCGTCCCTGCGCGGACGCCTCGACGCTCGCGAGGTCCAGGTGGCGGCCATCGGCCACCTTGCCCACGAACCCGCGGTAGAGCCGCTGGATCGTCGAGTCGGCCGTGGCCTGCTCGCGCGGTCCCCAGTCGCGCGACCAGGACGTGCCGCGCATGTAGTCGCCGCGGTCGAACTCGACCTCGTGCGCGCCGAGCTTCTCGTAGAGCCCCTCGAACGACGGCCGGATCGTGAGCACGCCGATCGACGCCGTGCGCGTGTTGCGATCGGCCACGATCCAGTCGGCGTGGCAGGCGATGTAGTAGCCGCCGCTGCCCGCGACCGAGCCCATCGAGACGATGAGCGGTTTGCGGGTCTCGCGCTTCAGGCGCTGGACGGCGTGATCGATCAGGTTCGCGGCGAGCGCCGAGCCGCCCGGGCTCTCGATGCGGAGCACGACGGCGCGAACGTCGCGCGCATGGAACGCGCGCTCGAGCTCGGCGATGAGCGTCGCGCTCCCGAGCGTCGGACCGCTCAGGAGATCGTTGCCGCTGCGTCCCACGTCGATGCCGCCGCCCGCGTAGACGATCGCGATGCGGTGCGGGCGGGTCCACTCGCGCCGCGCCGGCGGCGTGCGCGCGAGGTTCACCGCACGCGGCCGCTCGCCCAGCTTCGCGAGCCGGCCGAGGATGCGCATCGCGTCCTCGCGGTAGCCGATCGAGTCCACGACGCCGCCCGCCGCGAGCGCGGCGGGATCCCACTCGCGGCCGTCGAGGTAGGTCGCGAGCCGGGCCGGCGTGATGCCGCGATCGCTGCTCACCGCGTCGACGAACAGCTTCTGCCGCACGTCGAGCTCGTGCTGTGTCGCGACGCTGTCGGCGGTCGGCATCGAATCCGTGCTGAAGTTGCGGTACGCCGACTTGAACGCGCCCGTGCTCGAGCGGTCGACCCGGATGCCGGCGCGAGCGAGCGCCCCGCGCCAGTAACGGCGCTCGCTGCGCAGCCCGAGCGCCATGAAGTCCGCCTCCTCGGTCGTGACGATGCGGTTGCACGCCGCGGCGAGGTAGAGATCGCCGCGCCCGCCGCCGTTCTCGAGGTAGGCGACCACGGGCTTGCCCGCGAGACGGAGCCGCTTGATGCGCGGCCGGAGCTCCTCGAGCTGCGCCATGTTGCCGA
>DATJXF010000075.1:0-2885 GCA_035500415.1 Candidatus Acidiferrales bacterium | reverse complement strand
CCAGGCCTCGTCGCCCCAGTCGCTGCCGTCGCCCGAGCCGATCGCGTCCAAGCCGGGGGGCGGCGAAGGCCTCGATGCGATCCTTCGGCCGCGCTCGATCGTCGTGATCGGCGCCTCGCGCGACCCCATGGGAGTCGGCGGCGCGATCTTCCGGAACCTGCTCCAGCACGACTTCCAGGGACCGGTCTACGCGGTCAACTCCAGGGCCGCGGTCGTCCAGAGCACGCGCGCCTACCCCGACGTCGAGTCGCTCCCCGAGACCGTCGATCTGGCGGTGATCGTGGTGCCGGCGCAGCACGTGGCCGCGACGCTCGAGGCGTGCGGGCGCAAGGGCGTGCGCGGCGCGGTCGTCATCAGTGCGGGCTTCAAGGAGGTGGGCGCCGAGGGCGCCGGGCGCGAGCGGCAGCTGGTCGCGATCGCGCGCCGCCACCGCATGCGCCTCGTTGGCCCCAACTGCCTCGGCGTGCTCAACACCGAGGCCGGGGTGCGCCTGGACGCCACCTTTGCGCCGTCCTATCCGCCGGCCGGCGCGGTCGCGTTCTCGTCGCAGAGCGGGGCGCTCGGGCTCGCGATCCTCGAGTACGCCAACGAGCTCGGCGTCGGCATCTCGCACTTCGTGAGCGTGGGCAACAAGGCCGACGTCTCGGGCAACGACCTGCTCGAGTACTGGGAAAGCGACCCCGGCACCCGCATCGTGCTGCTCTACCTCGAGTCGTTCGGCAATCCGCGCCGCTTCCTCGAGATTGCGCGGCGACTCTCGCGACGCAAGCCCATCATCGCGGTGAAGAGTGGCCGCACGCGCGCCGGCATCCGCGCGGCGTCGTCGCACACCGGCTCGCTCGCCGGCGCCGACAGCGCGGTGAGCGCGCTGTGCGCACAGGCCGGCGTGATCCGCACCGACACGCTCGAGCAGCTCTTCGACGTCGCGATGCTGCTCGCCAACCAGCCGGTGCCGCGCGGGCGGCGTGTCGCGATCGTGACCAACGCGGGCGGGCCCGGGATCATGGCGTCCGACGCCTGCGAGTCGCACGGGCTGGAGGTCGCCGCGCTCGCCGAGCCGACGCTGCAGTCCCTGCGCGAGTTCCTGCCGCCGGAGGCCAGCCTGCGCAACCCCGTCGACATGATCGCCTCGGCGTCGCCCGAGGCGTTCGAGCGGGCGGTGCGGCTGCTCGCGCTCGATCCGGGCATCGACGCGCTCATCGTGCTCTACGTGCCTCCCATCGTCACCCGGCCGCTCGAGGTCGCACAGGCGATCGTGCGGGGGGCCGAAGCGGGCAAGGCGGAGCTCGCCGCGCGCGGGCTGGCGCCCAAGCCCGTGCTGACGTGCTTCCTCGGCTCGCAGGGCCTGCCCGAGGAGTTGCGCTCGGTGCAGGCGGCGGGCCAGATTCCCTCGTACACGTTCCCCGAGGCGGCCTCGATCGCGCTGGCGCGCGCGGTCGAATACGGCGCCTGGCTCGAGCGGCCCGACGGCCGCACGCCGACGTTCGCCGACGCCGATCGCGCGGCGACGCGGGCCGTGCTGGACGCGGCGCTCGCGCGTGCCGACGAGCACGGCGCCTGGCTCGCCCCCGACGAGGTCGCGCGGCTGCTCGAGGCGTGGCGGATCGCGACCCCGGCGATGGCGTTCGCGCGCACCTGCGAGGAGGCCGTCGCGGCGGCGGGCCGGCTCGGCTTCCCGGTCGCGATCAAGCTCGCGAGCGGAACCATCACGCACAAGAGCGACGTCGGCGGCGTACGGCTCGACCTGCGTGGGGAAGCCGAGGTGCGCTCGGCGTGGGCGGCGATCGAGGGCCAGATCGTCGCGCTCGGGCGTCGCGAGGAGATGGAGGGCGTCACCGTGCAGCGCATGGTGACCGAGGGACTCGAGGCGATCGTGGGGGTGACGCGCGATCCCTCGTTCGGGCCGCTGCTGCTCTTCGGTCTGGGCGGCGTCCAGGTCGAGCTGCTCCACGACGTCGTCGTGCGCGTCCATCCGATCACGGACCTCGATGCCGCCGAGATGGTGCGCGGAATTCGCGGCGCCCCGTTATTCGCGGGCTACCGGGGTGCGCCGCCCGGAGACGTCGTACGCCTGGAGGAGATCCTGCTGCGCGTCTCGGAGCTCGTCGGCGAGTTCCCCGAGATCGCGGAGTTCGACCTGAATCCGCTCAAGGTGCTGCCGCCCGGGCGCGGCTGCGTCGCGCTCGACGCGCGCGTGAAGGTCGCGCCGCGCGGCTGACGCGTAGCGGCTTCGCGGTGGGGCCGCGCGCGGCCGGCCGCATTCGTGCCGCGATCGGGCGCGCTCGTCCCGCGCGCGCGCGACCGCCGTTTCCGATCTTGCCGGCCGGCGTGACGGCGACCTAACGTCTCGCCACTTCCCGCCCCATCCGGTCCCCGAAGGCCGATCCGGTCCGTCCCGCTTCGTTCCTGGAGTCGTGCGATGCCCTCCGTTCCCCGCTCGCTCCGCGCCGCGCCCGCCGCGCCCGCGCTCGCCGCCGCGCTCGTGGCCCTGACGCTCGCCTTCGCCGACCCCGCGCCCGCGGCCACGCCGCGCGTTCACGCGCTCACGCACGCGCGCATCGTTCCCGCCCCGGGACAGCTGATCGAGGATGGCACCGTCGTGATCCGCGACGGGCTGATCGTCGCGGTGGGCCGGGACGTCACGATCCCCGCCGACGCGCGCATCTGGGACGCCGAGAGCCTCACCGTCTATCCGGGCCTGATCGACGCCTACGTGCTGCCCGCCGACGCGCCCCTTCCGCCCGGTGCCGGCGGCACGGCCGGACCGCGCCGCGGTCCCGCTCCCCCCGAGACCGATCGCGGCGCCGCGGACGCGCGGCCGGGCGTGCGCGCCGAGACGCGCGACGCCGAGACGCTTGAGCTGCGACGGGAGCAGCTCGACGCGC
>DATJXF010000074.1:0-2480 GCA_035500415.1 Candidatus Acidiferrales bacterium | reverse complement strand
GACTCGCTGTTCGTCGACCGCAAGGGCGCCAGGTGAGCGCGCGGGGCCCGGCGCGACGCGGCGCGCGAGCGGCGCGGCGGTTCGGAGCGCTGTCGCTCGCGCTGGCGTTCGCGCTGCTGCCGGCGCGGGCGCACGCCCAGGGCGCGCCCGCCGACAGCGCGCTCGAGCGCTACGTGCGCACGATGGCCGACTCGACCGACGCCTACTTCGGGCTGAGCGCGCAGGCTCCCGACACGACGGGACTCGATTCCCTGCGCGCGTTCGTGCTCGCGCACCCGCGCGCGCGCCGCGGCGGCACCAGGCTCTCGCCCTCGTTTGCGCCGCAGGGCGCGTTCAACCGCGCGCTCGGTCCCGTGGGCGGCGCGAACGCGGGGCTCGACCTGCCCTTCGGCTTCGGTGGCCTCGAGGCCGACGCGCAGTGGGCGGGCGGCGCGGACCTCTGGCTCGGCGGCGGCTCGTGGACGAAACGCTGGAACGCCGACGAGGCGGGATTCGAATCGGTGAAGCTACGGATCGCGGGCGGGCGGCAGAGCGCGAGCATGGACCGCGACTTCTTCGATCCGGTGCAGAGCTCGCTGCGCGCCTTCCTCACCGGCTCGGATCGCAGCAACTACGTGCTGCGCGACGGCGCCGAGATCGAGCTCTCGCGCCGCAAGTCCTCGCTCTGGGCGGGGCTGCTCGCGCGCGATCAGCTCGAATCGCCGCTGCCGACCACGGCGTCGTGGTACCTCGGGCATCACGGCCCGGTGGTGTTCCCGAACGACACCGCGCGGGCGGGGCGCACGCACGAGCTCTCGGCGTGGCTCGGCGGGCGCGTGCCCAACGTGCCCGTCACGCTCGAGGCGCGCGGCTGGACCGCGGGGGGCGCGCTGGGCGGCGCGCTCGCGTACACGCGGGTGCGGCTCTCGGCGGGCGGCGCGTTCGGGCTCGGGCGGCACCTCGCGCTCGTGCCCGAGGCCGACTGGGGGCGCCTGCACGGCTCGGCGCTGCCGCAGGATGCGTTCGACCTGGGCGGCAGCACGCTGCGCTCGCTCGACGCCGAGAGCGTGCGCGGCACCGGCCGCGCCGCGGGGCACGTCGATCTCCTCGTCACCGACGCGGTGCAGACGCTGCTCGGCTTCGATCGCGAGCCCACGTTCCCGATCCAGATCGGCGCGTTCGCGGGCTCGGCCGCGGCGTGGGGATCGGATCCGGCGAGCGGCAACCCCGAGCTCGTCGCGCGCGACTGGCCGCTGCGGCAGGAGTGGCTCTCCGAGGCGGGCGCTTCGGTGCTCTACCGGCCCGGGCTGCCGCATCCCGATTCGTTCGTGCGGCTCGACTGGGCGATTCCGATCGGCCCCGACGGCCGTCGTCCGCGGCTCTACCTGTCGTACACGCGCTCGCTCGGGTTCCTGGGTGGGCGGCACTGACGCGCGGCGCGCGGACGCACGAACGCCCCGGCGGATCGCTCCACCGGGGCGTTCTCGCGTCGCCCGACCCCTTGCCGTGGATCACGGACGACGCGTACGGCAGGTTCTCAGCGCACGCGATCGTTGTGCTTCAGGCGATAGATCTTGCGGCTCTGGCGGTCCTGCGCGCGGGTGATGCGGGCCCGCTCGCGCGGCGTCACGACGCCGTTCGCCTTCGCGCGACGCTCCATGCGGTTGATGTGACGCTGGCCGGCGCGCAGCCGGGCGGCTTCGCCCGGCGTGAGCTCGCCGCTGCGGACACCCTGGTGGATGCGCTCGTGCTGGCGCACTTCGCGGCGGTCGATGCGCGGCGTGGAGTCCTGCGCCGAGGCGATCGAAACGGTCGTCATGGCGATGGCCATGGTCAGGATCAGCAGACGGACGCTCTTCATGATCTCCTCCTCGAGGCCTCGGCCTCGCTTGCGGCTCCGGGCGATCCGCCCGTGGGGGGTGGTGGCCTTCGAAGCGGGCATCGGCCCGCGACGCCGGATCACCAGTGCAGCCGTCGTGCCGCTCGTGCCGGGACGCGCAGGAGCGCACGGTTTCCGGCACTTAGCGCGCTCGTCAGGCCGGTGTGGACCGAAGGCTGCACCCGGCGGTGCACCCGACCCCGGCTCTTCTGCACGCCAGGGGGCAGTGCGGCGCGCTCTCGGGCGACCCGCTCGCGCGTTCGACGCCGCCGCGCGTCGATGCGAGGCTCGGCGCCGGTTGCCTCGCTCCGTCCTCGGGAGGGCTCGTCGTGAACGCGGTTGCGTCGCTCGTTCTGCCGCTCGTGGCGCTTGCGGGCTTCGCGCGCGCGGGCGCGGCGGCCGCCCCGGCGGACTCGGGGCGATTCGAGTTCCACACGGTGCGCGAAGGCGGCGCGAAGCACCGCTACGCGCTGTGGCTGCCGCCCGGCTACTCGGCGCGCGGTGCGCGCTGGGCCGCGATCCTCTTCCTGCACGGTTCGGGCGAGTGCGGGGACGACGGCGAGAAACCCACGCGCGTCGGGCTCGGCCCCGCGCTGCTCGCGCACCCCCAGCGCTGGCCGTA
>DATJXF010000073.1:0-2301 GCA_035500415.1 Candidatus Acidiferrales bacterium | reverse complement strand
TGCGGATCGAGCCCGTGCGCCACGCGTACTGCACGCCGTCGCGCAGGTTCGCGCCGATCGGCTGGGCGTGATGCGCCGCCCGCACGCGCGGGGGCAGCCGCATCATCACCAGGCTCGCGATCACCGCGAGGAACGACACGGCGTTGAGCCAGAAGCAGCCGCTCTCGCCGACGCCCGCGAGCAGCAGGCCGCCCAGCGCGGGGCCGCCGATCCGCGCGACGTTGAACGCCGCCGAGTTGAGCGCGATGCCGTTCGCGAGGTCCTCGCGGCCCACCATCTCGATCACGAACGACTGGCGCGCCGGCATGTCGAACGCGTTCGCGACGCCGTAGACGAGCGCGAGCACCAGCACCGACCACGGCTTCGCGCGGCCCGTCTGGGCGACGATCGCGAACGCGACCGCCTGCACCGTGAGCACCGACTGCGTGACGAGCAGGAGCTTCTTCTTGTCGACGCGGTCGGCGATCGCGCCGGCGTGCAGCGAGAGCGGCAGCACGGGCAGGAACTGCACGAAGCCGAGCAGCCCCAGCATGAACGCCGAGTCGGTGATGCGGTGCATGAGCCAGGCCTGCGCCACGCTCTGCATCCAGGTGCCGACGAGCGAGATGAGCTGCCCCGTCCAGTAGAGCCGAAAGTTGCGGTGGCGGAGCGCGCGGAAGTTGTCGGTCCAGCCCGCACGGGGCGCGTCGGAAGACATGGAGCGGCGACGCTAGCACAGCGCTGGCGCGTGGCTCGCACGCGCGCTAGCGTGCGGGGGATGTCCGGAAACGAGCTCCGCTTCCCGCCCGGCTTCCACTGGGGCGCCGCGACCTCGGCCCACCAGGTCGAGGGCGGCAACCGCGCCAACGACTGGTGGCGGTTCGAGCAGATCCCCGGCGCGATCCGCGGCGTCGTCGGGGCACCCGGCGCCGCCGGGTCCGGCGAGGCGTGCCGGCACTACGAGCGCTTCGACGAGGACTTCGCGCTCGCCGCCGCGGACGGGCACGGCGCGCACCGGCTCTCGTTCGAGTGGAGCCGGATCGAGCCCGGGCGCGGGCGCATCGACGACACGGCCGTCGCGCACTACCACGCCGTCCTCGCCTCGCTCGCGAAGCACCGGCTCACGCCCGTCGTCACGCTCCACCACTTCACGAACCCGCTCTGGATCGCGGACGCGGGCGGCTGGGAATCGCGCGCCACCGTCGATCGCTTCGAGGAGTTCGTGCGTTTCTGCGCCCGCGAGTTCGGCGGCGAGGTCGACTGGTGGTGCACCGTCAACGAGCCCGAGGTCTACGCCTTCCGCGGCTGGTCCGAGGGCATCTGGCCGCCGCGCGTGCGCGACAACTCGCGCGCGCTCGAGGTGATCGCGCACCTGCTCGAAGCGCACGGCCGCGCCTACCGCGTGCTCCACGCCGAGGACCGCGCCGACGCGGACGGTGACGGCGTCGCGGCGAGCGTCGGGTTCGCGAAGCACGTCGTGCAGCTCGAGCCGCTCCGCGCGTGGCATCCGCTCGACCGGTTGCAGGCGCACTTCGAACGCCGCGTGTTCGTCGAGGCCGTCGAGCGCGCGTGCGCCGACGGCGAGATCGAGCTCGAGATCCCGGGCGCGCGCGCCGTGAAGCGAACGCTGCCGGAGCTGAAGGGCGCGTGGGACTACTACGGGCTCAACTACTACACGCGCTGGCGCGTGCGCGCGCTCGCGCCCGAGCCGCACGTCCCGACGCCGGGCGCGCCGCTGAACGACCTCGGCTGGGAGATCTGGCCCGATGGACTGCGACAGGCGCTGCTCGGGGCGGCACGGTTCGGCGTCCCCGTGCTCGTCACCGAGAACGGCGTCGCCGACGCCGCGGACCGGCTCAGGCCGCGCGCGCTCGTCCAGTTCGCCGAGGCGATGCATGCCGCGATCGCGCAGGGCGCGAACGTCCTCGGCTACCTGCACTGGTCGCTGCTCGACAACTTCGAGTGGGCGGACGGCTGGAACGGGCGGTTCGGGCTCTACGCCGTCGATCCGAACGATCCCGCGCGCGCGCGCGTCCGCCGTCGCAGCGCGGAAGTGTTCGCCCGGCTCGCGCGCGCGAACGCCGTCACCGACGACGTCCGCGCGGCGGCCGCGCGATCCTGAAGCTCCCGGCTCAGTCCTCGCGCCCGTCCTCCGCGAAACCGCGGGCGCGAAGGTGATCCGCCACGACGTCGCTCGCGAGCTTCTCGGGCGGCTCGCCCCACTTGTTGAAGGACGGCGCGCGCGACGAGTTCGCCTCGAGCAGAAGATCGATCACCGCGACGTACTCGTCGTCCGCCTCGCGGCAGTTCGCGGAGCCGTGC
>DATJXF010000072.1:0-5739 GCA_035500415.1 Candidatus Acidiferrales bacterium | reverse complement strand
TGGACGAGCGCGCGGGCGCGTGCGAGGCTGCGCCGCGTCCGCGCGCGACGCGGTGACGCGCGGCACGTTCGAGACCCCGAGGGCAGGGCCGATGCCTCCATCGCAGGCGACGGAGATGGCTGGATCCCCCGCGAAACCCGGCTCGTCCCCGGCTGCCGCGCCCCCGGCCACCGCGCCCCCGGCCCGCCTGAACGCGCCCGATGCGGCGCGCGGGCTCGCGATGCTCGTCATGGTGATCGGTCACGCGGGCACGTTCGCAAAGGTGGACACGGCCGCCGAGGTGTATGCCGACCGCCGCCTGCCGCTGCCCGGCGTGGGGTGGATGATCCCGGGCTTCTTCGTGAACCTCGCGCCCGTGCTGTTCTGGTTCCTCGTGGGCGCGAGCGTCGCGCTCGTCGGAGGCCGGCGCTCGAGCGAGGGCGAAGTCGACCGGTTCATGCTCGTCCGCGCCGCGATCCTCATCGCGATCGACCAGGTGCTGATCCCCTTCCTGTGGGCGCCGAGCCAGCCCTTCCGCGTGACGCTCATCTTCGAGCTGCTCACGGCGCTGGGCCTGACGCTCGTCCTGCTCGTGCCGCTGAGGCGACTGCCCGACGCCGCACTCCTCGCGCTCGCCGCCCTGCTCGCGCTCGGCTATCCGCTCGTCATCCGCCACGTGCCGCAATCGACGCTCGAACACCTGCCGGTCTGGCAGCGCGTGTTCGTCACCTACGATTTCAACCACGACCCCGAGATCACGTTTCCGCTCGCGGGCTGGCTCACGCTGCCGCTCCTCGGCCTCGTCACCGGCCGGCGGCTGAGGAGTGCCGCGTGGCAGCGTCCGGCGCCGTGGCTCGGTCTCGCGGCGGCGAGTTTCGCCGTGGGACTGCTCTCGCGTTTCACGGGCTACGGCGATTACTCGCCGTGGCGGCCCGCGGACGGCCTGGCGCGCTGGTTCGTGCTCAGCAAGGGCCCGCCCGGGCTCGACTTCCTCGGGCTCTACCTCGGCGTCGGGCTCCTCGCGCTCGCCGCGCTCTTCTCTCCCGGGATCGACTGGAACGCCGCGTGGGCGCGCTGGCTCGTGCTCATGGGACAGGTCGCGCTCTTCCTCTTCGCGGTCCACCTCGGCGTCTGCTGGCTCGCCGCGCGGCCGCTCCTGCACCTGTTCCGCCACCAGGATGCGCTGCGCTACGCGCTGACCTGCGCCGCCGCGCTCACGGTGCTCACGCTGCTCGCTGCGGGCTACCGCGCGCTCAAGCGCCGCCACCCGCGCAGCGTGCTGCGCTACCTGTGAGCGGGCGGGAGCCCGCGCGCCGCTCGCGGTTCCGCCGGCTGCTGACGGTGGCGTCGCTGCTCGCGCTGCCGGCGCTCGTCGGCGCCGGCGCGCCGGCACGGCATCCGACGGCGGGCGCGCGGCACGAGCCGCCGCCCGAGACGCTCGAGCGCGACACGCTCGCCCGCGTCGGCGCCCGCGCGATCACCGCGCTCGATCTCGTCCAGCGGCTCGAGTGGATGCCGTTCGTCGAGAAGGCGTCCGGGGCGAACATGGACTCCGTGCGCGCGCATGCGCTCGAGTCGATGATCGGCGAGGCGCTCCTCGCGCAGGAGTCCGAGCATCGGACGCCGCCGCCCGGCTGGGCCCGCATGCGCGAGGCGTTGCGCCGCGCGCTCTCGCGCGACGCGCTCTTCCGCGACGTCGGCCGCGGCGCGGCGCCACCCACACCCGCCCGGATCGACAGCGCCGTGCGGCAGAGCCTCCCGTACACACCACCCCAGCGGCGGCGCGCGCTGCGGCAGGCGGTTGCGGACTCGCTGCGCGACCTGGACGCACGCGAGCGCGCCGCCGCGTTCATGATCCACACGCTCGCCGGGCACGAAGCGCGACTCGACTCGCTGCTGTTCATGCGGCTCGCCGACTCGCTGCGCGTGATCGTCGGCGAGCGCGGCGAGCAGGCGATCGACAGCACGTGGATCCCGCCCACCGAGGCGAGCGACCTGCTTCTCGTGCGCCTGGAGCCCTGGCTCGGGCAGCCGCTCGCCACGCTGCCCGGTGGCGCGCTGCTGCTCGGCGACGCGATCGAGGACCTGCGCTTCTACGTCTACGGCTTCCGCTCGCTTCAGCGCCATCGCTTCGCGGCCCAGCTGAGCCTGCACCTGCGCGCGCTCATCGAGGGCGAACTGATGGCGCGCGAGGCGATCCGGCGCGGGTTCGACCGCCGCCCCGACGTGCGCCGCGATCTCGCGCTCTGGACCAACGCCTGGCGCGCGCGGGACGCGGTCGCGAGACTCACGGCGCACGTCGCCGCGCCCGAGGACGACGCCTTCCGCGTCTTCGCGATGGCCGATCCCGAGCGGGCGAAGCGCGTGAGCGAGGTCGACCTCGAGGAGATCCTCTCGCCCACGGAGCGCGAAGCGAACGAGGCGCGCGAGCGCCTTGCCTCGGGCGCACGCTTCGCCGCGCTTGCGCCGCGGCTCTCGCACCGCGCAGCGTGGGCGGCGCGCGGCGGCCGCTCGGGCTTCTTCCCCGTCCTCGCTCACGAGGAGCTCGGCTGGGCCGCGCTGCTCTCACCAGCCGATTCGCTCCTGGGTCCCGTTCGCCTGCCCGAAGGCTGGAGCGTCTACCGCGTGCTGGGAAAGCGGCTCCTGCCCGATTCGGGCGGGGTGGGGCCCGCCCTCCAGGCGGCGCGGTCGGAAGCGCTCGCGGAGCGTCGCGCCGACGTGGTCGCGCGCCACATCGCGTCGATCGCGGACGTGACCCCGGTGCGGATCGACTGGCCGGCGGTCCAGCGCGTCGAGATCACGCCCACGAACATGGTCGTGCGCCGCAGTCTCGGCTACGGCGGCGGCATGCTCGCTGCGCCGTCTCTGCTGCCGCTCGATCCGTGGATGGCGTACTGGCGCGGAGCCGTCAAGCCTCTGCCCTGACCGGGCGTGATGGGCTCAGAACGGCGTGATTGCGTAGCCGTCGTACTGGTCGCCGCTCTTGTCGATCGGCCGGCCGGTCTGATCCTCACCGCTGAAGGTGAAGACGAGGTGCGAGGGATCGATCGTCGCGTTTCCGGCGGCGTTCTGGGTCACCCGGAAGTAGACCGTCGCTTCGCTCGTGCTCGGGTCGTAGGTGATGGAGAGCGGTGCGATCGAGACCGGCGCCTCGGTCGCGGGCAGCGGGGTGATGCCGTAGTCGTACGCGCCGCCCGGGCCGCCGCTGCCGCGCGTGATGGTCCAGTTCGTCGCGTTCAGCACCGACGAGACGTTCATCGCCTGGTTGAATGCGAACGTCAGCTTGAAGACCTTCGAGGCGCCCGGCGTCGCGAGCGATGGATCGAGCGTGGAGACCTGCGTGTTGGGCCCGAGCAACGCGTCGAAGTTGCTCTTCGAGGGATCCTCGTAGAGCAGCTTCGGCGTATTGATCGCGGCGTCCACCTGGGGCGCGAGCTGCTGGGCGGTCGTCGTGCCGATCGCGAGCAGCGTCTTGTACTCGTTCTTCGCCTGGTCCGGAAGGTTGAGGCCCATGTAGGCGTAGGCCAGGTCCGCGTGCGCGTTCTCGTACAGGGGGTTGATGCTGATCGCCTGCTGGAACAGCTTCACCGCGTCCGAGTAGTCGCCCTGCTTGTTCCGTACGAGACCAAGATTGTAGTACGCGGTCGCGCTGGTCGGTGCCATGCGGATCGCGGAGCTGAACTGCGTGTCCGCTTCCGCGAGCCGCCCCTGATTCAGGTAGATGAAGCCGAGCGTCGTCGCCGGCCCGGGGTTGCCCGGGTTCAGCTTCTCGAGATTCAGCAGGAGCGGCTCGGCGTCCGTGTAGTCGTTGTTGCTGATGTAGGCGTTCGCGAGGTCGTTCTGCGCGTCCTGGTTCTGCGGATCGACCTTGGTCGCGGTGACCAGCGCCTTGATCGCGTTCGTGAGGTCGCCCTGCATGCCGTACGCCTGGCCGATGTAGCGGTACGGCGTTGCATCGCCCGGGGAGTACGCCGCCGCCGCGCGGAACTGCTGGATCGCCGTCGCGTAGTTGTTCGCCTGGAGCGCCGTGGCGCCGCGATTGAGCGCGGCAGCCGCCTGCGCCTGGAAGTTCTGCGCCTGGTTGTAGAGCGCGGCGAACGGCCCGTCGGTGGGCGGCAGGATCGACGACATGGACGGACGAGCCTCCGGTGGGCGCCCGGAACGGGCGATGGAGCGACCTGCACCGGAATTGTCGGCAGTGGCCGCCGAAGGGTTGAGGTCCGGCCGTTACTCCCCTGCCCCGAACGCCTTGACGAGCCGCGCGACGTGCTTCGCGTGCGCGAGGTAGAGGTCCTCGCGCACGTTCTCGTCCGGCGCGTGCGCGCGCGTTCCGGGGTAGCCACAGCCCGCGCACACGATCGGAACGCCGAGCTCCTCGATGAAGCAGTGGTTGGGCCCCGAGCCGCCCACCATCGGCACGATCTGCATCGGAACGCCGAACGCCTCCCGCGCGGTGCGGGCGGCGAGCGCGAGGAAGGGATGGTCGGGATCGGTGCGGCCCGCCGGATTGCCGCCCAGGAACTCGATCTTCACGTCCGCGAAACCCTGCTGATCGAGGTGCGCGCGCAGGTTCCTCAAGACCTGCTTCGGCGTCTGGTCCGGCACGAGGCGGAAGTCCACCTTGGCGCTCGCGCGCGCGGGCATCACCGTCTTCGAGCCCCTGCCCTGATATCCCGTCGTAATGCCGCAGATCGTGCACGTCGGCTCGAAGACCTCGGCGAGCTTGAGCTCGACGCCGCCGGTCAGCCCGCGCAGGAAGCTCGCGACGCCGTACTGCTCGCGATACGGCTCCGCGACGTCGGGCATCGCGGCGAACAGCTCGCGGTCGCGCGCGGTCGGCGGCTGGACCGGGTCGTAGTGCCCCGGAATGCGGATGCGCTCGTCGGGCCCCTTGAGCGAGGCGAGCGCCCAGACCAGCCGCCACGCCGCGTTGGGGAAGATCGAGCCGCCGATCCCCGAGTGGACGTCGTCGGACGCGGTCTCGACCGAGAGCTCGACGTAGCAGATGCCGCGCAGCCCCGCGAACGAGATCGGCACGCCACGATGGTCCACCGAGCCGAACTCCCAGAGGCACGCGTCGGCAGCGAGGCGCTCACGATGCTGGTGGACGAAGGCGGGCAGGTGGACGCTCCCCACTTCCTCCTCGCCCTCGACCAGCCACTTGATGCGGCACGGCAGCTCGCCGTCGCGATCGAGCAGCGCGTCGATCGCGAGCAGGCGCGAGGTGAGATGCCCCTTGTCGTCGCTCACGCCGCGGCCGAAGAGCTTGCCGTCGCGGCGGGCGGGCTCGAACGGCGGGCTCGTCCAGAGCTCGAGCGGCTCGGCGGGCTGAACGTCGTAGTGGTTGTAAACAATGAGCGTGCGATCCGAGCGCCCGTCGCGGTCGGCGACGACGACGGGCGCGCCATCCGACGGCATCACCTCGACCGCGAAGCCGCGACGGCGCAGCATCTCGGCGGTGAGCGCAGCGCACTCCGCCATGCCCACGCCCTGCGCCGCGATGCTTGGCTGAGCGGCGTAGCGGGAGAGCTCGGCCAGGCTGGCATCCAGGTGCTGCTCGAGGTAGCGATCGACCGAGGCGAAGTCGGACATGGAATCTCCCGTGCTAGAACGTGAGCAGTGCGTAGCCCTGGTTCTGATAGGTCGTGAGCACGACGAGCGCGTCGCTCGCGACGCGCGCGAGCGGCGAGAGGGCCGAGGGCTCGACGTGGCCGGCGGCGAGATCCTGCCCGCACACGAACAGCTCGACACCGTGCCGGC
>DATJXF010000071.1:0-11371 GCA_035500415.1 Candidatus Acidiferrales bacterium | reverse complement strand
GCTCCCGGCGTTCCGCCGCCCCGGCGGCGCCCGTCACCGCAGCTCCCGGCGGCCGCCTTGCCCCGCCAGGCGACGGGCAATTTTCGCTGGACGCGCGCGCAGCCGCTGCGCGAGCGTCACGCCCCCACGTTCGCCACGTCGCCGCACCGGGAGGGCCCCATGCCGATCCGCGTCCTGATCGCCGCGATTCTCGCGGGAGTCGTCACGTTCCTCTTTGGATTCGTCTCGCACATGCTGTTCGACACGGACGCGAAGCTCTTCGGCCGCGTCGCCGACGAAGCGCCGCTGCTCGCCTCGGTCGCTCGGTCGCTGCCCGGCCCCGGCGTCTACGCGCTCCCGCAGATGCCGCAGACACAGGGGATGGGAGGCAAGGCGAAGGCGGCGGCCATGCAGTCGTACATGGAGGCCATCAAGGGCAGGCCGTTCACGCTGATCGTCCAGACCGCGCCCAGGGCCACGTTCATCGATCCCCGCCAGCTCGTGAACCAGCTGCTCGGCGACATCGCGAGCTGCCTGTGCGTCGCGATCATCCTCTCGCTGGCGGCGCCCGCGAGCTACGGCGGCCGAGTCGTGGTGGCGATCTTCGCCGTGCTGACGGGGGCGCTGATGGTGCGCATTCCGCAGGGGAACTGGTACGGCTTCGGTCGCTCCTGGACCACGATCTCACTCGGCGACGACGTCGTGCGGATGCTGGGCGGCGCTCTGGTGCTCGCCGCCATGATCCGCCCCAGGCGCTGAGCGCGGTCCCGTCTTCGCCCGGACGGGGGACCACGCAATTCCTTCCTTTGCCCCTGCGCGGCGGCTCGTGCACAATGCCGCCGCGTCCGCCAGGGAGGTGGACTGCGCAGCCGGCGGGCCTTTTCCGGGGTGCCGCGGCCGCGGCGGGGGTCGCGCGAGGCGGCTCCGAGCCCGAGGTGCCGTCCGGGAACGTTCGCGGCCGCGTGACGTTCCGGGGCGGAACCCAGCACTGCCGGTGGGTTTGCGCTCGCGACTTCCAGTGACTTCTCCGATCTCCTCCAGGCGGCGGCGTCAGATGTTCGCAGTGCTGCTCGTGGCGCTGGCTGCACTCGCCGCGACCAGCCTCGCGACCTTTCATGCGCCCGGACCGGATGACGCCTTCTGGGCGCCGCCCAACGCGTGCGGCCCGGTGGGCGCGGCGCTCGCGAGCGAGCTCGTCTGGCTCTTCGGACGGGGCGCCGCGTTCGGTGTGCCGCTCCTCGCGGCGGTCTGGGCCTGGAATCGCCTGCGCGCGAAGCCGATGCTTCCGCTCGTGCTCAGCTCCCTGATCGGCGCGTTGCTCGCGCTCGAGGTCTGCACTCTGTTCGGCCTCGGCGGACTCGATCGCACGAGCTGGTCCGGCACGTGGGGACTCGCCTCGGCGCTCGCCGTCCGCACCGCGTTCGGAGCGATCGGCTCGTGGGTCGTGGCGGGCGCGCTGCTCTTCGTCACGACGCTCGCCGCGAGCGAGATGGGATTCCACTGGATCGGGCGGCTGCTGCACGGCGCCGTCGTTCGCCCCGCCCGCGGGGCGGCGGGTGGCGTCGCGGCGGCGTGGAGCGGCTGGCGCGAGCGGCGCGCCGACGCTCCGGCCAGGGTTGCACCTGCGAAGGAGACACGCGGCAGGAAGCGCGCGGCGCCGGTGCCGGTCCCGGCGCCCGAGCCCGCGGAGGGCGCCCTCGCCGAGACGCCCGCGCCGCGGATCAGCGGCCCGATGCCGGAGCCGGCCGGGCCCGCCGAGACGCCCGCCTCACGCGCGCGCAAGCCCGCCGCGAGGTCGCGCTCGCTCGAGCCCGAGCGGCCCACGGGCCCCGCGCCGACCGAGGCGTTGCCGCCGCTTTCGCTGCTCGACATGCCGAGGCAGCCCGAGGACCTCGTGACGGCCGCGGACCTCACCGCGCAGGCCAACCTGCTCGTCGCCAAGCTTGCGGACTTCGGCATCGCCGGGCGCGTCACCGAGATCCACCCCGGCCCCGTCGTCACGCTCTTCGAGTTCGAGCCCGCATCGGGCGTCAAGGTCGGACAGATCGTCTCGCTCGAGGACGACCTGGCGCTCGCGTTGCGGGCGAATCGCATCCGCGTGATCGCGCCGCTGCCCGGCAAGGGCACGGTCGGCGTCGAAATCCCGAACCCGCGGCGCCGGACGGTGTATCTGCGCGAGGTGCTGGCCTCACCGGCGTTCGAGAAGAGCGACGCGGCACTGCGCGTGCCCCTCGGCGTGGACGTGAACGGCAACCCGTTCGTGTCCGATCTCACCCGCATGCCTCACGTGCTCATCGCGGGCTCGACCGGCGCAGGCAAGAGCGTCTGCCTGAACACCATCATCACGGGGTTGCTCTTCCAGCACGATCCGTCCTCGCTCCAGCTCGTGATGATCGATCCCAAGATGGTCGAACTTTCGATGTTCAACGGCATTCCCCACCTCGTGATGCCGGTCGTCACCGACTCGCGCAAGGCCTCGCGCGCGCTGCGCTGGGCCGTGGGCGAGATGGAGAAGCGCTACAAGCTGCTCGCGAGCTGCGGCGCGCGGAACATCAACACCTACAACGAGCGCGTGAGCGAGGGGAAGCTGCCCATCGCCGAGGGCGCCGAGAAGCCACCCGAGCGGCTCGGCTACGTCGTGGTGATCGTGGACGAGCTCGCCGACCTGATGCTGACCGCGCCCGCCGAGATCGAGGAGCCGATCGCACGCCTCGCGCAGATGGCGCGCGCCGTCGGGATCCACCTGGTACTTGCGACGCAGCGCCCGTCGGTCGACGTCATCACCGGCGTCATCAAGGCGAACTTCCCGTCGCGGATCGCGTTCCGCGTCGCGACCAAGGTCGACTCGCGCACGGTGCTGGACATGAACGGCGCCGAGAACCTGCTGGGGATGGGCGACATGCTGTTCCTGCCGATGGGCAAGGCCGACGCCCTGCGCGTCCATGGCTGCTTCGTCTCGGAGGAGGAGACGACGCGCGTCGTCGACTTCTGGCGCGCCAAGGCAGCCGCGCTCTCGGCGCCGCCGCCGCCGCCGCTCGCGACCGACGCCAGCGCCGCAGAGGCCGAGGAGGAGGGCGAAGCCGACGGCTTCATGGACGACGATCTCGTGCCCGAAGCGGCCCGCCTCGTCGTGATGCACAACCAGGGCTCGACCTCGCTGCTCCAGCGCCGGCTCAAGGTGGGCTACTCGCGTGCGGGCCGGCTGATGGACCAGCTCGAGCAGCTCGGCGTCGTGGGGCCGTTCAACGGCAGCAAGGCGCGCGACGTGCTCGTCGACCAGCACTGGCTCCAGCAGCGAGGCTTCGAGTGAGGCGATCCGCGCCGGCCGAGGCTCCGAAGCTCGCGTTCGTGACGCTCGGCTGCCCGAAGAACACCGTCGACTCCGAGCACATGCTCGGCGCGCTCGTGCAGGACGGCTTCCGCACCGTGGCCGATCCGGCCGACGCCGATGTCGCGGTCGTCAACACGTGCGCGTTCCTCTCGAGTGCCGTGCGCGAGTCGCGCGAGACCATCGCCCGCGTCGCCCGGCTGCGCCGCCGCGGCGGGCTGCGCGCGCTGGTCGTGACGGGCTGCCTCGCGCAGCGCGCCGGCGCCACGCTGCTCGACGACTTCCCCGAGGTGGATGCGGTGCTGGGGACCGGGCAGTGGCGCGATGTCGTCGGCGCCGTGCGCCACGTGCTCGACGGCGCCCGCGAGCGCATCGCGCGTACGGACGATCCCGGCGGCGCGATCGCCGATCTCGCGCCGCGTGCGCTCAGCACGCCGCACCACATCGCCTACCTCAAGATCAGCGAGGGCTGCGACCACCGCTGCACCTTCTGCATCATTCCGCGCCTGCGCGGCGACCAGCAGAGCCGCCCGCTCGAGTCGCTCGTCGCCGAGGCGGGGCGGCTCGCCCGGCTCGGCGTGCGCGAGCTCAACCTGATCGGCCAGGACACGACGGGCTGGGGCACGGACCTGCCGGACCGCCCCGAACTCGCCGACCTGCTCGAAGCGCTCGACCAGGTGGCCGGCCTCGACTGGATCCGCGTCCAGTACACCTACCCGCGGCTCTGGAGCGACCGGCTGATCGAGACATGGGCGCGCGCGAAGCGCGTCGTGCCGTACGTCGACATGCCGCTCCAGCACATCGCCCAGGACGTCCTGCGCCGCATGGCACGCGCGATGACCGAGGCCGAGACGCGCGCGCTCGTGCGGCGCATCCGGTCCGAGATCCCGGGTGTGGCGTTCCGGACCAACTTCATCGTAGGTTTCCCCGGCGAAACGGAAGAGCAGTTCGAAACGCTGCTGCGCTACATCGAGGAGGAGCCGTTCGAGAACCTCGTGGTGTTCGGCTACGAGCGCGAGCCGGAGACGCCGTCGCACGTCATGACGCCGCGCGTTCCGATCCACGCCCGGCGCAGCCGGCGCGCGCGGCTGCTCGCCCGGCAGCAGCAGCTCTCGCGCGAGCGGCTGGCGCGCCGGATCGGGGAGCGGCTCACCGTGATGGTCGACGGCCCCGCCGGCGATCGGCCGGGACTCTGGGCGGCGCGCACGACCGGCTCGGCCTGGGAAGTGGACGGTGGCGTGGTCGTCGAGGCGGACGAACTGACGCCGGGGGAGCGGGTGCAGGTGCGCGTGACCGGCGCGGCCGCCTACGATCTGTTCGCGCGCGTGGAGCGGCCCACCGATCCCGCGCTCACGATTCTGGGCTGACCCGAGGATGAACCGTATGCGTTCCTGTTCGAGAGGGCTGATGCTCGCGCTGCTCGCGCTCGCGCTGCTGACACCGGCCGCCGGCGCGAAGAAGTTCCGTTACGCGAGCGGGCCCCAGCCCCCGGCGGACTCGACGCTGTCGGTCGCGAACCCGTACCTCGAGCCGGTCGTGCGCTCGCGCGGCCCGCGCGTCCCGTTCACGAACCTCGAGCTCGTCCAGCTCGTCGCCGACAGCGCCGCCGCGCACGCCCTGCGCGGCGCGCCGCTCGAGAGTGGCGCCCATGTCGTGCTCGCGCCGGTGCACGAACACCCGCTGAACTTCGCGCTCGAGCAGGCACTGCTGCTGCAGCTCACCCAGCGCGGCGTCGAGGTGACCGTGCGGCACACGCGTGCGCCCGACGACAGCGTCGCACTGCTCTACGGCCGCGCGGGCGATCCGTTGCTCGAGTACACGGTGGGTTCGGCGCGCATCACGTACATGCGTCTCGTGGGATTCCTGCCCGGCCGGGTCAAGATCGAGCGCCAGTCGCTGATCGAGGGCAGCCTCTCGTTGCGTGACCCGGTATCGTCGCGCATCCTCTGGACCTCGGACCTCAAGCAGAACTTCGTCGACCGCTTTCCGCGCAACGAGGTCGGGCAGGTCGAGGACTCCCATTACCCCGACCTCAAGGACGACGTCCCCGGACGCAACGTCGACAAGGTCGTCGAGCCCATCACCGTGGTCGCGATCGTGAGCGGGCTGATCGCGTTGTTCTTCCAGAACCGGCCCTGACGGGCCGCCCGCTCCGCTCCCCGGAGGGAGGATCCTTGGCTTCGACCGTTCGCGTCGCGGCGCTCGCCGCGGCCTGCACGATCGTGCTCGCCGGTTGCGGCGCGTCGATCGCGCCGCAGATCCACAACGACGCCGACCGCGTTCCCGCCGCTCGTCAGCTCTACGACCAGCACGACTACTCGCTGGCGATCGACCTGTTGAGCAACTACGCGACGACGGGAACGGGCAACGCCGACATCGACCAGGCCGTCTACCTGCTCGGACTCGCCTACCTCGGCCAGAAGGAGTATGCGAACGCCGAGACCCAGTTCGAGCGGATCGCCCACGACTATCCCGAGAGCGACAGCGCGACCGCCGCCGCCTTCCGGCTCGGCCAGGCGCTCTACGGCCAGTCGCGCGACTACGACTTCGACCAGGAGTTCACGCTGCGCGCGCTCAAGCAGTGGGAGAGCTTCGTCCGCGACTCCCCCGACGACCCGTGGGCGCCGGAGGCGAAGCAGGGCATCGCGAACTGTCGCGAGCGGCTCGCGGCGAAGCTGTGGAGGAACGGCGACGTCTACGTGAAGCTCAAGCTGTACGAGCCGGCGCGCTTCTACTTCCGCAACGTGATCGAGTCCTACGCCGACACGCCGTCCTACGGCGACGCGGTGATCGGGCTCGCGGTCGCGGACGCCCGGCTCGGCAAGCGCGACTCGGCGCTCACGCTGCTCGGTGACCTCGAGAACGACCACAAGGGCGAGCCACTCGCGCTGCGCGCGGCGGCCATGCGCGCGAAGGTCGAGAAGTGGCCGCCCGAGGGCGACGTCAAGGCGCGGCGTCACCGCACGGTCGAGCCGGGCGCTCCGCCGCCCCAGTCCCCGACGCCGACGACGACCACGCCGTTCCAGCCGTGAGCCGCCTCGGCCGCCCGGAACGCATCGGCATCTTCGGCGGCAGCTTCGATCCGCCGCACGTCGGCCACCTCGCGGTCGCCGAGTGGGCGCGCGACGAGCTCGGGCTCGCGCGCGTGCTGTTCGTTCCGGCCGCCTCACCGCCGCACAAGCGCGCGCCCGCGACGCCGGTGCGCGACCGTGTCGCGATGACGCGCCTCGCGGTGCGCGGCAACCGGGCGTTCGCGGTCGAGACGCTCGAGGCGCGCCGCGCCGGCCCGTCGTGGACCGTCGACACCCTGCGCGCGCTCGCGCGACGACATCCACGCGCGGAACTCTGGCTGCTGGTCGGGGCCGACATGTTCGCAACGCTCGGCACGTGGCGCGAGCCCGGGGCGATCGCGCGGCTCGCCGCGATCGCCGTCGCGGGCCGGCCGGGTGCGCGGCGCACGCGCGCGGGCCGCTGGGCGCGCGGCGGCCTCGGGGTGCGCTGGCTCGGCAATCCAACGCTCGAGCTCTCCTCGAGCGCGGTGCGCACCCGCGCCCGCGCTGGCGGCAGCCTGCGCTACCTCGTGCCCGATGCGGTCGGGCGATACGCGGAGCGGCACCGGCTCTATCGGGGGCGCGCGTGACGTACCGGCCTCGGGAGTTCTGGGAGCAGCGGCTCGCCGAGCAATTCGACCTGCGCGGCACGGGCGAGACGTCGATGAGCGCGGCCTACAACCGCGCGTGCTACGCGCTTCGCCGCGAGGTGCTCGATCGCGCGCTCGCCGCGGCGCGGTTCGATCCGCGCGGCCGGCGCGTGCTGGACGTGGGCTGCGGCACGGGATTCTGGACGGAGTACTACGTGGGCCGGGGCGCGATCTACACCGGCATCGACATCGCCGAGACGAGCATCGCCCGCCTGCGTGAGCGCCATCCCCGGGCGACGTTCCTGCACGCCGACGTGAGCGAGGTCGCACTGGAAGGCACGTGGGACCTGGTCAACGTGTTCGACGTGCTCTATCACGTCACCGACGACGCGCGGTTCGAGGCCGCGCTCGCCCGGCTCGCCGACGCGGTTGCGCCGGGCGGGCTGCTGCTCGTCACCGATCAATTCGAGGACGCGCCCGGGCTCGCCGAGCACAACCGCATGCGCTCGCTCGCGCGATACCGCGCCGTGCTCGATGCGAGGGCTCACTTCACCTGCGCCCCGCTCTCGCCCACGCACGTGCTCCTCAACTCGAACCTCGGGCCCTGGCGGTTCCTCAATCGCGCGCCCGCGCTGCTGCTCGCGCTCGATCGCATGCTGCTTGCGGCCGGTGCCGGGCGGGACCGCCGTCACAACCGGCTGTTGCTCGCGCAGCGGCAGCCCTGAGCCCTCGGGACCCGGTCGCGCGATCGTCCCGAAATGCCGGGCGGCCGCCGCACGCCAGACGGTGGCCGCTCGATCCTGCGCGCGTGAAAGGCTCGTTCGATCAGCGGTAGGACGCCTTGAGCGCGCCCCACGTCAACGTCTTCGCGGGCGTCGCATAGGAGGGGTCGAATACCTGAACGCGATAGTTGTACGTGTCGCCCACCCAGATGTAGCCCGCCTGGGTCACGAACACCGACCAGGGATTGTAGAACTGGCCGTTGCCCGGACCGTACGTTCCCCAGTCGTAGATCTCGGCGCCACCCTGCGTAAGCTTTTCGACGCGGTTGTTGAGCTGATCCGTGACGAACAGGTCGCCCGTGGACATCTCGATGCCGATGCCGACCGGATAGCTGAACTGGCCGGGCCCGGAGCCCGCGGACCCGAACGACGAGATGTAGGTTCCGCTCCCCGACCACCGATCGACGCGATTGTTGAGCTCGTTCGTGATGAACAAGTCGCCGGTCGTCGGATCGGTCACGATGCTGAACGGGTAGTTGAATTGACCCGACGCCATGCCGGGGACTCCGAAAGAGAACAGGAACGTGCCATCGGTCTTGAAGACGGAGACCCGCGAATTGAGCAGCTCCGCGACGTAGAGTCTTGAGAAGTCCGGGGACAACGCCAGATTGGTTGGCGCGCTCATCTGGCCCGGTCCTGCGCCGGCCGAGCCCCAACTATTGATGGGGTTGAGACCGGGCCCGTACTTGTCGATGCGATTGCTGGTCTGGTCGGCCACGTAGATGTTGCCCAGGTTGTCGACGGCGACGCCGGTCGCGCCCGCGAAAGCTCCGAACTGACCCACGACGGTGCCGGTCTCGGTGCACAGGTAGACGACATGCCCTTCCAACGAAGGGGCGAGGATGATGCCGCTCGATGTCTCGGCGAACTGTGAAACCCGCCCCAGCGGCAGCTGGAAGAGATAGAGCGGGGGGGTGGTATAAGCGAGGCACGTCCCGTTTGCGAACAACATCAACGCGATCACGAGTAGTACTCCGCGCTTCATGGGGCACCTCCTGTCCAGGATTGCCCGGTCCTCCGCGTCAGCTCGACGTCGGCAACGATCCGGGGCAGGTTTCTGCCCGCGTGTGAAATTTAACTCTAGGTCGCGTGTCATCGTGCTGCAACGAATCCCGTTGCTCGTCTGCGGGGATTTGGCGTCACCGCACTCGCAGGTCAGGCAGTGTGCTGAGCCCGGGAGGCATGCCCTGGCGAGCCGCCATCGCTTCGCCGGCCTGCGATGCGTGTGCTAGCGTCCGATCGGCTGTGAGCCGGGGGGTTCGGGTGTCCGGCAGCCGGGGGGCCAAAGTGGCGAAGGCAGGCAGGCGAGACGACGAGTCGTGAGGCAGGGAATGCTCGGGCCCGTCCCGCGGAACGCCCCGCGTCCTGGCGCCCGCGCGCTCGCCATGGGGGCCGGGGCCCCGGCCGACGAGCTCGCGGCAGCCGGCTGGCAGGTGACCCGCTGCGATGACCCCGACCGCCTCGAGCACGGCGAGGGCGTGTTCGGGCTCGCCGCGCTCGACGGGCCGATCGGTGAGTACGAATGGGATCGCTGGCTGCTGCAACGGGTGCACGGTCTGCTCGAGGCAGGCGGCGCGCTGGTCTGCTCGGTGCCGAATCTGCTCGCGCTGGGACTGCCGGATCGCTGGCCATTTTTCGCCGCTCGCGCCGCATTGCAGTTACGCCGCTCCATGAGCCGCGCGCTCCGACTCGCCCCACCCGCACCGCGGCCGTTCGCGGGCCGCCGCTACCGCGTGCGGCAGTTCCTCGCGATGCTCGCGCCGCTCGGCTATTTCGACGTCCGCTGTCGTCCGGCGGCCGGATCGCCCGCGCCGTTCACGGGCGAGTACGTCGTCGAAGCACGCAAGGCGGCGAGCCTCCTGGGCGCGGATGCGGGCCGGCCGTTCCCCGCGCGCGATGCGCACGTGCGGCTCTACGAGACGGCGAGTCGCGCGTTCCTCGAGGCCCGCGAAGCGTGGCGGCGCGCTCACGCCGGCCTGCGCGTGGACGCGCCGCGCCCGCTCGCCACGGCGGAGTTTGCGGGACAGAACGCGCTCGTGCTCGCGCCGCATCCGGACGACGAGATCATCGGTTGCGGAGGCACGCTCGCGGCGCTGGTCGCCGCCGGCGCACGCGTCACCGTGCTCCAGGCGACGGACGGTTCGGAAGGCGCCTCACTCCTGGGCCTGCCGGTGGAGGTCCGGCGCTCGCTGCGGCTGCGCGAGGCCGCCGAGGTCGGCAGGACGATGGGATTCCATGACGTCGTCTACTGGCGCGAGGACAATGGAAACTTCCGCTGCACCGGAGCGCTCGTCGACCAGATGAAAGCGCTGCTCGTCCGGCTCCAGCCCCGACTCGTCTTCACCCCGTTCCTCGCCGACGCACATCCCGACCACGCCACCCTGAACCGGATCTTCGCGCACGCGTGCGGGGTCCTGCCGCCGCAGACCCGCGTGCTCCAGTACGAAGTCTGGGGGCTGGTGCCGGCGAACCGCTACTGCGACGTGACCGCGGCGGGGGCGCTGCTGGAGCGTGCGCTGCTGCAATACGAGGCCGCCATGAAGGTGGACGACTTCGTCCACTTCTGCGAGAACCGCAACCTCTACCATGCGTACACGCTGGCCGGGACCGCGGGGCGGGCCGAGGCGTTCCTCGACCTCGCCATCGGCGAGTTTGCGCGCCTCGCGCCACCGGACCGCACTCGCGCATGAGCCCGACCGAACGGACGCACGCCGACTGGACGCTCCAGCCCTATCGGCCCGGAGACGAGCACGGCATCCTCGCGATGTTCAACGAGGAGTTCGGGCGCCAGCGCTCGCTCGCGCACTGGACGTGGAAGTTCGGACGCAACCCCTACGGCGGCCCGTTCATCACGCTGGCGCGACGGCGGAGCGACGACGCCATCGTCGGCAACCACGTGCTGATGCCGGTGAAACTCAACGTGCTCGGCCGGCCCGTGCTCGCGGGCCACTCGCTCGATCTGGTGGTGCGTCGCCCGTACTGGGGGCAGGGCATCTTCGAGAGCGCGGGCCGGGACTGCATCGAGAGGTTCCGGCAGGCCGGGGGTGCGGCCGTCTTTGCGTTCCCGAACGCGTCGTCCTATCCCGGCTTCGTGCGCTCGCTCGGCTGGGAGCGGATCGCGTACCCCGTGCTCCGTCGCCGCCCGCTCGACCTCGGCCGCGCGCTCGAACAGCGCGGCGTGCCGCGACTCGCGGCGAGGCTCGCGGGGGCGCCGTCGCGGTTCGCCGCACGCTGGCGGCTGGCGCGCGAGCGCCGCACGGGTGGCCGGCTCCGTCTCTCGACCGGGTCCGAGGTGCCCGAGGGGTACGACGCGCTCTGGGACGCCTGCCGGTCCCAGGAGGTCGTGAGCCTCTGGAAGGATCGCGAGTACCTCGATTGGCGCTACGTCGCAAATCCGGACACGACGTTCCTCTTCCACGCGGTCGCGGATGGCTCCGTGATGCTGGGACTCGCCGTGACCGCGGAACGCGACGGCGTCTGCTGGCTGTGCGAGCTGATCGTGCGCGAACGCGACGCCGAGGTCGGGCGCGCGCTGTTGTGGCAGGTGGAGCGCGCCGCGCTCGACCGGCGGGCCCGCGCGATCCAGTTCCTCGGTCACGATGCCGGATTCTTCGGCGAGGTGCTGGCGGACTACGCCCGTCG
>DATJXF010000070.1:0-3730 GCA_035500415.1 Candidatus Acidiferrales bacterium | reverse complement strand
ACGATCAGAGCGCCCGCACGACCTCGTACTGGTGCGGCGCGTCCACGAAGCGCGCCTTGGTCGAATCGCTGGTGAAGAAGTACGGGCCGCCGACCCAGTAGGCCTGCGGCGAGTGCGACGACGGCCAGAACCGCGCGCCCGTGACCGGATCGCGCAGCAGTCCGCACCACAGCTCGGGCGCCTGCACGAAGCGGCGCAGGTCGCGCTCGTTCGCGAACCGGTACACCTCGCCGTTCACGCGGAAGTGGAGCGAGTCCGCGAGCGAGCCGAGGAGTTCGGGATCGACCGGATCCCACAGCGCGCGCTGCAGGTGAAAGAGCGCGAACTCCGAGTCGACGACCGGCCCCGACGGGACCGCGTACGGCGCTCAGGTGAAGCGGGGCGACGCGGGCCCGGGCGTCTCGGCGATCCGCCGCTCGACGGCTCGCGACGACGCGGCCGCGGGTCCGGCCGGAGAGAACGCCGCAGCGCTCACCGCGACCCCCCACGCCAGCGTCAGGATTCGAGCGCTCGAGCTGCTCACGTACCCTGCCTCCAAAAAGCCGACCCATGCGCGTGCCGCGCTGTGTGCGATCCCGAAAGGCTAGCACGAGCGTGGGCCCGCGGGCGTCAGCGGGCTGCAAATGCCGCAGCCGGCGCGGGCTGCCGGTTCCTACTCCGCCCGCAGCGCGCGCATCGGATCCACGCGCGTTGCGCGGATCGAGGGCACCCAGGCCGCGATCAGGCCCGATCCCACGAGCAGCAGCGTGACGAGCGTGAATGTCGGCGGGTCGGTCGGGCTCACGCCCTGGATGCCCGCGGTCATGAAGCGCGTGACCGCCAATGCCCCCGCGAGCCCGATCGCCACGCCGATGGCGGTCAGGCGCAGCGCGTTGCCGACGACCATCCGCTGCACGCCCGCCGCATCGGCGCCGAGCGCCATGCGGATGCCGATCTCCTGCGTGCGCTGGCTCACCGAGTAGGCCATCACGCCGTAGAGCCCGACTGCCGCGATGACGAGCGCGGTCGATCCGAAGATCCCGATCAGCCCGGCGAAGAAGCGCTTGAGCCAGAGCGCGAAGCGCAGCTCCTCGCGCAGCGAGCGCAACTCGGTCACCGCGACGTCCGCGTCGAGGTCGTGCACCGCGCGCCGCAGCGCGTCCGCGCCGGGCTTCTCGCCGCCGCGCGAGCGGACGAGGATGCCCAGGTACTGGTCGGGCTGCTGGTACTCCGCGACGTAGACGGCGTAGCGCGCGTCACTGCCGCGGGCCGGGGTGGCCTCGACGTTCTGCACCATGTCCGAACACACGCCGACCACCGTGCGCCAGCCGAGCGAGTCGGGCTCGCCCGCGAACCTGAGCCGCTGGCCGAGGGCGTCGCCGTTCGGCCAGAGCCGCGTCGCGAGCGAACGGCTCACGACCACGACGCGGCGCGAGTGCTCGTCGTCCGCCGCCGAGATCTCGCGGCCCTCGATCATGGGGATGCCGAGCATCGCAAGGCTGCCGGGCAGGTCGAACACGATGTTCGCGATGAGCGCGCGGTGGGGATCCTCGTGTCCGGGTGTGAGCACGCTCATGCTGCTGTTGTTGCGGCTGAGCGGCAGCTGCGAGGCTCCCGAGACCTCGGTGACGCCGGGCAGCTCGCGCAGCCGCGCCGTGAGCGATCGGAAGAAGCGCGTGCGGTCGGCATCACCCGGGAACGTCGCGATCGGCAGCAGCACGTGGCCGGTGACGAGCCCGTCCGTGCGCAGCGACTCGCCCGCGTGCTCGAAGCGCTGCACCGTGCGAATCATGAGCCCGGCGCCCACGAGGAGCACGAGCGAGAGCGCGATCTCCGCGACGACGAGGGCGTTGCGCATCCGGCGCTGCGAGGGCGAGGAGCCGCTCTGCACGCTGCCTTCGCGCAGCGCTTCGATGAGGCGCGCGTCGGCCGCGTGGATCGCCGGCGCGAGCCCGAACGCCACGGCCGCGACGACGGTGACGACGAGCGTGTACAGCAGCACCGGCCCGCCGAGGTCGAAGCGCATGAAGTAGGGCTTCTCCATCGGGATCGCGCGCGCGACGAGCAGCAGCCCGTAGTGCGCGAGGACGAGCCCGAGCAGCGCGCCGAAGCCCGCGAGCAGCACGCTCTCGGTCACGAGCTGGCGCACGATGCGGCCGCGCGTCGCGCCCACGGCCATGCGCATCCCGATCTCGCGCCGGCGCCCGGCGCCGCGCGCGAGCATGAGGTTCGCGACGTTGGCGCACGCGATGAGCAGCACGAACACGACCGCGACGAGCATGGTCATCATGATCGCGCGCACGTTGCGCGCCCAGCGGTCCTGAGCGTTGACGACGCTCACGCCGAAGCCCTTCATCTCGGGATGGTCGCGGGCGATCGCGTTCATGAGCGCGCTCATCTCGGCCCGCGCCTGCGTGATCGTCACGCCCGGCGCGAGACGCCCGATGCCTTCCAGGAGGTTGTCGGTGCGCACGTCGCTCGCCGCGTCGAACCCGGCGGGGATGAAGAAGTCCTGCGTCTCCGGGAAGCGGACATCGGGCGGCAGCACGCCGACGATCGCGCGCGTGCGGCCGTTCAGGCGGAGCGTGCGGCCGAGGACGTGAGGATCGCCGCCGAAGCGCTGGCGCCAGATGCGGTCGCTGATGATGACCTGGTTCCAGTTGCGGCCCCAGATCTCCTCGTCGTGCGTGAAGTTCCGGCCGAGCACGGGCAGCACGCCGAGCGCGGGCAGCAGGTCGGACGTGATGCTCAGGCCGTCGAACCTCTCGGGGTCGCGATCGATCGTGACGATCGTCTGCACCTGCCAGTACCCGCCAAACGACGAAAACGACTTCTGGCGCGCGCGCAGGTCCGAGAAGTCCTGCCACGACAGCCCCATCTCGTCGAGGCCGCGCGCGGGCTCGGTGGTTTCGACCGCGCAGACGCGTTCGTTCTGCGGCAGCGGCCACGGCCTCAGCAGCACGCCGTAGAGCAGGCTGAAGAGCAGCGCGTTGACGCCGATGCCCAGTCCCATCACCACGATCACGACCGCGGTGAACGCCCTCGCGCGGCCGAGCGAGCGGAGCGCGTAGCGCACGTCCTGGATGAGCACGTCCATGGGGCCCTCCGCGCGTCAGCGACGCGAGCGGTTCTCGTCGACGACGCGGCCGTCGAACAGTTGGATGGTGCGGTCGGCGTAGCGCGCAAAGCGCGGATCGTGCGTCACCATGCCGATCGTGGAGCCCTGCTGGTGCATGTCGCGCAGCAGCTCCATCACGGCTTCACCGTTCACGGAGTCGAGGTTCCCCGTGGGCTCGTCGGCGAGCAGGATCACCGGATCGCCCGCGAGTGCGCGCGCCACCGCGACGCGCTGCTGCTGGCCGCCCGAGAGCTGCGCGGGCAGGTGCCGCGCGCGGTGCGCCATGCTGACGCGTTCGAGCGCCTCGCCGACGCGGCGGCGGCGCTCGGCCGCTCCCATGCCCCGATACGTGAGCGGCAGCTCGACGTTCTCCGCGACCGTCAGGTCGCCGATCAGGTTGAAGCTCTGGAAGATGAAGCCGATCTCGCGATTGCGCAGGCGCGCGCGCCGCGGCAGGTCGAGCGTCTGGACCGGCTTGCCGTCGAGCCAGTACTGGCCCGAGGTCGGCGCATCGAGCAGCCCGAGGATCGAGAGCAGCGTCGACTTGCCGCAGCCCGAGGGCCCGGCGATCGAGATGTACTCGCCACGCTGAATATCAAGGTGGATGCCCGCCAACGCGTGGGTTTCGACCTC
>DATJXF010000069.1:0-3670 GCA_035500415.1 Candidatus Acidiferrales bacterium | reverse complement strand
GCGGTCGGCTACGGGCGCCTCTCGGCGCCCGAGCTGGTGCGCTCGCTGCGGGGCGTGGCGCCCGAGCCGGCTGCGCCGGCGCGCGCGCGTCGCAGCCTGCGGCGCCCGCGCAGCGCCGCCGCCGGCGTGCGCGTCGGCGGGCAGTCGGACGTGATGGTGCGCTTCGCGCGCTGCTGCGCGCCGCTGCCGGGCGACGACGTGGTCGGCTTCGTCACGCGCGGGCGCGGCGTCACCGTGCACGTGCGCGAGTGCCCGCACACCTTCGCGCTCGACCGCGACCGCTGCATTGCGGTCGCGTGGGAGCCGAAGTCGACGATCCCGCGCCAGATCCGCGTGCGCATCGTCTCCGTCGATCAGCCCGGCGTGCTGGCGCGCATCACCAAGTCGATCTCGAGCGCCGGGGTCAACATCGGCGCCGCCCAGATCAGCACCACCGACGACCAGACCGCCGTGCACGAGTTCGACCTGTGGGTCGCCGACCTGCGCTCGCTGAACGCGGTGATGAAGGAGATCGGCAAGGTGCGCGGCGTGCACTCGGTCGAGCGGGTCCGCGGGTGAGCCGGCCCTCGGTGTCCGCCCTGGTGATCTGCCAGGACGAGGAGCGGCACATCGCGGAGTGCCTCGAGAGCGTCGCGTGGTGTGACGAGATCGTCGTGGTCGACTCGGGCAGCAGCGACCGCACGGTCGAGCTGGCGCGCAAGCACGCGACCCGCGTGTTGGAGCGGGCCTGGACGGGCATCGCCGACCAGAAGAACTTCGCGCTGGCGCAGGCCACCGGCGACTGGGTGCTGAACCTCGACGCCGACGAGCGCTGCACCCCGGCGCTGCGCGATGCGGCGCGCGCGGCGATCGCCTCGGACCCCGCGCTGGCGGGCTTCGAGGTGCGGCGCCACGCCTTCTATCTCGACCGCTGGATCGATCACGGCGGCTGGTACCCGGACTGGAAGCTGCGCCTGTTCCGGCGCGGCCGGGGGCGCTTCCTCGCCCGCGGCCCGCACGATCGCGTGGCCGCCGAGGGGCCGGTGGCGCGCCTCGACGCGGAGCTCGTCCACCTGACCTACGGCGATTTCGCCGAGCACCTGCGCACCGCGCAGCGCTTCTCCGACGTGGTCGCCGCGGAGTGGGCGGAGTCGGGCCGGCGCTTCTCGCTGGCGCGCGCGCTCGCGCATCCGCCCGCGAAGTTCCTCGAGTGCTGGCTCTGGAAGCAGGGCTTCCGCGACGGCTGGCCGGGCTTCGTGATCGCGGCGACCTCGGCCTTCTACGTCTTCGCCAAGCACGTGAAGCTGCGGGAGAAGACGCGCGGACGATGAGGGAGCGCGGGCTGCGCGTCCTGCAGCTCACCGGCGACTGGAAGTGGACGGGCCCCGCCGAGCCGATGCTGCAGCTCGCGCTGGCGCTGCGCGAGCGCGGCATCGAGGTCGAGCTCGCCTGCCCCGAGGCGCCGCCGGGCGCCGCTCGCTCGCTCGCAGGCGAGGCGCGCGCCGCCGGACTGCCGCCTGCGCTCGCGCTCTCGCGCGGGCGCGGCGCGCGCTGGCTGCGCGATCGGGCCGACGCGGCCCGACTGCGCGCGCACGTGGCCTCACGCGGCGTCGACGTCGTCCATTGCTGGCACACGCGCGACCACGTGCTCGCGCTGCGCGCGGCCGGCGCGCGGAGGCCGCGGAGCCCCCGCCTGGTGCGCAGCGTCGCGAGCGCCGACCCGATCGCACCGCGGCCGTGGAATCGCTGGCTCTTCGGGCCGGGCGCCGACGCCGTCCTGTGTCCGTCCCCCGCGTCTGCGCTCCGCTACGCTGCGCTGCGCGGCGGGCGCGCGATCGCCGGCCACTTCGGCGCGGTCGACGTCGCGCGCTTTCGCGCGGGCCCGCCGGATCCGGCGGTGCGCCGCGGACTCGGGCTGGAGGCCGGCCACCGCGTGGTCGGGATCGCGGCGCGGGTACAGCCGCACCGCCGCTTCGACCTCCTGCTCGAGGCGGCCGCCCGGTTGTTCGAGCGCGATCCCGCCGCGCGCCTGCTCGTGATCGGGCGCGGCACGCGGCGCGCGGAGCTGGCGGAGCGGCCGGCCGAGCGGCTCGGCATCGCCGACCGGGTCGTGTTCGCCGGCTACCGGAGCGACGACTACGGCGACGTGCTGCGCGCGATCGACGTCTTCACGCTCCTCGTCCCCGGCTCGGACCCGAGCTGCCGCGCGCTGCTCGAGGCCGCGGCGTGCGGGATCCCGGCGGTGACCACGCGGCGCGGCGCGCTGCCCGAGATCGTCGCCGACGGTGAGACGGGGCTCGTGGCCGCCGAGACGCCCGAGGCGCTGGCGGCGGCGTGGCAGCGCCTGCTGTCCAACGCCGAGGAGCGTCGGTTGATGGGTGCCGCCGCCCGCCGCCGCGCCGAGGCGTGCTTCGCGCCCGCGCGGCTCGCAGAGGAGGTCGCCGCGCTCTACGCGAGCGCGCTCGGCTAGGAGGCCGACTCGAGAGTCGGCCGACGCGCAGCGAGCCGGAGGCGAGCGAAGTTCATCAGCTAGGGCTCGGGAGGCCGCGCGCGCCGTTCGCCCTGCAGGCCGATCAGCTCGCGGTAGAGCCCCGGCGTAGCGAGCAGCTCGTCGTGCGTCCCGAGCTGCGAGACGGTCCCGTTCTCGAGCACGACGATCTTGTCCGCGTGCCGGATCGTCGAGAGCCGGTGGGCGATCACGATCACCGTCCGGTCGGTGAGGAGCTTGTCGATGGCGTCCTGCACCAGCCGCTCGCTCTTGGCGTCGAGCGAGCTGGTCGCCTCGTCGAAGATCAGGAGCGCCGGGTTCTTGAGCAGCGCGCGCGCGATGGTGACCCGCTGGCGCTGGCCGCCGGAGAGCCGCGCGCCCGACTCGCCCACCTCGGTGTCGTAGCCGTCGGGGAGCGCGGTGACGAACTCGTCGACGTGGGCGGCGCGCGCGGCCGCCTCGATCTCGGCGTCGCTCGCGCCCGGGCGCCCGTAGCGGATGTTGTCGCGGATCGAGCCGTCGAACAGGAACGGCTCCTGGGTGACCACCGCCACCTGCGCCAGGAGCGAGTCGCGGGCGATGCGACGCAGATCGACGCCGTCGAGCTCGATCGAGCCGGAATCGGGCTCGTAGAAGCGGAGCAGCAGATCGGCGAGCGTGGTCTTGCCGACGCCAGTCCGCCCGACCAGCGCGACGACCTCGCCGGCACGGACGTCGAGCGAGACGTCCCGCAGCACGGGCTCGCGGCCGTACGAGAAGCCCACCTTGTCGATGCGGATGCCTCGCCGCAGGCCGTCGATGCGCACCGCGTCGGGCGGGTCGGAGCGCTCGGACGGGCGGTCCAGGAGCTCGAAGTAGCGCTCCGCCGAGGGCAGGGCGTCCTGCAGCTGCGTCCACGCCTTGGTGAGGTCGCGCGTCGTGCGCTGCGCGGTGATCATCACCGTGATGAAGGCGGTGAGCGAGCCGGCCGTGAGGCCCCAGCTCCCGCGCAGGGCCAGCCCGGCGCCCAGGCCGAGCACGAGCATGCCCGCCACGTTGGAGACGCCCTCCACCGACGAGCGCGACCACACCCGGTTCTTCACGACCTTCATGCTGCGGCGGAACAGGCGCTGGTTCTCGCGGCCGAAGGCCTTCTCCTCGGCCGCCTCGGCGCCGAAGGCCTTGATCACCTTGATCCCCGACAGGATCTGCAGGAGGCGCTGG
>DATJXF010000068.1:0-17455 GCA_035500415.1 Candidatus Acidiferrales bacterium | reverse complement strand
CGACCAGATAGCCGCCGCCGCCCGTGGGGAATAGCTCGATGATCTGTGAATAACTGGCGCTGATCACGAACACGGTGACCACCGCAGCCGCCGCCACCAACAGGCTCAGGTAGATGTGGCCGTTGAGCGCCTTGAAGGCCTCCTCCGGCCCATAGCAGGAAGACGACAATCCGTCTGCCCCCAGGCCGACCCAGGCGAAGAAGGCGATCAGGGCGAGTTGGTGGTGGATTCCGGGGTCCAGGAGATTCTTGCGGCCTCCGATCAGGAGGCCGCGCAATCGCTCGCGCACCGGGGCAAGCTAGTGGATCGGGTATCGGACTTCAAGACGATGTCAGGAAAGGCGTGAACGGCGTGCGCGTGGGAACGTGGGCCGCGCTCGCGGGGCTCCTGGTCACGCTGCCCGCGCACGGCGACGCGCCGGCGCGCGCGGGTCGCGTCGCGGCCATGGACGCAGCCCGGACCGCCATCTCGACGCCGCCGGGCCTGCCGCGCTTCGCGCTTTTCGGCTGGGTGAGCCCGCCGCGCGAGTCGACGACGGCGACGCGCTACGCCGAGCTCGCGAACGCGGGCTTCAACCTGACCGTGCTCGCATGGGAGGACTCGGGGCGCGTCGCGGACAACCTCGCGCGCCTGGCGTACACGCGACCATGGGGCGTGCGCGACCTGCTGCTCGATCAGCAGCTCGATCGCGTGACGCGATCCGATCCGGCGTCGCTGCTGCTGGCCGACTCGATCGTCGCGCGTTATCGCGACGACCCGGCCTTCGCCGGCTGGTACCTGGGCGACGAGCCCGCAGCGTCCGGGTTCCCGCGGCTCGCGGAGCTCTTCGGCATCCTGCGCGAGCGCGATCCCACCCACTCGGGATGGAACAACCTGCTCGGGCGCGCCGCGTTCGCGAGCGTCGCCGACTTCCGCGCCTACCTCGAGGCGTACGTCGCGGCGGCGCAGCCTGTCGTGCTCTGCGACGACCACTACGAGTTCCTCGTGAATGGCGATCGCGGCCAGATGGCCGAGAACATCGGCACGCTCGCCGCGGTCGCGCGCGAGCACGGTCTGCCGTTCTGGGGCATCGTGCTGCTCGTCCAGCACGGCGACTACCGCGCGGTGAGCGCCGGCATGCTGCGCTGGCAGGTCGGGCAGTGGCTCGCGTGGGGCGCGCGCGGCATCGGCACGTTCACGTACTGGACGCCCGCGCCGGACTCCAACTACGACTGGCAGCCGGCGATGATCGCGTGGGGGAGCGGCGCGCGCACGCCGCTCTACGACATGGGCCGCGCGGTGAACCTCGAGGTCGCGCCGCTGGGCAACGTGCTCGCGGGAATGCAATGGCTCGCGACGCAGTACGCCGGCAGCTCGCCCGCGGGCGGGACGCCGTTCGAGCCGGGCGATCCGGTCGCCGCGCTCGCCGGGCGCGCGACGCTCGGCTTCTTCGCCGACTCGCTGGGTGCGCCGTGCGTGCTCGTCGCGAACGCCGACTCGCTCGCGCCGCAGATGCTCGCGCTCCGTCCCGGCGGGGGGCGCGCGGTCGCGAGGCTGCGCGCCGACGGCTCGGGCTGGGACGACCTCGCCCCGGGCCCCGACGGCCGCGTCGCCCTCGCGCTCGATGCCGGCGACTTCGCGCTGCTGCGCTTCTCGGGGCTCGTCGATTCGCTCGCCGCAGGCGAGCCTCCCGGACTCGTGCTCGCGCCCAATCCGGCGCGCGACGCGGTGCGCTTCTCGTTCGCGCGCGTCTCCAGCGGCGCGCGGCTCACGCTGCTCGACCTGGCGGGACGGCGCGTGTGGTCGGCGCCGCGTCCGCCCGCGAGCGGCGTGATTACGTGGCACGGCGAGCGCGATGATGGCGGCAGCGCCGTCCCGGGCATCTACTTCGCGCGGCTCGAGGATCCGGGCGGCGTCACGATCCGCCGGCTCGCCTGGCTGGGCGGGCACTGAGCGAAGCGCGCGGCGCCGCGGTTCGATCGCGGGCCGGCGCGCGTCGCGCGTCCGAGCCATGCGCCCGGACCACCGCGACGCGATCGCGGGCCGGCGCGCGTTCCGCCGCCCGCTTGCGGTTCGCACGCGCGCACCGCAAACTCATTGGCTGCTGCGCTGGCCGTGCGCTGCTCCAGACCCATGCCGATGCCCCTGACGCCGACCCTCGCCCCCGCCCGCGCGGTCGCCCTCGTCCTGCTGCTCGCGGGGGCGGCCGCGCCGGCCCACGCCATCACGCGCGTGCCAAATCCCGACAGCGGGCTCGTGGCCACGCCCGCGCCGTGGCCGCGCTTCGCGCTCTTCGGCTGGCAGAGTCCGCCGCTTGCCCAGACCGACACCTACCACTACGCGGAGCTCGCGAACGCCGGCTTCAACCTCACCGTGCTCGCGCCCGACGACTCCGGCGCGGTCTCGGACAACCTCGCACGGCTCGACGCCTCACGGCCGAACGGCGTGCGCAACCTGCTGCTCGATGGCCGGCTCGATTCGATCCGCGTGGCCGGACCCGCGGGCATCGCGTTCGCCGACACGATCGCGAACACCTACGAGCACGATCCGGCGTTCCTCGGCTACTACCTGGGCGACGAGCCGGACACGAGCACGTTCGCCCAGCTCGGCGTCTGGTATTTCGTGCTTCGCGTGGCGGATCACGTGCACCCGGCGTGGAACAACCTGCGGCCGCTCGGCTACTACGCGGGTTCGACGGGCGCGCTGGACTCCTACGTCCGCCAGTTCGTGAGCGCGACACACCCCAGCGTGCTGTGCAATTCGCAGTATGATTTCTCGTGGGGCGGCGATGCGAACCTCATCGTGCTCAACATCGCGACGCTGGCCGCGATCGCGCGCGAGAACAACCTGCCGTTCTGGGGCGTCGTCCAGTACACCGAGCACGGCTGGTTCCGCCACGTGACCGACGGCATGCTGCGCTGGCAGATGGCGCAGTGGGTGGCGTGGGGCGCGCGCGGGATCGGCGTCTTCACGTACTGGACGCCGGCGCCGGATCCGTACTACGACTGGCAGCCTGCGATGATCGCGTGGGGGACGGGATTGCGCACCGCGAATTACGACACGGTGCGCACGATCGACGCGCACCTCGCGCCGATCGGCAACACGCTCGCCGGCATGACGTGGCTGGGCGTCGAGTACTCGGGTTCGACGCCGCCCGGCGGGCCGGCGTTCGCGCCCGACACGCTCCTCGCCGCCGTCGAGGGTCGCGCCATGATCGGCGAGTACCGCGACTCGCTCGGCGTGCCGTGCGTGTTCGTCGCCAACTCCGACTCGCTCTCGGCCCGGAGCATCACGCTGACGCTCGCCCCGGGACGCGGCGCGGCGCGGCTCGCCGATGACGGCTCGGCCTGGGAGCCCGCGGTGGTCGATTCGCAGGGCAGCATCACGCTCGGCTTCGCGCCCGGGGACTTCACCCTGCTGCGCCTGGGCGCGCCGCTTCCGCCGAGTGCGGGCGTCGGCCCGCCCGGTACGACGGGTGCCGCGCTACGCCTCGGCGCGAACCCCGGGCGCGGGGCGCTGCGCTTCTCGACGCAGCTTCCGCGGCGCGGCCGGCTCTCGCTGCTCGATGCCTCGGGCCGGCTCGTCTGGACGCACGACGTTCCCCCGGGCGCGTTCACGCTGAGCTGGAGCGGGGAGCGAAGCGGCGGCGGCGCGGCGCCGCCCGGGCTCTACTTCGTGCGGCTCGAGTCGCCCGACGGCCGGGCCGTGCGCCGCGCGGTCTGGCTGGGGGCGCGCTGAGCGGGCGCCGGCCACGCACGCTCGCCGCGCTCGAGCGCGCGATCGTCGCGTGCGAGCGCTGCCCACGCCTCATCGCCCACTGCCGCGAGGTCGCGCGCGTCAAGCGCCGCGCGTATCGCGCCGAGACCTACTGGGGCCGGCCCGTGCCGGGTTTCGGCGATCCCGCCGCGCGCGTGCTGCTCGTCGGCCTTGCCCCCGGCGCGCACGGCTCGAACCGCACCGGCCGAATGTTCACCGGCGATGCGAGCGGCGACTGGCTCTACGCCGCGCTCCACCGGGCGGGTTTTGCGAACCAGCCCGGGAGCGTCGCGAGGGACGATGGCCTCGTGCTCCGCGGTTGCTGGATCGGCGCCGCGGCACGCTGCGCGCCGCCCGGCAACCGCCCGCTGCCGCGCGAGCTCGAGGCGTGCCGCGCCTGGCTCTCCGATGAGATCCGCCTGCTGCGGGACGTGCGCGTCGTGCTCGCGCTCGGGCGGATCGGGCACGAGGCGTGGCTCAGGGCGAGCGGCTGGTGGACGCGGCTTTCGCCCCGCGAGCGTCCCGCGTTCGCGCACGGCGCGGAGGCGACGCTGCCGGACGGCGTCGTGCTCGTCAGCTCGTTCCACCCGAGCCGGCAGAACACGCAGACCGGCAGGCTCACGCGCGCGATGTGGAACGCGGTGTTCGCACGCGTGAGCCGGCTCGCAGCCCGCGGCTGACCGGGAGCGAGGCGCACGACGCAAACGCGGCGCGTCGAGCGGGCGCCGGCGGCGACGGGTGCAATCGGCCGTTGACGGCGCGCACGCCGCGGGTCATGCTCCACAGCACATCTTCCAGGTGCCCACATCGCGTGGGGTAAGAGGGAAGCGGGTGCAAATCCCGCACGGTCCCGCCACTGTGATGGGCGTCGCGCTCGAATGCCACGGGTGAGCTTCGCGTCACCCGGAAGGCGAGCGCGCTTCGAGCCGGCAGGCTCGGCGCCCTGAGTCAGGAAACCTGCCCGGAAGCCACGGAACACGCGTCGTCCCCGAGCGAGGGCGATCGCGGTGCGCGGCGCCTTCCATGCCCCGTTTCCGCGAACCCATCTCGCGGGGGCGGGGCGCTTCGATTCGCGCGCGAAGGACGTCGTGATCGAGCCACTGCTTCACTCGCTGCTGCTCGCGGCGCTGGCGGGGTCCCCCGCGACCTCGCCCGACACGCTCCCGCTCCCGGTGCGCACGCTGCCTCCGATCGAGGTCGCGGCCGAACGCGCGCGGCTCGACGCGCGCCGGCGCATGCCGACGGCATCGGTCACCGACGTGCGCGTCGGGCAGAGTACGCGCGCGCTCGAGAGCCTGGATGACCTGCTCGCCGCCGTGCCCGGCGCGCGCTTGATCGATTACGGCGGGCTCGGGGCGTTCAGCACGATCTCGCTGCGCGGAGCGGCGCCGGGGCAGGTGAGCGTCTTCCTCGACGGCGCGCCACTCACCTCGGCCGCGCGCGGCGTCGTGAACCTCGCCGATCTGCCCGTCGCCTCGCTCGAGCGGCTCGAGGTCTATCGCGGCGTCGCGCCGCTCGGCTTCGGCACCGCGACGCCGGGCGGCGCGGTGAACCTCGTCACGCGCGAGGCCTCCGACGCGCGCGCGTTGCGCGTCGCGGGCGGTTCGTTCGGGACGTGGGAGGGAAGCGGTTCGGCCGGTGCGCATCGTGGCGCGTGGTCGCTGCTCGCCAACGGCGGCTACGCGGGCTCGAAGGGCGACTATCGCTTCCTCGACGACAACGGCACGCCGTTCAATCCCGACGACGACGCCGTCGTGACCCGCGTCAACGACCGCTTCGACTCGGCGAGCGGATTGCTCGGCGTCACGTGGGAGCCGCGGCCCGATCGCCGCGTCACGCTGCGCGCGGAGGGCTTCCGCAAGGCGCAGGGCGTGCCGGGTCTTGGCGCCGTGCAGGCGCCCAACCCGCGCCTCTCGCTCGAGCGTGGCTCGCTCGCGCTCGAAGCCGAGGGCGCGATCGATCCCGCGAGGCCGCGCGCGACGCTGCGCCTCACCCGGACGGGCGAGCGTTCGCGCTTTCGCGATCCTGAGGGCGAGCTGCACATCGGCCGCCAGGACGGCACGACGAGCGACGCCGACCTGGGCGCGAACCTCGAGCTCGCGACACCCGCGGCATGGAGGTTCGTGAGCGGCGAGGCGGGCGGCGGGCTGCGCGACGAGCAGGCTCAGGGCGCGCCGCCCACGATCGGCGAGCCCGTGCCGCCCGCGAGTCACCGCGGCTCGTCGAGCCTCTACGGCACCGTGCGGCTCCACCTGCTCGCGGAGCGGCTCGTGCTCGAGGCCGGCCAACGCTCGGATCGGCAGGACGATCGGCTCCGCGCGACGCTCGTCGCCGGTCAGCCGCTCGCCGCCAACACGATGCGCACGCTCACGCAGCCGCAGGCCGGTGCGCGCCTGACGCTGCCCTTCCGCTTCGAGGCGCGCGGCAACTGGTCGCGCACCGCGCGCGCGCCCGACTTCGCCGAGCTCTTCGGCGACCAGCTCGTGCTCGCCGCCAACCCGAAGCTCCTGCCCGAGAGCGGCGAGGGTGGCGACGGCACGCTCGCATGGAGCGGGCGCGGGCGCGGCTGGGACGCGGGGGCCGACTGGACGCACTTCGAGACGCATGAGCGCAACCTGATCGCGTGGGTTCCGGCCGCGCAGCGCACGGTGCGCGCGACCAACTTCTCGCGCGCGACGCTGCAGGGCGACGAGCTAAGCGCGCACCTCGCGTGGCGCGGGTTGCTCGCAACCGGCTCGGGCGGCTGGACCGATGCGCGCCAGACCGACCGCTCCAACATCTACTTCGGGCGGCGATTGCCGCTGCGCCCCGCGAGCCAGGCCGCGCTGAGGCTCGAGGCACGGCTCGGCGCGTGGCGTCTCGCGGGTGACCTGCTCCACCTCGGCGACGAGTTTCTCGACCCCATCAACTTCCAGCCACTGCCGGCGCGCACCCTGACCGGCGCGTCGCTGTCGCTGGACGCGTGGCGGCTGCGCTGGACGCTCGAAGGCAAGAACCTCGGGGACGTGCGCGCCGAGGACGTCGCCGGTTATCCGCTGCCCGGTCGAAGCGTCTTCTTCTCCTGCGAAGCCCGTTTCGATCCCTCACTTCGGAGGCCCTCATGACCCGCTTCCCGCTCGCTCCGCTCGTCGTGCTCACGCTGCTCCTCGCGTCCGGTTCCGTCGCCGCGGCGGCCGAGACGCGTGCGTTCCTGTTCCAGACCGACTACACGACCGGGAGCCTGTCGACGTCGACGCTCTCGCCGCGAACGCCGAGCTGCGACGTCGCGTCGGTCAACAACGACGCGTCGATGCGCTACTACGGCGGCCGCCTCTACGTCGTCAACCGCTTCGGCGGCGACAACGTGCAGGTCATCGATCCCGCGACCGGCGGGACGCTGCTGCAGTTCTCGGTGGGCAACGGATCCAACCCCCACGACATCGCCTTCGCCTCCGCCACGCACGCCTACGTGTCGCGCTTCGATGCCACTGACCTCTGGGTCGTGAACCCCGCGACGGGCGCGCACACCGGCACGATCTCGCTCGCCTCGTTCGCGGACGCCGACGGCCTGCCCGAGATGGACCGGCTCGAGATGGTGGGGCCGCTGCTGTTCGTCTCGATCGAGCGGCTGAACCGCAACGCCGGCTACGCCCCCGCCGACACCGGGCTGGTCGCGGTCGTCGACACGCGCGCCGACACGCTGCTCGACTGCGATCCGGCGCGCCCTGGCGTGCAGGCGATCGCGCTCACGCTCCGCAATCCCTTCACGGCGTTCCAGTGGGACCCGGCGAGCGACCGGCTGCTGATCGGCTGCGCGGGCGCCTTCGGCGCGCTCGACGGCGGCATCGAGTGGATCGACCCCGTGGCCCTGAAGAGCGCGGGCGTCGCGATCACCGAGGCGAGGCTCGGCGGCGACGTCGACGACGTGGTCTGGGGCGATGCGGGCAAGTCGTGGGCGATCGTCGCGGACCTCGCCGGCAACACCAGGCTGGAGAGCTGGAGCGCGAGCGCCGACTCCGTCCTCGGCACCATCTGGAATCCCGGCGGCTACGTGCTCGCCGACGCGGAGCTGAACGACCGCGGCGAACTGTGGGTGTGCGACAACGACTTCAGCTTCCCCAAGGTGCGCGTCTTCTCGGCGGCGACCGACCTTCCGCTCGGCTCGGACCTGCTCTGCACGCTGCCGCCCGGCTCGGTCACGTTCGACGCGACCTCGGGACAGATCGCCAGCGTGCCCGCGACCGGTGCGACGCTGGCGCTTTCGCCGCCCTCGCCGAACCCGGCGTCGCGCTCGAGCGTGCTGGCGTTCTCGCTGCCCGCGGCCGGCGAGGCGCGGCTCGAGGTGCTCGACGTTGCGGGCCGGCGCGTCCGCACGCTCGCCAGCGGCGCCCGCGCGGCAGGGCCGGCGCGCGTGGCGTGGGACCTCGCCGACGACGCCGGCGAGCGCGTCCCCGCCGGGCTCTACTGGGTGCGGCTCGCCGTGGCGGGCGAGGCGCGCGTGCAGCGGCTCATCGTGATCCGTTAGCATCAGGGAATGCTCGCGGACTCACTCGCACACGCCGTCGCGCACGTTTCGCCCCGCGACTACCTCGCCGAGGCGCGCGCGAGCTACGACGCGGTGAGCCGCGCCTACAACGGCACGCGCGTCGTGCTGCGGTTGCTCGGGCCCGTCTACGGGATCCTGTGCGGGCTGCTGCTGCTGTTCACGGGCGTTTCGGCCCGCTATCGCGACATCGCCGAGAACCTCGGACATCGCCGCTACGTGCGAGTGCTCGTCTACTTCACGCTCTACTCGACGACGCTGTTCCTCATCGGGCTGCCGCTCGCCTGGTACGAGGAGTTCGCGCTCGAGCACCAGTACGGGCTCTCGACGCAGACGCTCTCGGGCTGGTGGCTCGATTCACTCAAAGGCCAGGCGACGACGGTCGCGAGCGTCGGCGTGATTCCGCTGCTCGCGCTCGCGTGGCGCGTCGTCGAGGCGCAACCGCGGCGCTGGTGGCTCTGGATCGCGGCCGGCACGCTGCCCGTCGCGATCGCGGCCGTGCTGCTCGAGCCGATCGTGTTCGATCCGCTCTTCAACAAGTTCACGCCGCTCGAGGACGTCGCGCTCCGCCACGACATCCTCGCGCTCGCCGCGCGCGCCGGGATCCCCGCGCGGCACGTCTTCCAGGTCGACATGAGCACGCGCACGCGCAAGCTCAACGCCTACGTGAGCGGCTTCGGCGCCTCGCAGCGCGTCGTCATCTGGGACACCACGCTCCAGCGCATGCGGCGCGACGAGATCCTCTACGTGACCGGACACGAGATGGGCCACTACGTGCTCCACCACATCTGGAAAACCCTGCTCGCGCTCGGCATCGGCGCGTTCGCGGTCTTCTGGCTCGCCGCGCAGCTCACGAACGGCTGGCTGCGCGCCTTCGGCGGGCGCTGGGGGATTCGCGCGCCGGCGGACCTCGCCGCGATGCCGGTGTTCGCGATCTCGCTCACGATCGCCTCGCTCGTCGCGACGCCGGCGATGAACGCGCTGAGCCGACGGGAGGAGCACGACGCCGACGTCTACGGACTCGAGATCACGCGCGACAACGACGCCGCGGCGCGCGCGTTCCTGAAGCTCGCGCAGGACAACCGCTCCGATCCCGAGCCGCCGCAGTGGATCCGGCTGCTGCTCTTCGATCACCCGCCGCTCGCCGACCGCATCCGGCTCGCCATCACCTACCACCCGTGGACGAAGGGCGAGCCGAATCGCTTCTACCGGCCGCGCTGAGCGCGCGGCGCGGTCATCTCACGACGACGAGTCGCTGGGTCGCCGAATGCGACGCGGTGCGCAGCCGCGCGAAGTAGAGCCCGGGCTCGACGCGCCGCCCGGCGTCGTCGCGCAGGTCCCAGCCCCAGCGGAAGCTCGCGGCGTAGGGTCCCCCGTCGGCGCCGCTCGCGATGCTCTCGCGCCGCGTCCAGCGCACCCGACCCTGCACGTCGATCACCTCGAGCGTGAGCGCGCCGGCCTCGGGGGTGCGGAACGCGAACGCCGCGCGATCGCCCGCGGGGTTGGGCTCGGGTGGCGAGAACTCGAGCCGGCCCGGTCGCGGCCCGGCCGCGACCGCCGTCGGCACGGGCTGCGCCGTGGGGTCGTAGACGTAGACCCGCAGCGAGTCGAAGTTCATGCCGTCCAGGTCGAGCCCGGAGTCCGAGAGCGAGCGCCAGCGCAGCCGCACCGCGGTCGCCGCGCTGCCGCCCGCGAAGCTCGAGAGGTCGATGCGGTCCTGGCGCCAGAGCCAGCGCGTGCCGTCGAAGATGCTGTGGCCCGCCCCCGCGACGTCCGACGAAACGCTCGTCACCGCGCCGTTGCCGGGCAGCGCCGTCCAGTTCGTGCCGTCGGGGCTCGCCTCGATCAGGCCCGCGTCGTAGTCGGGCTCGAAGCCCCAGCGGTCCTCGAAGAACGCCCACGCGTGCACGCCCGCCGACAGATCGAGCGGCGTCGTGAGCTTGAGCTGTCCCGTGTAGTTGTTGGGATAGAGCCCGGAGGGCGAGTCGGCGATGTACGCGTCCGGGTGCGCGGGGTCGTTCGACCTCACGCCCCACTGGCCTGCGACGAGCGTCCAGTTGCCGAGCGACTGGCAGGGATCGACGAGTGTGACGGTCGGCGTGCCGACGACGAGCTCGACCGTGTCGCGGCAGCACAGGCCCCGCGCGTCGGTCCACTCGACGCGGAAGCGCACCAGGCGTCCGGGCGTGATCGAATCGGCGGCGCCGATCGTGAACGACTGGCCCGTGGACGGATCGGCGTCCTGGAACGAGCCGAGCGTCGGGTAGGCGACCGGGGCCGGATCGGCGCCGACCGCGGGGTCGAGCGCGGTGAGCTTGGCCTGCAGTCCCGGTCCTGCCGTCCCGGTCTGGCCGATGTTGCGCGCGTGCACGACGAGGTGCGCCGTCTGCCCCGCGCTCAGGTAGCCCTCGAGCACGGTCGAGCTCTGCGCGCGCACCCACGGCCCCGCGATCCCCGCAACCTGGTAGCACGGCCGCAGCACGCTGCCCGAGATCGCCGGCATGCGCGAGGGCGGCGGCCAGAAGCCGTCGTTGGGTCCGCCCAGTTCCGGCGTCCAGGTGTACGCGCGCGGCTTGAGCAGCGTGTCGCCGTACGTCCAGTCGCTGAACTCGCCGTTCACGGGATAGAGGATGCGCATCGCGGGGCCCGCGGCGAAGCCGTTCGTGATCGCGAACTCGTCCGACCACGTCTGGAACTTCGCCGAGTCGGGCGTGCCCGTCGTCGTCCAGCCCCACGGGTGCACGAACAGGTCGCTGTAGGTGTGGAACGGGAATCCGCAGACCGGCTGGAGCGCCGCGAACGCGTCGCGCTGGATCTGCGTCTCGGGCTCGGACCACGCGGCCGGGCCGCGATAGTCGTCGGCGCTCATCGTCGTGCTCGAGCCCTGCGTGTTAAGGCCCCACTTGTAGCCGTAGTTGCGGTTGATGTCGACGCCGTCGTTGCCGTCGGTGACGTGGTTGTTGTTGTTGTCGCGGAGGTTCTTGCGCCACAGCCCGAACGCGTGCGACGCCGTCGTGTCGTAGATCTGCTCGTTGAACGCATAGCCGTCCGGATTGACGACGGGGCAGATGTAGATCTGGCGGTTCTCGAGCAGGTACCTGGCGACGGGATCGCTGTCGTAGTGGGCGAGGATGTCGTCGATGAAGTTGAACAGCGCCTGCATGCCGCCGGGCTCGCGCGCGTGCGTGAGCGCGCTGTAGAAGACGACGGGCCGCGTGTCGGGGCCGGTGACCGCCTTCGCGATCCTGAGCCCCCAGATGGGCCGGCCCTGCAGCGAGTAGCCGAGCGTGTCGATCGCGTCGGCGACGAGATCCTCGGTGTCGCTCGCGACCAGATCGTCGAGCTTCATCTTGACCTCGGCGAGCGTCCAGAAGCCGCCCAGCGAGCCCGAGCCCGCGGGCGGATAGCTCTCGACCCGGAACCTGCCGTCCGGGCGCGCCGCGCTCCAGACCTGCCTGCGCACCGGCGCCGGCTGGAGCGCGAGTTCGGCCCGCGCACGCTGCGCCTCGTGCAGGCCCGGATCGTCGTCCACGACCGTGAAGCTCGCGCCCAGCGCCGCGAGCGTCGCCCCGTCACCGGGCCACTCGAGCACGTCGACCGAGGCGCCGGGCTTCGCGCTCACGACGTCGAGGCCCGCTTCGAGCAGGCGCTCGAGCGTGACGCCAGGGCTGAGCGCGATGCGGATCTGGCGAGGCGAGCCGGCGCGGGCGGCGGGAGCGAGCAGCAGCGCGGCAATGGCGCACGGGGCGAGCCAGCGGAGCGGCCGGGGCATCGGGGGCCTCCAGATCGGACGACGGAATCGAGCCGGGAATTCTAAGCGACGCGCGGCGCGCCCCGCCAGGCGCGAATCGGCCTGCACTCCCGACTTCCGCTAGGCTGCCGCGATGCGAACCACCCGCCTCGTGTGGCTGTTCGACGTCGACGGAACGCTGCTGCTCACCGAGGGCGCGGGTCGCATGGCGATCGCGGCGGCGCTGCGCGAGTGCTTCGGCGTGGACGACGACCTGCGCGGCATCGCGATGGCGGGCCGTACCGATCCGCTGATCGTCGCCGACGCGCTCGTCGCGCACGGCCTCCCACCCGGGGGCGACGGGAGCCGCGAGGCGCTCTGGCGCTCGATCCTCGCGCACGCGCGCACGCTCATGGACCCGCCGCGCGGCGCGCTGCTCCCCGGCGTGGCGGAGCTGCTCGCGCGGATCGAGGCGAGGCCCGGCGAGGTGCTCGCGCTCCTCACCGGCAACGTGCGCGAGATGGCCCGCATCAAGCTCGCCGCGTTCGGGATCGAGGCGCGGTTCGCGTTCGGCGCCTTCGGCGACGAGGCACCGGATCGCAACGCGCTCGCGCGCGTCGCCGTGCGGCGCGCGGCCGAACGTTGCGGCGTCGCGCCGTCCGCGTGCGTCGTGGTCGGCGACACCGAGCACGACATCGCCTGCGCGCGGGCGGCCGGCGCGCGGGCCGTCGCGGTCGCAACCGGCGGCCGCTCGCGCGCGGAGCTGGCCGCGCACGAGCCGGACCTGCTGCTCGACGACCTGCGCGACGCGGACGCGCTGCTCGGCTGGGCGGCCTCGCTCCACTGAGCGCCGCTCAGATCTCGCCGCTCTCGTCCAGGTACCGGCGCTGCGCCTCGAAGAGCGCGAGCGCGTCATCCAGGTGCTGCGCGGTCGCCGCGCCCGGGAACTCGTGCACGAGCGCCTCGACCGGGCGGAAGAGCACCGGGAAGTCGCAGCTTTTGAGGAGCGAGTGATCGTTCATGCTGTCGCCCATCGCCGCGACCTTGAAGCCTGCCGACTTGAAGCCCGAGACGATGCGCTCCTTCTGACCGCGGATGCGCAACTTGAAGCCGGTGATGCGGCCGTTCGAGTCCAGCGTGAAACGGTTCGCGAACAGGTTCACGCCACCCAGCCGCGCCGCGAGCGGATCCGAGAACTCGTGAAACGTGTCCGAGATGATGACGACGTTGCCCATCGCGCGCAGGCGCGCCACGAACTCGCGCGCGCCGAGGTAGGGCTCGACGGCGTGTGCGAGCGCCTGGAGATCGGCGAGCCGCAGCCCGGCGGCCGTCACGGCCTGGACGCGCCGCCGCATGAGCTCGTCGAAGTCGCCGAGGTCGCGCGTCGTGAGCGAGAGATCGCGCAGGCCGAAGTGCTGGCCGAGCAGCGGCCAGATCTCGGGCGCGAGGCAGCCCTCCAGGTCCAGGGCGAAGATCACGAGCCCACGATGCTACCACGCGGTTCCGCGGCTCACGCGCGGCCCGAAACGCCGCGAGGCGGCCCGGGGGCCGCCTCGCGCCTGCGACGAACTTCGCTCCCTCTAGCGGTAGCGGGCCTTCACCTGACCCCAGCTCGCGTTCTTCGACGGCGTCGCCGAGTCGTCGACGATGATGACGCCCAGCATGCCGAGGAAGCTGTGCGGCTGGCAGAAGAACGGATACGTGCCCGGGTTCGAGAGCGTGATCACCACCTGCGGGTGCGTCGAGTTGATGGCAAAGTTCCACAGCGATCCCGCGTCGTCGTCGCCGGGAGTGCCGCTCGTCGTCGTGTGCGAGCCGACGCTCCACTGGAACAGCACGCTCTGGCCCGGCTGGATGTGAACCGTGTCGATCGGCGTGCTCAGGTTGTGGTCGGCATCGAACTTGTAGTTGACGACGACGAACGTATCGACCGGAGTCGACGCCGTCGCCGCCGAGGCCACGCCGCTCGCATGGGGCGGGACCTTGCGGAACCACGCCGCGGTTGCGGCCGCCATCTCGGCATCGGACATGGGCTGCTCCGCGCGGCAGAGCGCCACCGCGCGACGGGCCGCGGGCGCCGAAGCGCCCGTCACGGTGATGCTGGCGACGGCGAGCGATGCGAGCAGCGCCAGCGTTTCCGGGCGAAGCAGACGAACCGGGAATCCCCTGCGCATGGCGACCTCCGGCGGTGTGGGGTGGGACCCCTGTTTCCGACCCATTCATCCTAGCCGAGCCGCGCGCCGCGCGGGCCAACGATTTCTCGAGTTCAGCCTGCCAAACCGTTGCGACGAAGCGCCGTGTACCGGCGTGCGTCAGGTACAGACCGCCGTAATTACTTCAGTTGAAACCGGTCGCGGCCGAAAATATACTTGTGCCATGCTCAAACGGACGAAAGAATATCAGGCACTCGACTTCAAGGACCGGCGCATCCTGCAGCTCGTCCAGCGCGACGGCTCGCTCGCGCAGGCCGAGATCGCCCGCCGGGTCGGGCTCTCGACGGCGGCCGTCAACGAGCGGCTGCGCAAGCTCCGCGAGTCCGGCGTGATCCGGCGCTTCAGCGCGCTCGTCGAGCCCGCCGCCGTGGGCGCGGGCGTGACGGCGTTCGTCGACGTGTTCATGGAGCACCCGCGCTTCGAATCCGCGTTCCTCAAACGCGTGCTCGCGCTCGACGAGGTGCTCGAGTGCCACCACGTCACGGGTGAGTTCTCGCTGCTGCTCAAGGTCCGCGTGGCCGACATGGAGGCGCTGCAGACGCTGCTGCTCGAGAAGATCGGGGCGCTCGACGGCGTGCGCCAGACGCGCACCGCGCTCGCGCTCTCGACGGTGAAGGAAGAGACGTACGTGAATCCGCTTTCCCGAGGAGGTGACGCATGACCCGCATCGCGCCCGGCCAGGTGCACGAGACGCTGCAGCGTCGCATGCTGGCGGATGGCTACGACATCGTGCTCGATCTCGAGAAGAGCCAGGGACGGCGGCTGTGGGACTCGCGCAGCGGACGCTCGTACCTCGACCTGTTCTCGTTCTTCGCGACGCTGCCGCTGGGCCTGAACCACCCGAAGATGAAGGAACCGGCGTTCCTCGCCAAGCTGACGCGGGCGGCGCTCGTCAACCCGACCAACTCGGACGTGTACACGACCGAGTTCGCGGAGTTCGTCGACACGTTCGGCCGGCTCGCGATGCCGGCATCGATGAAGCACGCGTTCTTCGTCGCGGGCGGGGCGCTCGGCGTCGAGAACGCGCTCAAGGCCGCGATGGACTGGAAGGTGCGCCGCAACTTCGCGCGCGGGATGCGCGAGGAACGCGGCCATCAGATCGTCCACTTCCGCGACGCGTTCCACGGCCGCAGCGGCTACACGGTCTCGATGACGAACACGGCCGATCCGCGCAAATACGAGTACTTCGCGAAGTTCGACTGGCCGCGCGTTTCGAATCCGATGCTGCGCTTTCCCGCCGATGCCGCCGAGCTCGAGCGCGTGCAGCAGTCCGAGCGCCACTCGCTCGACGAGATCAAGGCCGCGTTCCGCGAGCGCGGCGCCGACATCGCCGCGATCTGCATCGAGCCGATCCAGGCCGAGGGCGGCGACCATCACTTCCGCGCCGAGTTCCTCGCCGCGCTCAAGGCGCTCGCGCACGAGAACGACGCGCTGCTCATCTTCGACGAGGTGCAGACCGGCATCGGCCTGACCGGCCGCATGTGGGCGCACCAGCACTTCGGCGTCGATCCCGACCTGATCGCTTTCGGCAAGAAGATGCAGGTCTGCGGCTGCATGGCCGGCGGGCGGATCGACGAGGAGCCGCAGAACGTCTTCCAGGTGAAGAGCCGCATCAACTCGACGTGGGGCGGCAACCTCGTCGACATGGTGCGCTGCCAGCGCTACCTCGAGATCATCGCCGAGGACCGCCTGATCGAGCACGCCGCGAGCGCCGGAGCGCACCTGCTCCAGGGGCTCGAGGCGCTGCAGTCACGCCACGCGGGAACGCTCTCGAACGCGCGTGGACGGGGCTTCATGTGCGCGATCGACTTCCCCGATGGCGAGCTGCGCTCGGCGGTGCAGGCGAAGGCCTACGAGCTCGGCATGATCATCCTGCCGTGCGGCACGAAGAGCCTGCGCTTCCGTCCGCCGCTCGACATCACGCTTGACGAGATCGACGAGGCGCTGGACCTGCTCGACCGCGCGACGCGCCTCGCGACGCAGAAGTCCGCGTAGCGCGCGGTCCCGCCCGCTCCGCTCGCCGCGTGCGGGCGGGACGGGTAAGGTGCCGCGCATGAACGCTCACGTGGCGCCGAACAGGTTTCGCGAGTCCGCCGTGGTCGTGCTGCTGCGCGGCCACGGGGATGCGCTCGAGACGTTCTGGGTGCGGCGCAGCGACGAGGTCGCGATCCAGCCCGGCTTCATGTCGTTCCTGGGCGGCAAGGTCGACGCGCAGGACGCCGCGCTCGAGCTGCCGGGTGCCGACGAGTCGCTCCGCGCCGCGTGCGCGTGCGCGATCCGCGAGGCGCTCGAGGAGGCCGGCGTGCTGGTCGGGCTCGAGGGCGCCGCCGACGCGGCGACGCTCGCGGACGCACGCGCGCGGCTGCTCGCGGGGACCGCGACGCTGCCTGGGCTCGCGCGCGAGCACGGCTGGCGCTTCGATCCCGCCGCGCTCCAGTTCGCGGGGCGCTGGCAGACGCCGCCCTTCGCGCCGGTGCGCTTCGACACCCTCTACTTCATGGCGCGCGTGCCCGGGGGCCAGTCGCCCGCGATCCAGGCGGGCGAGCTCGCCGAGGGCGAGTGGGTGCGGCCCGCCGATGCGCTCGCGCGCTGGCGCGCAGGCGAGCGCACGTTCGTCGCGCCCATCCTGTGGACGCTGCGCGCTCTCGCGGAGGGCGAAGCCGGCCTCGCCGAGCGGCTCGCCGAAGGTCCGCGCCGGGCGGCGACGCCCGCGCGACTGATCGAGATGCAGTACGGCGTCGTGCTCCACCCGATGAAGACGCGGCCGCTGCCGCCTGCGCAGCACACGAACGCGTACCTGATCGGTGAGTCCGAGATGCTGCTGCTCGATCCCGGCAGCGGCGAGGCTGACGCGCTCGCCGAGCTCTTCGCGGTGACGGATGCGCTCGCGGCGCAGGGCCGGAAGGTCAAGCTCATCGTCGCGACGCACCATCACCCCGATCACACCGGCGGAATCGAGGCGTGCCGCGCGCGCTTTCGTGCGCCCGTCGCGGGTCACGTGGCGCTCGCGCCGCACCTCAAGCTCGACGCGGTGATCAGCGACGGCGACGTCATCCAGCTGCCGCCGGGCGTCGGCTCGTGGGATCTCGACGTCCTCTCGACGCCCGGGCACACGCGCGACTCGATCTCGCTGTGGCACGCGCGCAACCGCTCGCTCTTCTGCGGCGACTTGATCCCCGGCGGGCCCGGCAGCGTGATCGTCGATCCGCCCGACGGTGACATGGCGGGCTACCTGGCCTCGCTCGAGCGCGTCGC
>DATJXF010000067.1:0-2302 GCA_035500415.1 Candidatus Acidiferrales bacterium | reverse complement strand
TCGACGATCGTCGTGATGCCGCCCGCGAGGGCCGCACGCGTCGCCGAGCGGAAGCCCTCCCAGTCGGTGCGCCCGGGCTCGTTGACGTGAACGTGCGTGTCGACGAGGCCAGGCAGCAGCGCGAGCTCGCCCAGTTCGTCGGTGACGGCGAGCGGCGCGTCCCACGGCTCGATCGCCGCGATGCGGCCGTCACGCACGACGACGCAGGCGGGCCCCTGCAGCGCCGCGGTCTGGATCACCCGGCGCGAGCGCAGCACGCGATCGGTGGACGAAGGCGCCACGTCGATCATCGGCGCCAGAAGCTTCGCGCCAGCGCGAGCCAGCCGCCGATCAGGCAGAGCCCCCCCAGCGGCGTCACCACACCGAAGACGCGCACGCCGCTCAGTGCGAGCGCGTAGAGGCTGCCGGAGAAAAGGACGATGCCCGCGCCGAGGAGCCAGGCGGCGAGCGACGCGCCGGGCCGCGGCGCCGTCCCGCCGGAGCGTCCCACGAAGAGGAGTGCGAGCGCGTGCAGCAGCTGATAGCGGACTCCGGTCTCGTAGGCGGCGAGCATCTCCGGGCCCAACTGCGAGCGCAGCGCGTGCGCGCCGAAGGCACCGAGCACGACGCCGAGCGCGCCGAACAGCGCCCCGGCGGAGGTCGCGTTCATGGCTCGCACGCTACTGCCGTTTTCGGATGCGCGCGAGCGCGGTGGCCGATGCGAACGCAGCGGAAAGCCCCCGCGACCATGCGGTCACGAGGGCTTCCGGAAGGTGGCTCCTCGGGTAGGATTCGAACCTACAACCCTCCGGTTAACAGCCGGATGCTCTACCATTGAGCTACCGAGGAACGTCAAAATGGCGCCGCTGGGGCTGCCGCACCCGTTGGCGGGCGGCGAGAGTATTCGCCGCCCTGCGGGGGGTCAAGTGCAGCGGCGGAGAACCACACCGGCGGTATCGGCCTCGCGCTTGCGGAAGTGAAGCGGGCGTCCGCCCCTCAGGCTGCGCCCGGGGCCGCGATGAGGCGCGATGCGAGCGCCAGTTCGAGCGCGCGGCGCGCATAGCCCGGGTGCGGCGCGGGATCGGGCTCGGCAAGGTGCGCGGCGACGACCTCGGGCAGCCAGCGCTCGCTCGGCGTGCACGCGAAGCCCCAGTCGCGTTGCGCGAGCGAGGAGTCGGGGCGCGAGCACCAGGGACCGGAGAACGGCGAGAACGAAGGTTCGAGGCCCGCGGCGGCGACGTCCTCCCAGCCGCACGCGGCGAAGCGCGGCGTCACGTCGAGCAGGCGCGCGGCGCGCACGAGGAACGCGCGCAGGGCGGGCTCGTCCGGCTGCGAAAGGTTGTAGGCGTCGGCGGGCGGCGCCTCGCGGGCGGCGAGCGTTGCCACCGCGCGCCCGACGTCCTCGGCCCACACGAAGCGCACGGGATCCTCGCCGCCGCCCGGCAGCAGCAGCGGGCCGCCATCCTGCATGCGCTGCAGGTAACTCCACAGCCGGCGCGTCCCGTCGCCCGCACCCTGCACGACCGGCAGGCGCAGGATCGTGGCGGAGACGCCGCGTCGCGCCGCGACGTCGCGGGTCGCGCGCTCGACCTCGCGCTTGCCCGCGCCGTAGACCCAGTTGGCGTGATCGCGCGTGCCCGGCGCGGGCTCGGGCGCGAGCGGCTTGACCGCGTCTTGCTCGGAAAACGGCGGCGTCGGTTCGCTCGCGACCAGGTAGACCTGCCCACTCGAGATCACGACGTAGCGCGCGATGCGGAGCCCGGGCACCGCGAAGAGGCGCTCGACGTCGGCGCCGCGGAACGCGAGCAGGTCGACCGCGAGATCGAACAGGCCGCCCGCGAGCGCGGCGTCGATCGAAGCGGGATCGTCGCGGTCGGCCCGCAGTGGGCGGACGGCGTCGGGCAGGGCGCGATCGCCCCGGCTCAGGGTCGTGACGTCGTGCCCGGCGGCGAGGAGCGCGCGCGCGATCGGCGTGCCGATCAGGCCCGAGCCGCCGAGGATCAGCGCGCGCACGGCGGCGCGGTGAGGAGGACCGCGGGCACGTGCGGGAGCGGGAGCGTCATACGCGACACGCTACCCGCGCGCGTTGCGGCGCGCCAGCGGGCTGCGCGATCGCACGCGATGGCGCGGCCGGCGCGGCAGCGCACGCGACCTCGCCCGGCGTTGCGCGCTCAGGCGGCGGGGGGGCTCAGGCGGCCCGTCCGACGCTGCCGTCGTCCGCGAGCGGCACTCCGATGCGGTGCGCGGTCTGGCACATGGGACAGGGTTCGGTGATCGCGGTGATCAACCCGCCGCTCTTCAGCCAGTCGGTCGGATCGAACCA
>DATJXF010000066.1:0-14834 GCA_035500415.1 Candidatus Acidiferrales bacterium | reverse complement strand
TCTACGCGCTCGTCGCCCACCCGGTCGGCGACTACGCGACCGAGAGCGATTTCTTCGGCGGCTACGCGGCCGGCGCGCGCGCGCTCCAGCACGGCCGGCTCGACTTCGGGCGCTACGGTGTCTACGGGCCCGGGTACGAGGCGGCCCTCGCGCTGGCCGGCTCGATCGTCGGCGATCTGTTCGTCGCGGCGCGCCTCCTCTCGGTGCTCGCGGCCGGCGTCGTGCTCTTCACCTGGTGGCGGATCGCGCAGGTGCGCCTCGGAGCGCTCGCGGGACTCGTGCTCACCGCGTTCCTCGCCGCCGATCCGACGTTCGTGCGCTACGGCTACTCGGTCACGAACGACATGCTGGCGCTCGCGCTGCTCTCGCTCTCGGCGTGGGCGAGCCTCGCGCTCCGCGGCCGCTGGGCGCCGGCGCTCGCGGGCATCGCCGCGGCGCTCGCCGCCCTCACGCGCTACAACCTCGTAAGCGTGCTCGCTGCGGGCGCGCTCTTCTACGCGCTGCGCCCGAGGGGCCGCCGGCTCGCCGACCTCGCACGGTTTGCCTGCGGCGCGGCGCTCGTGCTGCTGCCGTGGACGCTGGCTTCGCTCGCCTCGGGACACGTTCCCGGCGCGCTGCTCGTGCGCGACCGTGGCTTCTACATGGGCGCCGATCCGGCCGCGACGCTCGAGCAGCGCTACCGCGACCTGGGCAATGGCGCGGCGGCCGCAGCGCGTGCGGCCGGTGGATCCGGCGGGCTCGCGGGCACGGCGCGCCGCGTCGCGCTCGGGCTGCCCGCGCACCTGCGCGGCGATGCGATGCAGCTCCTCGGCCTGCCGTTCGCGCTCCTCTCACTCGCCGGCCTCGCGCTCGTGCTGGCGTGGCGGCGGACGCGCGAGCTCGCGCCGTTCGCGCCGTTCGCGCTCACGACGCTGCTGCCGCTCGCGGCGCTGTTCTACTCCGAGCGCTACGCGCTCCCCATGCTGCCGCTCGAGCTGCTGCCGGCGGCGTGGCTCGTCGCCGCGCTCGCGACCACGCGCTGGCGGGTACGCGCGCGCGTCGCGGTAGCGGCCGGTATCACGCTCGCGGCGCTGGTGCCCACGATGATGTGGTGCGCGAACGTTCAGTCCGACGTGCGGGCGCAGCTCCCGCTCGAGGCGCGCGAAGCGGGCGAGGCGCTCCGCGGGCGCGTCGTGCCGGGCGAGCGGCTGCTCGCGCGCAAAGCTCACGCCGCATACTTCGCGGGGCTCGAGCCCGTCCCGTTCCCGCTGTTCGGCTCGCTCCGCTCGCTCGCGGGCTACTGCCGCGCGCAGGGCGTCCACTACCTCTTCTACTCGCGCAGCGAAGCGTTCGCCCGACCCGGCTTCGGCTACCTGCTGGACACGTCTGCCGTGGTGCCCGGCCTCGAGGTGATGCACGTCACCGCCGACCCGCCGAGCGTCACGTACCGGATCACCGCGGGCTTCGGCGCGGCGCCGGCGTGGTGGAGCGACGCGACGTCCCGCCAGCGGATCGCCGCGCGCGTCAACGCGCTGCTCGCACCGGGCGACGAGGCGCTGCCGTTCTACCTGAAACTCGCCGACGACGAGTTGCGTCGCGATCGCCCCGAACAGGCGCTGCGCGACGCCCAGGCCGCGGCGAAGCTCGCGCCGCGGCGCGTGGAGGCCAAGCTGCTCGCGGCCGAGGCGCTTCGCGAGCTCGGGCTGCCGGGCGCGGCGATCGACACGCTCCGCGGCGCGCTGGTGATCGCGCCGGACGACACGCTCGCGCAGCTCGACCTCGGCCTGGCGCTGCGCGACGCCGGCCGCGACGACGAGGCCGCCGCGCTGTGGCGCCCGCTCGTCGGGAGGACGCGCGATCCGCGCGTGCTGCGCGAGATGGACGAGCTCTTCACCTCGCGCGGCGAGCGCGACGCGGCTGAACTCGCGCGCAGCGAACTGCCGGGCTTGAGCGGGAACTGACCTCCGGCCGGGAGCGTCGCGCGGGCCCGCTCCGCCGGTGCGGCCGCGCGGCCCCAACGCCGCGGGGCCGCTCCCGATCCGGGTGCGGCCCCACGAAGGTGAAGCGAACGCGCCCGGCCTACGCCGGCGTGGCCTCGCTGCCCAGATCGTGGCCGTCGGCCACAGCCTCGGGCTCGGTCGCCTCCTCGGCGTGGTGGACCTTGGCGACGAGCGTGTAGATCGCCGGCACGAGGAAGAGCGTGAACGCCGTGCCGATGATCATGCCGCTCACCAGCGTGATGCCGATGCTGTTCCTCGCGCCCGCTCCGGGACCGCGCGCGAAGATGAGCGGCAGGTGGCCGAACACGGTCGCCGCCGTGGTCATGAGAATGGGCCGAAGCCGCGTGCCCGCGGCTTCGACGACCGCCTGCACCTTGTCGCGGCCCTGCTCCTGGAGGTGGTTGGCGAACTCGACGATCAGGATGCCGTTCTTCGCGACGAGCCCCACCAGCGTGATGAGACCGACCTGGCTGTAGATGTTGATCGACGTGAACCCGAGGAACGTGAAGAGCAGCGCGCCCGACAGTGCGAGCGGTGCGGAACCGGCCAGGATGACGAGCGGGTCGCGGAAGCTCTCGAACTGGGCCGCGAGCACGAGCCCGATGAGGATCGCCGAGAGCAGGAACACCGCGAAGAACTTGCTGCCCTCGGTGCGGAGCTGGCGCGACTCGCCCGCGTAGTCGATCTCGTAGCCGCGCGGCAGCGACTTGCGCGCCTCGGTCTCGAGGAACGTGAGCGCCTGGTCGAGCGGCACCGAGGGCGGGATCACGCCCTGGATCCGCACGGCGTTCAGCTGCTGGAACTTGTTGAGCGAGCGCGGCTCGGTCGTCGTCTTGATCGTGGCGAACGTCGAGAGCGGCACGAGCGAGCCGTTCGGGCCGCTCACGTAAATGTTGGGGAGCTGGTCGGCGGTCAGGCGCTCGGCGCGCTTGATCTGCGGGATCACCTTGTAGCTCTGGCCCTGGATGCTGAAGCGGTTGACGAAATTGCCGCCCAGCATCACGGAGAGATCCTGGCCCGCGCGCCCGAGATCGATGCCGAGCGAGCGCACCTTGTCGCGATCGAACACGACCTCGGCTTGCGGCTGGTCGAACTTGATGTCGGTGTCGACGTACATGAACTTGCCGCTCTTGTAGGCCTTTCCGATGAGGTCGCCTGCGAACGCGGCGAGCTGCTCGGGCTCCGCCGTCGACATGATGACGAAATCGACCGGGAAGCTGCCGGCGCCCGGCAGTGAGGGCGGCACCAGGGTGATCGCGCGGATGCCCGGGATCTTCGAGGCCGCAGCGGCCGCCATGACCTGGAGCTGCGACGTGCTGTGGTGACGTTCGGCCCACGGCTTCGTCACCATGCCCGCGAAGCCCCCGGTCGGCGTCGTGATCTGGAAGGTGTGCTGCGTCTCCGGGAACGAGTGATAGACGTTGAAGATCTGCGACGCGAAGAGCCGGGTCTGATCGAGCGTGGCGTTGGGCGCCGCCTGCACGATCCCGAAGATGACGCTCTGGTCCTCGGTCGGCGCGAGCTCGCGCTGCGAGAACATGTAGAACGGCACCATGAGCAGCACGACGATGAGCCAGAGCACGAGGCTCACGTTGCGGAACTCCAGTGAGGTCGCGAGCCGCTTCATGTAGCCGACGCGGATGCTGTCGAAGCGGTGGTTGACCCAGCCCGCGAACCCGCGTTCGCTGTCGCCCTGGCGCAGCATGCGCGAGCCCATCATCGGCGAGAGCGTGAGCGCGACGATGCCCGAGATCAGCACCGCGCCCGCGAGCGTGAACGCGAACTCGCGGAAGAGCGTGCCGGTGAGCCCGCCCTGGATCCCGAGCGGCGTGTAGACGGCCACCAGCGTGATCGTCATCGCGATGACCGGGCCGATCAGCTCGCGCGCCGCGAGCATCGCCGCCTGCAGCGGCGGCTGTCCCAGGTGCACGTGGCGCTCGACGTTCTCGACCATGACGATGGCGTCGTCGACCACGAGGCCGACCGAGAGCACGACCGCGAGCAGCGTCAGCAGGTTGATCGTGAAACCGGCCACGGCCATGAGGAACACGGCGCCGATCAGCGAGATCGGGATCGCGATGACCGGAATGATCAGGCCGCGGATCGATCCGATGAACAGGAAGATCACGAGGACGACGATGAGCAGCGTCTCCGTGAGCGTCTTCAACACCTCGTGGATCGCTTCCTGGATGTAGACCGTCGAGTCGTAGGGGATGCCGCACGTCATCCCGACCGGGAGCTGGGCCTGCACTTCCTTCATCGCCTCGCGCACGCGCTTGATCACGTCGAGCGAGTTCGCGGTGGGCAGCACCCAGATGCCCATGAAGGTCGCGGTCTGGCCGTCGAACTTGACCTCCTGGTCGTAGTCCTCGGCGCCGAGCACGACGTCCGCGACGTCGCCAAGCCGCACGATGTCGCTTCCCGACTGCTTGACGACGAGGCGGCGGAAGTCGTCGGCGGTCCGCAGGTCGGTGTTCGCCACGAGGTTGACGTACACCATCGTGCCCTTGGTGCGGCCGAGCGCGGACAGATAGTTGTTCGCGGCGAGCGCATTCCACACGTCGGTCGGGGCGAGCCCGTGCGCCGCCATGCGAGCGGACTTGAGCCAGATGCGCATCGCGAACGTGCGGCCGCCGAGGATGTCGGCGCGCTGCACGCCGCTCACCGAGCTCAGCTTGGGCTGGACGACGCGCGTCAGGTAGTCCGTGATCTGGTTCTGGTCGAGGTCGGTCGACGAGAAGCCGAGGTACATCGCCGCGAACTGCGAGTCCGCGGTCTGCACGTCGATCACCGGCGCCTGCGCTTCGGGCGGCAGGTCGTTGCGCACCTGCGCGACTTTCGCCTGGATCTGCGTGAGCGCGGCGTTGGTGTCGTAGTTGAGCTTCAGGTGCACCGAGATCGTGCTGACACCCTGCGAGCTCGACGACTCCATGTAGTCGATGCCGTCGGCGCTGGCGATCACGCGCTCGAGCGGCGACGTGATGAAGCCGCGCACCAGGTCGGCGTTCGCGCCGACGTAGACCGTCGTCACGCTCACGACGGCGATGTCGCTGCGGGGGAACTGCCGGACGCTGAGCGAACGGATCGACTGCAACCCCGCGATGAGGATGACGAGGTTGACGACGATCGCGAGGACCGGCCGCCGGATGAAGAGGTCGGTGAACTTCATCAGCTGTCTTCGGGCTTGGGAGACGTGCTCGCCGAAGGCAGCACCTTGTTGTTCACGAGCACGGCAGCGCCCGCGCGCAGCTTGAAGACGCCCGAGGTCACGACCTCCTGCCCGGGCTTCACGCCGTCGACGATCGCGACCATGTCACCGATCGCCTCGCCGAGCTTCACGAACTGCTGGCGCACGCCGCGATAGCTCTTGCCGTCCTCGCCCTTGATGTCCTCGACGATGAACACCGAGTTGCCGTAGGGCGCGTAGTTGATCGACGAGGCCGGCACCGCGATCACGGGCTCGTGCGTGCCGAGCCCGACGCGCAGCGTGAGGTACATGCCCGCACGCAGCAGCCCGCGCGAGTTGTCGAAGGTCGCCTGCACCTGGACGTTGCGCGTCGCGTCGTCCACGACCGGATTGATCGCGGTGATGCGGCCGGTCAGATGCTCGCCCGAAGCGGTGAGCGTCGTGGTCACGGCATCGCCCGCGTGCAGCAGGGCCACCTGCTGCTGCGGCACCGAGAAGTCGACGTAGACCTGCGTCACCGCCTGGAGCGGCACGACCGGATCGCCGCTGTGCAGGTACTGACCGACGTTGACCTGGCGGATGCCGGCGATTCCGGCGAACGGCGCGCGAATCGTCTTGCGCTCGACCCCGGCGCGCATCTCGTTGACGCTCGCTTCGGCCTGCTTCTCGAGCGCGGCGAGCTGGTCGTAGTCGGACTGGGCGAGGAGTTGCTGGTCGAGCAGCTTCTTGCCGCGATCGAGGTTGGTCTTCGCGAGGTCGCGCTGTGCCTCGGCCGACGCGAGCTGCGCACGCTCCTGGCGCGTGTCGAGCGTGACCAGTGCCTGGCCCGCTTCGACGTGCGCGCCGGACTCGAACAGTATCTGGTCGACGACGCCGGGCATGTCGGCGCTCAGCGTGACGCCGCGGATCGGCGCGACGCTCCCGACCGCATCGATCGTCGTCTGCCACTGCTGGCGCTGCGCGATCATGGTCGTCACGGCCTCGGGCGGCTGCTGGAACGACTTGAAGCCCGCGATCGCGGCGCGGATCTGGAAGAACTTCACCAGGCCGATGGCGGCCACGAACAGCACGACCAACACCAGCATCTGGATCATGCGTCTGCGCATGGGTGGGCAACTCCTGGTGCATGGGGCCGGCGCACGAACCGGCGGGACGAACTCGGCTCGGAGCGTTCGATGCACACGAGCGGGTGCGGATTCCGCCGGGAACACAGCCGCGGGGCGGCCAAGCTCCGGCGAGAGCGGGGAGCCTATCATGGAAACGCCGCGCTCCGCAGGTGGCGGCGCCGCGTTCGGCGTGCGTCACGCCGCGCTCAGCGCGCGATCCCCGGGAGTTCTCCGGCGAGGCTCGGTAGGGTGACCTTACGAAACGATCGCCCGCGAACCGTCGATGAGCCCGCCGAGGCGCGCGGGTTCATCTTGGCGCGCTCCTTCATGAGCGGCCGCGCGGCGTGCGGCGTTGCCGGACCCAGCGGGGCGCGTCATGGGCGCTGCGCGCGGCGGTGCGCCGCGCCCGAGGACGCGCCCTCGCCGGCGCTGCTTTCGTCGCTGGCCGGCAGGTAGACCTGGAACCGCGCGCCGCCTTCGGGCCGGTTCGCGACGATCAGCCGGCCTCCGGAGCGCTCCACGATTCCGTGGACGAGCACGAGTCCGGGCAGCGCGGCGAGCGCCACCGCGCGCACCTCGTCGCTCGGATCGGCCATCCGGAGCAAGGTCCAGGCGTCCAGCGCCGGGCCATCGTCCTCGACGGCGAGCAGCGCGTAGCGGCCCGGGCGAAGGCCGGCGAGCGGGTGCGCGGACTCGGCGTCGATCTCGGCGAGTCGCGACTCGAGCCGCACCGCGCCGTGCCCGTCCAGCCGCGCGCGCGCGGCGAGCACGAGGTTCAGCACGAGCTGTTCGGTCCGGCTCTGGTCCGCGCTCACCACCGGTGTCGAGAGATCCGCCGATTGCGTGAACTCGATGCCGCTGCCGAGCAGCTCGCGCAGGAGCTCGCTCATCTCGGCGAGCACGATCGGGAGCTGGAGCCGTCGCGGCTCGAAGGCGCGCCCCTGCGAGATCACGAGGAGCTGGCGCGTCAGGCGCGCCGCGAGCGCCGCCGCTTTGCCGACCTGTTCGGCGTCGTGACGGCGCGGATCGTCGGGCGGGAGCCCCGCGAGGAGCAGATCGTTGTATCCCGTGATCACCGTGATGAGGTTGTTGAAGTCGTGCGCGACCGCGCCCGCCATGCGGCCGACGGACTCGGCCGCAAGGACGTCGGATCGGCTCGCCGCGTTCGCTCCCGCGGCGCTCACGACCGTCGCGACCAACGTCGGCGTCCCCGCAGCATCAACTGCGAGGGCGGCCGCCCTCAGTACGACGTACGCCGCCTCCCCCGAGGAACGGACGTATCGGATCGTACGAGGACGGCTTGGCCCCCGCATGCTCAGCACCTCTGCCGCGGGTTCGTCCCGGGCCGAAATCGGGCGGCCCGTCTCGTCACTCGCCTCGAGGCCCGCGAACAGCCCGACGCGGCCGAGGAGCGACGGCGTGTCGAGTTCGAACAGCCGCGCGGCGGCGGGGTTGCAGGCGAGCACCTCCGCGTCGCGCCCCTGGACGACGACGCCCTCGTCGAGCAGCTCGATCACGGCTCCGAGCTGGGCGGCGGTCAGGTCGATCCCCGACGCGGTCACGCCGCCCCCGAGCGCGCGGCGTGCGTGAGCTCGACGCGGATCTTGTCGAGGCAGTCGAATAGCGCGCTCGAGAAGCGCTGCCGGGCGACCGCGACGAGCAGCTCGCCGGCATCGCCAGCCGCGAGGCGCGCCGGACCCGCGCCGATGGGGGCGCCCGGAAGCTGCGCCTGAAGGCGCGAGGCGAACAGCAGGAGCAGGCGCTGCGTCGGCGCGCCGATCGCGCCGATGGAATCGAGGAACAGCACGCCGCCCGGGTTCTCGCCCCGGATCTCGGACTCGGCGGACGAACGGCCGTGCAGGACCCAGCGTTCGAGCGCGCCGCGCAGGCGGGCTTCCTCGCTCGCACAATCGAGCGCCTCGAACGCGAGACCGCTCGCCGAGCCGAGCGCGTGATGTTCGCGCGCGACCTCGAGGCGCTGCGCCGCGGTGCCGCCGAGCACGAGCAGGTTCGCGGGGCTGTTGCGGGAGTACGGCAGGAAACGCGACGGGGGCCGTCGCGGCCCCCGCACGTCACTCCCGCGCGTGGAGATCATCGACCGCGCGGGACCGCCAGACGGACCGCTTCCCTGGCGGAGTCAAGACCGCTTGCGGCCGCGGGAGTCCACTTCGGCAGGCTGGATTCCACCTGCCCGAAGCGCTCCGCGATGCCGAGCGTGAGCCGCGACTGTGCCGACCAGCGCAGGATGCGGAGCGTCAGGATCTCGCCGCCGCCAGCGGAGGAACCGATCGGGGCCATGGGGGCGACCACCGCCGTTCCGCCGGAGCTGCCGCCGAGATTGGCCTGAGCGCGCGCCGCAGCAGGCAGGAGAAGTAATGCCGCGCCCAGCGTTGCCGTGACCACATGATGAGCGACCTTCATGCCGAGCCTCCTCGAGGGATACCCGCCCCATGCGGGTGCTCGGAATGCAAGGCCAGTCGCATGCCAGCGGCTCGGCAATTGGCATAATTGGCTCTAATACATTGAACTATAGGACTTTACGATACCGATCGTGGGTGCGGACTCCGGGTGGATTCCCCCGAAATCTCGCCGATTTTGGCGAATAAGCCCCAGCCAATTCGCCGAACGGCTCTATGTGGCAGCGCGTTGCAGGCTATCGCCGATTTCGGCGCACTCGCCGAATACGGCGAGGCTCGGCGGCTGCGTACTTGCGCAGCCGATAGCGCAACGCCTGCTCGGGAATTCCGAGATCGCGCGCGGCCAGACTCTGGTTGCCGTCGGCACGCTCGAGCGCTTCGCGGACGAGCTGGCGTTCGACCTCGCCCACGACCTCGCGCAGGTGCCGGCCGCGGGGCACACGCGTGCGGCGGCCGCGCGATTCGAGGTCGCGTGGCAGCTGTGTGGGCTCGAGCACCCTGCCCGGCGTGAGCGCCATGATGCGCTCGATGTAGTTCTGCAGCTCGCGGACGTTGCCCGGCCAGTCGCTCTGCATCAGCACCGCGAGGAACTCCGGGGAGAACTCCGGCACCGGCCGTTCCTCCTTGAGCGCGAAGAACGCCGCGAACGACTGCGCGAGCGCCGGAATGTCCGCCTTGCGATCGCGCAGCGGCGGCAGCTCGATCGGGATCACGTTGAGGCGATAGTAGAGATCCTCGCGAAACTTGCCCTCCTCGATGAGCCGGGGCAGGTCGCGATTCGTGGCGGCGATGATGCGAACGTCGACGGCGCGCGGCGGGCCGCCGCCCACCGGTGTCACCTCGCGGTTGGCGAGCACGTTGAGCAGCGCGACCTGGTGTGCGACCGGCATCTCGCCGATCTCGTCGAGGAACAGCGTGCCCTCGTTCGCCTGGACGAAGCAGCCGTCGCGGCCGCGCACGCCGGTCGCGATGTCGGGCAGGATGCCGAACAGCTCGCTCTCGAGCAGCGACGCGACGACCGCGCCGCAGTTCAACATGACGAACGGGCCGTCTCGGCGGCGGCCGGAGTGGTGCAGGACGCGCGCGATGACCTCCTTGCCCGTGCCCATCTCGCCCGTGACGAGCACCGTCGAGGCCGTCTGCGCCGCGCGCTCGACCAGCGCGCGCACGCGCTGCATCGGCGTGCTCATGCCGATGAAGTTCTGCGGCCGGAACCGCTGGCTCGCTTCACGGCGCAACGAGAGGTTCTCGTCCACGAGCTGCTCGTTCGTGCGACGCACCTCGGCCTCACCGCGGCTCTTCTCGATCGCGACCGCGATCAGGTGGGCGAATCCCTCGAGCAGCGCGCGATCGGCGTCGCGAAACGCGTCGGGGCGACGCGAGTCGTCGAGGTACACCGCGCCCACGAACTTGCCGCGGACGTGGAGCGGCACGCAGACGATCGAGCGCAGGCGCAGGTTCTCGACGCTCTGCGACAGCGCCGCGGGATCGGTCGGTGCGTCGGTGATGAGCAGCGAGCCGCCGCTCTCGGCCACGCGTTCGACGACTCGCCGGCTGTACGTGACGGCCTGGTCGCGCGTCGCGGCGTCGATGCCGCCCAGCTCCACGATCGGCGTGATGGCGCCCGACGCCTCGTCCGCGAGCAGCAGCAGGCCGCGCTCGGCATCGAGGTGATCGATCGCCATCTGCATCGCGCGCCGCGCGAGCTCGTGGAGGTCCGACAGCGAATCGAGCAGCCGCGCCACGGCCTGGATGAGGTCGCGCTCGCGCGTTCGAGCAGGGACCGCGCGATGCGTGCGGCGCAGCCAGTCGACCGTGAGCGACAGCGCGCGCTCGCGGCGACGATGGTCTCCGACCTGCTCGAATCCGGCGGCGGCGTGCTCGAGCCACCCGCCCACCGATGCAAGCGACGAGAGTCGCACGTGCATCGCAAGGCGCGCGAAGTCGAGTGCGGCGTGCGCGCCGTCCGACACGTCGCCGAGCGCCTGGAACGCGGCCAGCGTCCGCCGCCCGAGCGCTTCGCCCGATTCGCCGTCCTCGCGCGCGAGCGCGATCTCGGCGTCGAGCTGGAGCGCGTGCGCCGCGAGATAGGGCGAGGTGCGGCCTCGGAGCGCCGCCTCGGCGAGGTCGAGCCAGCGTTCGGCGTCTTCGAGACCGTCGCGGCGAACGGCGGCGCGGCCACGCCCGATCGCCACCGCGATTCGCCCCTCGGAGTCGAGCCGGGGCTCCTCCCCGAGCTCGGCCGCCCAGACGCGGTCGGCCTCGTCCCAATCTCCCCGCTGGGAGCACTCGAGCCCGAGCTCGTAGCGGAACCAGTCGAGTCCGCCCACGTCGCGCAAGGGCATCGCCATCGACAGCGCCCGCCGCATGAGCCGCTCGGCCGATGGCGTGTCGCCGCCGACGCGCAGCGCGACCGCGATGACGTGCGTCGCGAAGGCCACGCCGCGCGGCAGGTAGATCCGTGCGAGCCGGAGGGCGCGCCGGCCGCGGCGGCGTGCGCGCGCCGGCCGGCCCAGCAACGCCTCGAGGTGCGCCAGATTCGCCAGGGCGAGCATCGTATTGCGGGTCCGGCCGTCCTCGAGCGAGAGGCGGGCCGCTTCCTCGTAGTCGGTGCACGCGGCGCGCCATCGCCCCGTCTGCCCGAGCAGGCCGGCGCGATTGAGGAGGACTTCCTCGAGCGCGAGCCGCAACGCGTGCTTGCGGGCGAGTTCCACCGCGGCGTCGTAGTCGCTCTCCGCGCCGCGAAGATCGCCCATCGTGACGCGCGTGTAGCCGCACATGCCCAGGGCGCGGGCCCGGGTCGACATCGCGCCCGAGCGCCCGCTGGCCTCGAATGCGCGCTGGGCCAGGACGAGAGCTTCGTCGGCCCGCCCGAGCGAGCGACGAGTTCCCGACCAGGTCATGGCCGCGATCGCGATCGACGCGTCGTGGCCGGACTCCTCGGCGGCCTGCACCGCGCGCGAGGCCAGCTCATCCGCCTCGGCAACCCGTCCGCCGGCTTCGAGCGCGCTGGAGGCGTTGCTCAGCAGGAGCGCGCGCGTCGCGGCGTGAGGCTGTTCGGCGAGCCCGCGTTCCACCGCCTCGGCCACCTCGGCACCGCGCCCCACGCGCAGCAGCGCGCCGGACAGCAGCAGCCAGGCCTCCGCGCGATGCTCCACGGGCTGCGGCTCTCGCACCGCTTCACGCAGGATCGGCACGGCGGCCCGATGCCTGCCCGCATCGACGAGCGCGCGGCCCGAGCGCAGCAGCCACGCCGTGTGCGTCGCGGCGTCGAGCGTGGCCGCGAGCGCGGTGGCCTCCCGCGCGAGCCGCGCGTCGCTCTCGTGCTCGAGCGCCGCCTCGGCCGCTGCCAGGGCGGCTTGGGCCTGCCCGGTCTCGCGCAGGTGGACGAAGCGCTCGGCGGGCGCGAGCCCCGGCTGCCCGAGCGCAGCGCGATGCAGCGCGACGCGCGCCTCATGCGAAAGCGCATCGTGAATGCGCCGACCGAGCTCGGGTGAGATCAGCGCCACGCGCCCATCGGCGTCGCGAACCGCGAGATCGGAGGCGACGAGCCGCTCGAGCGCCGCGGCGTCCGCATCGGGCGCGAGCGCAAGCACGAGTTCCGCCGGCACGGGCCTCGACCACGTCGCGAGCGCCGTCGCCGCGGCGCGCGCGGCCGCATCCAGCGCTCCGAGCCGCGCGAGCCGGCTGCCCTCGAAATCGCCCGGCGTCGCGAGCGCTTCGAGCGTCCCGGCGCGGACGACGAGACCGCTCGCGGACTCCGCGAGCGCGCCGGCGCGCGCGGCGGCGCGCAGCAGCTCGACGGCGAGGCCGGGATGTCCGCCCGAGCGCTCGTGAACGATCTCAGTGAGCTGCGCCGGCACGCTCTGGTGCAGCCGCGCCGCGAGCAGCTGTCCGGTCCCCTCCCGGCTCAGGACGCCGAGCCGCACGCGCTCGCCGAAGCCCGCGGCGACCCATGCGTTCGATTCGGCCTGGGCGCGCGCGTCGTCGGCGCGGCTCGCGAGCACGCACGCGAGTCCCGCGCCGTCGGCGCGCAGCAGCATGCGGCGCAGGACGGTGAGCGAGCGCTCGTCGAGGTGCTCGGCGTCGTCGACGAGCGGCAGCGCGCGCGCGCCGCGCGCATGCGCCGCGCGTGCCCACCGGGCGCCGGCCTCGGCCATCCGCGTGCAGGTCGCATCGTCCCACCCCGCGGCATCCGACTCGATCGCGGCGGGCGCGTCGCGCTCGGCCGGATCGGCGTCCTCCCCCGCCTCCGCGGCAAGCCGGCGAAGGAGCGGCGCCGCGACCGCACCGGGTGTCGCGAGCGCCGGCGCCGCAAGCCGGATGACGGGCCGGCCCGCGAGGGTCGCGCGCATCGCGAGCTCGGCGAGCAACGCCGTCTTGCCCATGCCGGACTCCGCGGTGAGGAGCACGGGGCCGCCCGTGCGTGACGGCGCGATCAGCGCCTCGAGCCTCGCGAGCTCGCGTTCGCGCGCGACGACGCGCTCGGCTCCGAGCCGCTCCTCGAGCGTCCGGCGCGCAGCCGGGTGCATGCGCTCCAGCTCGCGACGCACCTCGCCCGCATCCGAGGGGCGCTGCGAGACGACCGGCGCCATGAGCCGCAGCACGAGCTGGACGAGCGGATCCGGCAGCCCGGCTTCTTCGAGCGGTGCGGCGGGCGGCGGTGCGCTCTGCTGGCGTCGCAGCGCGGGCGCCGAGCCGCCGCCCGCGAACGCCGGATGCCCGGTCGCGAGCGCGTAGAGCAGAGCGCCCAGCCCGTAGAGGTCCGAGGCGACGCCCGGCGCTTCGCCGCGCACCACCTCGGGCGCCGCGAATCCCGCCGTGCCGCGGTGGCCCTCGCGATCGCGGCCGAGGAGCGTGCCCAGCCCGAAGTCCACGAGCTTGAGGCTCGCGGGGCGCTCGTTCGAGCCGCCCGTGGTGCGCACCAGCAGGTTCGAGGGCTTCAGATCGCCGTGCAGGGCGTTGGCCGCGTGCAGCGCTTCGAGCCCGTTCGCGACCTCGGCGCCCGCGAAGCACAACGCCGCGAAGTCCCAGCGGCGCAGCGCGCGATCGGCGGGCGCGCCGGGCACGAACTCCATCGTGAGGAACGGCGAGCCGTCGGCCGCGAATCCCAGCTCGTGGACCTTGACGACCGCCGGATGGCGCACCCGCGCGAGCAGCTCGAACTCGCGGCGGAGCGACTCGGGGGCGACGGCGCCGTGCCCCGCGGCGAGTCGCTTGAGCACGCACTCGGTGCGCGTCGTGAGATCGATCGCGAGGTGCGCCGACCCCATGCCGCCCTGCCCGAGCTGCCGAAGCAACCGATAGCGCCCGGCGACGACTTCCATCCCGACCCCCTCGATGACGGGCCGCCAACGCCCGGCATCGAGCCTAACGCCTCGGCCCCCGGGCCGCGAGGATTTCAGGGGCCGAAATTCGGGGGCCGGCTACCCGCCGACGGCGTTCCGGAGCACGAACCAGACGTTGGCGGGCTTCTCGGCGAGGCGGCGCATGTACCACGGGAACCAGGCTTCACCGTAGCTGATGAGGACGCGCACCGGGCGGCCCTCGCGCGCGAGCCGCGATTGCAGTTCGTGGCGGATGCCGTAGAGCATCTCGAACTCGTACGCCTCCGGCGGCACGCGACCCTCGTCGGCCACGCGCGCGAGGCGCTCGATCAGCACGTGGTCGTGCGTCCCGAATGCCGCGAACACGCCGGCGGCGCGCGCCTCGGCGGAGAGCATGCGCTGGCCGAGGCGGAGGTACGCCGCGTCGATCCCGGCGCGCTCGCGCAGCGCGACCGACGCGGGCTCGTCGTACGCGCCCTTCACGAGCCGGATCGCGGCGCCGCGCGCGATCAGCGCGTCGAGATCGGCGGGCGTGCGCTTGAGGTAGGCCTGGATCGCGATGCCGACGTTGGCGTGCCGCGCGCGCACGCGGTGGTAGAGCTCGAGCGTTCGCGCGGTGTAGTCGGAGCCTTCCATGTCGACCCACACGCGCCGGCCGATCGTTTCCGCCTGCGCCGCGAGGCGCTCGAGGCTCGCCGCCGCGACGTCGGGGCTCTGGTCGAGCCCGAGCTGGGTGAGCTTGACGCTCATCTCCGAGCGCAGGCCCGTCTCGCGCAGCCGCTCCTGGGCGGAGGCGTAGTGCTCCGTCACCGCGCCCG
>DATJXF010000065.1:0-7220 GCA_035500415.1 Candidatus Acidiferrales bacterium | reverse complement strand
GACGCAGCGCTTCCTGGGCTACCTCGCGGTGCTGGTCGCGCCGACGTTCGCGCGCGATCTCGACCAGGCCTGTGAGGCGCTCGCCGCGCGCGTGCTGCGGGCGCCCTGGGCACGCGCGGGCGCGGCCGCGGCGCTCATCGTGGCGCTGCCGCTGCCCTCGACGCTCACCGGCGCCTTCCGGCCCGGGATCGCGATCCGCTGGGAGTTCTTCCCGGTCGCCGCGTGCGACTGGATCGAGGCGCACGACGTGCGTGGACACGGCATGAATCCGTTCGCGTGGGGCGGCTACCTGCTGTGGCGCTTCTGGCCGCAGCCCGGCCGGCTGCCGTTCATGGACATCCACCAGGCCGGCACGACACAGGATCGCTACGCGTACGCGCTCGCGCCCGTGGACACCGCCGCGTGGTACTGGCTCGACCGCGAGCGGCGGTTCGACTGGGTGCTCGAGCAGCGCAAGAGCACCGACCCGCGCGATCACCTGCTCGACATGCTCGACCGCGACAGCACCTGGGCGCTCGTCTTCACCGACGACGTCGCGGCGCTCTACGTCAGGCGCCGCGGATCGCTCGCGGCGCTGGCGCAGCGCGAGCGCTACCACTGGCTCGCCGCCGGCGAGGACGCGCTCGGCGGGATTGGCGCGCGCGCCTACGCCGACACGTCGGCCGAGCGCGCGATCCGCGCCGAGCTCGAGCGTCAGGTGCGGGACTCGCCGTGGAACGGCGACGCCAATAGCCTGCTCGCGAACCTCGACCTGCACGATGGCGAGTGGTCCGGCGCACTCGCGCACCTCGAAGCCGCCCGCCGCGCCTCGCCGCATCTCGCCGGGCTCCAGGCCCGCGAGCAGATCGCGCGCGACTCGCTCGCCGCGCAGAAACGCTAGCCGCTCAGCTCACGCCGCCGGAGATTGGCGCGGGAAGCCGCTCAGCAGCGTCCGGACAAAGGTGGCAGAGGACGCGCGAGCGCAAGGCGCCGCCGGAGATTGGCGCGGGCGGGTAGAGCAACGCCCGGACGAAGGTGGCTGAGGGCGCGCGAGCGCAAGGCGCGCGGTCGAGCGACGAGCGGAATCGTGGCCTTGTGCCACGTTGGAGCGAGGAGCCGACCACGCAACGCAGCGATCGCACGCCCTCAGCCACCGTAATGAGGGAGGGACCGGAAACCGAGCGTCGGAGCCCCACGCACCGGTCGCGTCGGCACCGGCCCTCCCACACTTCATCGTCGCGGCGGGACGACCGGGTGGGAGAACCGGACACAGCGCAACGGAGCCCCACGCACCGTCACGAGCACCGGCCCTCCCGCTCCCGATCACTCCGCGGGTCACTTGGCCTGCTTGGCGACCACCATCGAGCTGAACTTGGCGTAGGCCGCCTGCGGCACGACACCCTTCGAAACGAGCTGCGCCTTGCTGGCATAGGGACGGCCCGCAATGATCTTGGCGGCGTACGCGTCACCGATGCCGGGAAGCTTCACGAGATCGGCCTTGGACGCCGTGTTCAGATCGACGAGCGACGAGGCGCTCTTGGCTGCGACCTTCGTGTCCTTCGCCGCCATCGACGCGCTCGACGCCACGCTTCCGGCGCCCGCCGCCGTCGTCTTGGCCATCGTCGCCGCGCCCGCGGCGTTGCCGGTCGCGGCCATGCCGGCCGCCGACTTCGCCGAGCCGGTGGTCGTCTTGGCGGTCGAGGCCGCCGTCTTGCCGTTCGCCATCGCCGACTTCGCGGCGGTCTTGGCGGAGGTCTTCGCCGCGGTCTTCGTCGCGGTCTTCGCCGTGGTCGTCTTGGCAGGCGTGGTGCCCACGTCGGACGAGGAGCCCGTTGCCGGCGTGCCCTGGGCGAAAACCAGCGAAGCCGAGAGGATCATGGCGGCAGCGGCGAGGACGAAAGTGGGGATGCGCTTCATGCAGTGCGACCTCCGAAGGGCATACAGGGACACGCGGCCGCGCCCTTCATGCGGTCCGTGCCGGAGCCCGTCGTGGACTCCTGTGCGTTGGGAGAGCCGACCCCGGCGAGGGTGAACACGCCAACGTTCTTGGCGGAAGCGCGCGGGGCCCGGAAAGAGCGGGCGAGGAGGGAGGCCGGGGCGCCCAGGAGGGCGCGGCGTCCGGCGAACAGCGAAGCGGCGTCGGCCGGCAGGGCTGTCGGCGCGCCAACGGCGAGTGGCGCTGCGCGCGGGGGCGCGCGGCCGGGCCGGGGCGCGATCGGTGCGTGGGAGAGATTGTTGATTTCGAGCGAGATCTCGCGGCCCGCGCTCGTGCCGAAGCGCAGCAGCAGGCCCATGCCCGGCGTCGCGGGCGTACTGCGGATCATGCTCTTCGAGCGGCTGGTCGCAGGGCGGTGCACCTGGACCGAGGCGTTGGGCATCGCGCGACCGTGGTCGTGCTTGCGGCCGTGGCTGTCGGCGGGCAGCGGCAGCGTCGTGCGGGGCGTCGCGCCGGGATCGAAGTGGGTCGACGTGGTCTCGGCGGCGGTCGCGGTGTGCGCGATCCAGCCGGGCTGGTCGTCCGCGAGCTTGGTGCTCATGCCGCGCGACGGCGTCGGCGTCCCCCGCGCGTGACCGCAGCACTCCTCGAGCGTCGTCGCCGCGCGCCCCGCGTACGCGAGCGTCGCGCAGGCCACGATCAGGCCGACGACGAGCGAGAAGCGGCGCACGATGGCGATGAGGAACATCGGCGGCTGGGCCCTCGGAAACATGTGGGGCGGCGAAGGCGGAACGTCCGGCGGACTATACCGGAAGCCGGCGGCCGGCGCTGCGACGGACTTCCATGGTCGATCCGGGAGACAAGCATGCTCGCCCGTGCCGGGCAGTTATCAGGTCCGCGTCAAATCCCGGCCCAGAAGGAGCTTGGAGCGATGCGCCGGGGCCCTCACCGCGCGGCCGGAACGCTCAGGCTTCCTCGGGATCATAGGGGACGCCGATCGCGCGGGGTGCGGTCGCACGTCCGATGAAGCCGGCGAGCGCGAGCATGGTGACGAGGTAGGGCAGCGCCTGCAGCAGCTCGCTCGGGAACGCCGAGCCCTGGAGCACGATCTGCAGGGCCTCGGCGGCGCCGAAGAGCAGGCACGCCGCCGCCGCGCCGGCGGGGTTCCACTTGCCGACGATCATGGCGGCGAGCGCGATGTAGCCGCGCCCACCCGTCATGCCGTCCGTGAACGAGTGCTGCTCGCTCGCGAGCCAGGCGCCGCCGAGCGCGGCGAGCACGCCGCAGCAGAGCACGCCCGCGATGCGATAGCGCGTGACCGGGAGCCCGAGCGTCGCCGCCGCTTCGGGCCGCTCGCCGATCGCACGCAGGCGCAGCCCGAACACCGAGCGGAAGAGCAGGAACTGGACGACCACGACGAGTGCGATCGTCGCGAGCACGAGCGGCGAGGCGAGCAGCGCGCCCAGTCCCGGCAGGCGGCCCAGGGCGCCGAGCGGGATCTCCGGCAGACCGGGCACGCGCGGCGAGTTGGACGAGGAGTGGAACACGCGCACGAGCACGAACCGCGTGAGGCCCGCGGCGAGCAGGTTGATGCCGAGCCCGCTGGTGATCTGGTCGGCGCGGAAGCGCACCGTGACCTCGGCGTGCAGCCACGCCACGAGCGCGCCCGCGAGCACGGCCGCGCCGACGCCGAGCCAGGGATCGCCGGTCGCGTAGGCCCCCAGGGTGTAGCCGAGCGCGCCGGTCAGCATCAGGCCCTCGAGCGCGATGCAGATCACTCCGCCGCGCTCGCTCACCGCCGAGCCCATCGCGGCGAGCGCGTACGGCACGCTGATGCGCAGCGCGGCCGCGAGGAAGAGCAGCGCCGCGATCACGACCACCGCCGCGCGGCGCGCTCGAGCAGCGGCTGCGCCGAGATCGCGAACAGGATGACGAGCGCTTCGAGCACCTCGACCAGCTCGCGCGGCACGCGCTGGTTGACGACGAGGCCGCCGTAGGAGAGCGCGCCGAAAAAGAGCGCGGCGACGATGACGCCGAGCGGATGGTTGCGCCCGAGCAGCGCGACCGCGATGCCGATGAAGCCGGCGCCGCCCGAGAAGCCGAGCTCGAAGTAGTGCTTGTAGCCCAGCACGAAGTTGGTGCCGCCAAGGCCCGCGAGCGCGCCCGAGAGCGTCATCGCGAGCGCCTGCGTGCGCCCGATCGCGATGCCGCCGTACTCGGCTGCCGGGGCGTTGAGGCCCACCGCGCGCAGCTCGTAGCCGAGCCGCGTGCGGAAGAGCAGCACGCCCGTGGCGAGCGCGAGCAGCAGCGCGATCGGCAGCGTGAGGTTGACCGGCGAGCCGTGGAGCGCGGGCAGCATCGTCTCCAGGCGCGGCAGCTCGGCGGCGGGCGCGATCTCGCGCGTGCGCACGGTGGCGTTCTCGAACAGCGTGCGGCCGGCGTACGAGACGATCGAGAACGCGATGAAGTTGAGCATGATCGTGTTGATCACCTCGTGCGCGCCGAAGCGCGCCTTGAGCGCGCCCGGCAGCGCGCCCCAGGCCCCGCCCGCCAGCGCGGCGGCCGCGAGCGCGGCGAGCGCGAGCGCGACGCCGGGCAACGGCACGTAGGCGCCGACCAGCGCGGCCGCGAAGCCGCCGAGCACCATCTGGCCTTCGACGCCGATGTTGAAGAGCCCCGCTCGAAAGCCGAGCGCGACGGCGAGCCCGGTGAAAAGCAGCGGCGTCGCGCGGAACAGCGTCTGCCCGAGCCCGTAACCCGTGCCCAGCGCCTCGCGGAAGAGCAGCGCGTAGATCTCGAGCGGCCGCTCGCCGATCCCGGCGATGAAGATCGCGCCCGCGGCGAGCGCGGCCAGCACCGCGACGAGCGGCGCGAGCGCGACGAGCAGGCGCCAGCGCGCGGCGCGCGCGCTCACGCGAGCCCTCCGGGCGGAACGGGCGCGCGCGGGGGCAACGGCGCGTCGGTGATCGTCGCGCGCCCGGTCATGTGCAGGCCGAGCGTGCGCTCGCTCGTCGTCGCGGGCGTGGTCTCGTGCACGATGCGGCCCTGGAAGAGGACGAGGATGCGGTCGGAGAGCGCGAGGATCTCGGAGAGCTCCGAGGACACGAGCAGCACCGCGCGGCCCGCGTCGCGCTCGGCGAGCAGGCGGCGGTGCAGGAAGTCGATCGCGCCCAGGTCCACGCCGCGCGTCGGGTGCGCCGCGAGGATCACGGCCGCGCCGCGCGTCAGCTCGCGCGCGGCGATCAGCTTCTGCTGGTTGCCGCCCGAGAGCCGCGCGGCGCTCGCGCGCGGCTGAGGCGGGCGCACGTCGAACTCCTCGAGGCGCGGCCGCGCCGCCGCGAGCAGCGCGCCGCCGCCCAGCCACGGCCCGCGACCCACGTCGCGGTCGCGCTGGCGTCCGAGCACGAGGTTCTCGGCGAGGTTCATCGCGGGCACCAGCCCGCGCCGCAGCCGGTCGCTCGGGATGTGGGCGAGGCCGGCCTCGCGGTGCTCGCGCGGGTTCCGGCCCGAGACCGCGCGGCCCGCGATCGCGATCGTGCCGCGCTGCGGCGGGCGCAGCCCGGCGAGCGCCTCGATCAGCTCGTGCTGGCCGTTGCCCTCGACGCCGGCGAGTCCGACGATCTCGCCTGCGCGCACCGCGAGATCGATCCCGCGCACCGCGGGCAGGCCGCGATCGTCGCGCACCTCGAGCCCGTGCACCTCGAGCCTCGGCTCGCCCGGCGCGCGCTCCGCGCGTGCGGCGAGCGGCGCCGGCACGTGGCCGACCATGAGCTCGGCCATGCGCTCGACGCTCAGCGTCGCGGCCGGGCCGGAGCCGACGACGCGCCCGGCGCGCATCACCGTCACGCGGTCGGCGAGCGCCTTCACCTCGGCGAGCTTGTGCGTGATGAGCGCGATCGAGGCGCCGTCCTCGCGCAGCGCGCGGAGCACGGCGGACAGCTCGTCGACCTCCTGCGGCGTCAGCACCGCGGTCGGCTCGTCCAGGATGAGGACGCGCGCGCCGCGGTGGAGCGCCTTCAGGATCTCGACGCGCTGCTGCGCGCCGACCGAGAGCTGCGCGATCGTCGCCCGCGGATCGACCGGCAGGCGGTAGCGTTCGGCCAGCGCGGCGACCTCGCGCTCGGCGCGTGCACGCGCGAACGCGCCGCCGAACGCGTGCGGCTCGCGCCCGAGCGTCACGTTCTCGGCGACCGTGAGCGGGTCCACGAGCATGAAGTGCTGGTGCACCATGCCGAGGCCGTGCCGCATCGCGACGAGCGGGCTCGTGATCCTCGCGACCGTGCCGTCGATCACGATCTCGCCCTCGTCGGGCGCGAGCAGTCCGAAGAGCGCGCGCATGAGCGTGCTCTTGCCCGCGCCGTTCTCGCCGACCAGCGCGTGGATCTCGCCCGGCTCGAGCTCGAGTGAGACGCGATCGTTCGCGAGCAGCGGGCCGAAGCGGCGCGTGATGCCGCGCATGGCGATGCGGGGAGCGCGCATGAGCCGCGGAGCCTAAGCGGCGCATCGGGGTGGGTCCAGCGCCGGGCCGCGCCGGGGCGCGCCGGGGCGCGCGATCGCCGCGACCGGGCGCAGCGCGTGCTTGCGTCCGCGGTCCGGCCGCGGGCACGCTGGCGCGATGGACGACGAACCGCGGGATCCACCGGCCGATGCGCCCCGGACCGGCCACGTCGTCCGGGGCGCGCCCTTCGGGGCGGAGGATGCCGAGCTTTCGACGCTCGGCTACGTGCCGCCCGATCCGGCCGAGGAGCCGCCGCTCGAGCTCGGACGCGCGGTCGGCGACGTGCGGCCGTGGGACACGCTCGCGCTGCTCTTCTCGTGGGCGCTCGTCTTCCTGCTGGCCGGCTCGCACGGCGCCTACGACGAGCCCGAGGGGCTCACGGCGTGGGGCGCGAGCATCACGCACGCTCCGCCGCTCGAGGCGGCGTGGCGGCTCCTCGCCTCGACGTTCCTGCATGCCGGCGTCGCGCACGTCTTCTTCAACGCGACGAGCCTGCTCGTGGTCGGCGCCTCGCTCGAGGCGATCTTCACGCGCTGGCGCTTCTGGATCGTCTACGCGCTCGGCGGCGCAGCGGCCTCGCTGGCGAGCCTGCTGTGGCGGACCGCGCACGACGGTGACGCGGTGAGCCTCGCGGTCGGCGGCTCGGGCGCGGTGTTCGCACTGGGCGGCGCGCTGCTCGCGGTCGCGATCCGGCTGCGGCATCGCCTGGCGCCGTCGCGCGCGCGGGCGTTCACGGCCTCGCTGCTCTACCTGATCGCGCCGGGGCTGGCGGCCGGCTACGCGCATCCCGGCACGGACAACGTCGCG
>DATJXF010000064.1:0-8493 GCA_035500415.1 Candidatus Acidiferrales bacterium | reverse complement strand
GTTCGCGCTCGTCACCCGCCCGGCTCTGGCGGGCGGAACGCATCCCTACTATCGTCCGTCTATACCGCCGTGACCCGAGTGGTTCGGGCCCCCAACTCACCGTGCTTCCGCGGGCCGGAGCGGCCCCTGATCCTCTCGAGGAGTGGACGTGAATCGCAATCGCTGGCTGGCCGTCGTCGCCGTCGTGCTGGTGGTGGTGATCGGGGGCGCGTGGTGGCGTTCGCGCTCGAACAAGAGCGCCCCCAAATTCCGCACCGCGGCCATCGAGCGCGGTGACGTCACCGCCACCGTTTCCGCGACGGGCAGCGTCGAGCCCGTCCTTCAGGTTCAGGTCGGCAGCCAGGTGAGCGGCACGCTCTCCAGGCTGTACGTCGACTACAACTCCCAGGTGAAGGCGGGCCAGGTACTCGCGCAGCTCGACACCTCGGCATTCAAGGCGCAGCTCGCGCAGGCCGAGGCGTCCAAGGAGCACGCCGCCGCGGCGCTCAAGAACGCGCAGGTCACGCTGGAACGGGAGATCGCGCTGCAGAAGGGCAACTTCGTCGCGCAGGCGGACGTCGATGCGGCGCAGGCCGCGCTCGACCAGGCGAAGGCCGACCTCAAGCAGGCCGAGGCCTCGGTCCAGACCGCGCAGGTGAACCTCGACCACACGACGATCACCTCGCCGATCAACGGCGTCGTCATCTCGCGCTCGATCGACGTGGGCCAGACCGTGGCGGCGAGCCTGCAGGCGCCGCAGCTGTTCCTGATCGGCAACGACCTGAAGCAGATGGAGGTTCAGACGAGCATCGACGAGGCCGACATCGGCCGCGTGCACGCGGGGCTGCAGTCCCAGTTCACGGTCGACGCCTACCCGGACGCCACCTTCAACGGCCAGGTCGTGCAGGTGTGGCTCTCTCCGGTGGTCTCCTCGAACGTGGTGACCTACACGACGCTCATCTCGGCGCGCAACGACGATCTTCGCCTGCGGCCGGGCATGACGGCCAACGTCACGATCGATCTCGAGACCCACAAGGACGTCCTCAAGGTCGCCAACGCCGCCCTGCGCTTCAAGCCGCCGGGTTGGACTCCGGGCAAGGGCAAGTCGGGCGCGAGCGCGAACGCGACCACGGGTGGACAGCCGGGCGGCGCGGCCAGGCGCACGATCTCGGCGCTCGTTTCGGCGCTCGTGCCGGACGCGTACGCGCAGGACGCTCCCGCTCCGGGCGGGCAGGGCAAGGGCAACTGGCCCGGTGCGAACGATCCGTACGTGCAGCAGATCCGCGCCAAGGTGCAGAGCGGGGAGCTGACGCGCGATCAGGCGCGCGATCTGATCCACAAGCACATGCAGGAGCTGGGCGCGCGGCCGGGCGGCGCTCCGCCCGCGGGCCAGCCCGCCGCGACGCCGGGGCCAGCCGGTGCGCCCGCGAAGGCCGGCAAGCGCGGCTCGACCGGCGCGGGGCACGCTCCGGCGGGCGCGCCGGGTGAAGCCTCGCCGGTTGCCGGCAGCTTGAACGGCTCGTTCGAGGAGCATGCGAACGGCCACTGGCAGAATCTCCAGGGCCTGGGCTTCACCAGCGAGACGGGGTACAAGCCCGGCGCGGTCTGGCTTCTCAAGGACGGCAAGCCGGCGCGGGTGCGCGTGCTGACGGGCCTCACCGACGGCACGTTCACCGAGATCAAGTCGGATTCGCTCAAGGAGGGCGATCTCGTCATCACGGGCCTCGACAGCTCCGGTGGCTCGGGCGCGGCCCTGACGCCGCCGCCGGGCATGGGCGGTCCGCAGTTCCGCGGCCCGGGTGGAGGCGGCCGGCGATGATGCAGATCGGGCAGCTCATCGGACTCGGGCTGACCGCGCTCACGCGCAACCGCATGCGCTCGGCGCTCACGGTGCTCGGCATCGTGATCGGTGTCGCGGCGGTGATCGCGACGCTCGCGATCGGACAGGGCGCGCGCGCCGCGGTCCAGGCCCAGATCAACAACCTCGGGGCGAACGTCATCACGGTCATGCCGGGCACGCTCACCGCGAGCGGAGCGCGACTGGGCATGGGCGCGACGCAGACGCTCATTCCGGCCGACGCCGACGCCATCGCCAAGGAGTGCCCGGCGGTCGCCTCGCTCTCGCCGATGGTGCGCAGGAACGCGCAGGTCGTCTACAGCAACCAGAACTGGGCGACCACGATCCAGGGCTGCGGACCGAGCTACCTCGACATCCGCCAGTGGCCGGTCGAGGACGGCTCGATGTTCACGGACAGCGACGTGCGCGGCGCCGCGAACGTGGCGGTGCTCGGCAGCAAGGTGCGCGACCAGCTCTTCAACGGCGCCAGCCCGCTGGGCTCGACGATCCGGATCAACAACATGCCGTTCCGCGTCGTCGGCGTGCTCACATCCAAGGGCGGACAGGGCATGATGGGCGATCAGGACGACGTCGTGCTCGTCCCCTGGTCGACCGCGCAGCGCAAGCTCGCCGGCATCACGTACCTGCAGAACATCACGTTGTCCGCGACGAGCGAGGCGGCCGTCAACGCCGCGCAGCAGCAGATCAGCGAACTCCTGCGCCAGCGGCACCGGATCCGCCCCGGCGACAACGACGACTGGATGTTCTTCACGCAGCAGGACATCGCGAGCGCGGCCGAGACGACGAGCAAGGCGATGACGCTGCTGCTCGCGAGCATCGCGGCCGTTTCGCTGCTCGTCGGCGGCATCGGGATCATGAACATCATGCTCGTGTCGGTGACCGAGCGGACGCGCGAGATCGGCATCCGGCGCGCCATCGGGGCGCGTCGTCTCGACATCCTGATGCAGTTCCTCGTCGAAGCCGTGTTCCTCTCGCTCGCCGGCGGTGCGATCGGCGTCGCGATCGGCGTGTTCACCGCGAAGGCGGTGACGACGTTCGCGCGCTGGCCCACCCAGGTGGAGCCACAGGTCGTGATGATCGCGCTCGGCTTCGCCTCGCTCGTCGGCGTGTTCTTCGGCTTCTACCCGGCGAAGCGCGCCGCGGACCTCGACGTCATCGAGTCGCTGCGCTACGAATAGCGCGCCCGGGCCGGTTCAGCGCAGCAGCGCGATGCGCGTCGTCGAGCGCACCTGGCCGTCGATCCGGACGCGCGCGAAGTAGAGCCCGTCGGGCAGCTCGTGCGGGGCGTCGACCGCGAGCTGCGAGCGCCCCGCGGCCGCCGGCCCGCTCCACAGCGTGGCGACGCGGCGTCCCTGCACGTCGTGGAGCGTCCACTCGACCCGCGCCGTGCGCGGCAGCGCGAGCGCGACCCGCAGCGCGCCGCGACAGGGATTGGGCCACGGCGGCCCGACCACGAGCGACGTGACGTCGGGCTCCACCCCGAGGATCGTCTCGCTCGGGTAGGAGACGCGCACGCGGTCGACCCAGAGTCCGTCCTCGCCAACGAGATCGTCGCTGCACATGCGGATGCGCAGCCGCAGCGGACCCGGCGCGTAGGGCGAGAGATCGACCGTGCGACGCACCCAGCCCTGCGACCCGCCGCTCCAGCACGCCGAGCCGAGCGGGAACGCGAGCCCGTCCTCGTCCTCGGTGTGCGTGTAGCCGGGCGAGGGCTCGACCGCGACCCACGGGCCGTTCGTCTCCTCGAGCTCGACGCGCGCGGCGTCGAACGCGAGCGAGCCCGTCTCCTGCTCGAGCTGGTGTCGCTCGTCGAACGTGAACGTGGTGCCGGACACGACGCCGTAGACGTAGGGCGTCGTGAGCGCGGCGTCGACGTGGGGCTCGTAGGGCGTCCCGTCCGTGCTGCCGCAGTGCCACGACGTGCCTCCAGGTGGCGACGAGTCGCGCGTATCGAGGTGCCACGGGTCGCGGCCCGACCACAGCACCGGGCCGTGGGAGTAGTTGTTCACCGGGTTCTCGAAGTCGTCCTGCCAGTCCTGCGTCACGCGCAACGTGTCGAACAGGTCGTTCGAGTACGCGATGTTGCCGGCCGCCGAGCGGTCGCGCGCGACGAACCGGTAGGCGACGCGGTGTCCGGACGAGAGTCCCGCGCCGACGCTCACCGTGAACGAGTCGCAGCCGGCGGGCGTCACCGCCTGGGCCGTGACCGGCGCGCCGTCGACGCTCGATTCGAACCACACCGAGTCCACGCCGACGTTGTCGGTGACGCGCGCGAGCAGCGGCTGCGGCATGCGATCGTGCCCCTGCACGGGCACCGCGACGTGGAGCACGGTGGGGGGCGTGACGTCGGGGCCGACGGCGAACTGGAACGGAGCGTCCCCGCCGGCGGCGGGAAGCTGCGCGCCGATGCCCGACGAATCGCTCGAGGCCGAGAGCCAGTACTGCACGATCCCCGGCGCGCCCGGGCCGGGCAGGCTCGCGGCGAAGGAGTCCGGCGCGGTCGCGCCCATCGGCACGACCTGGAAGCCGCCGACCGTTCCCGACCGCCAGTGCAGCATCACGGACGCGGGATCGACCGTGAGCGGGATCCCCGCGGCAACGATGGTCACCTGCGCCGCGACCGTGCGTGGCGTCGTGAGATCCTCCGTGTCGTGCAGCGGCCGGTGCGCGATCGCGACCGAGCCCGCGCGCGAGTCGAGCGTGCAGTCGACCGAGCCGCGATACCAGGTGCTCGCCGCGATCGTCTGCGGGAAGCGGGCGCGGACGACGTTCAGCTTGGCGAGGTCGGCGGCCGTCGCCGCCGTGTCGCGCGGCACGACCAGCACGAAGCCCACGCGCCAGCTCTTGGGCGAGACGGAAGCATCGGGCGTGCGCACGCCCTCGACCGCCTCGATGTCCGAGAGCTTCCACCACGTCGCGCGACCGTCGCAGCCCACGCCCACCTCGGGGATCGCGGCGGGGCTGTAGATCCCCGGCGGCTGGATGTTCTGCGGGTCGTTCACCACGAAGAACGAGTCCATCTCGGCGCGGGAGCGCAGGCCCATCAGGTACTGGTCGAGCGCGCCGAACGTCGAGGTCACGCCGTCGGTGACGAACGAGTCCGCGGGCAGCCTCGCCCAGTCGCAGCCCTCCATGAACGACGAGTCGCAGTCGAAGAAGAAGTTCCAGTGCTGGTCGTCCCGGCCGAGCAGTGCGGGCGTCGCCGTGCCCGCCGAATCGACGTAGGGGTAGGCGAGCCAGCGGTGGCCGAACTCGTGCGCGATCACGGCCATCGTGCTGAACGTGTCGCCCGGGCCGCCGATCGGCGCGTCGGGATCGTCGGGGTAACGCGACAGCGCGTTCATCGTGAGGAAGGATTGCAGCCGTGACGGGCTCCCCATCGCCTGTCCGATGTCGAAGATCGAGAGCCCGAGCCCTTGCGTGTCGTTGCGCAGGACCCACGCGGCGGCGAGCGCGCCCGGTGATCCGAGCCACTGCGTCATACCGCTCGCGAGGTAGACCGCGAGGAAGTCGTAGTGATCGTCGTGCGTGGCGTAGAACGCACGCGCGACGGCCGCGATGTCCATGAGCACGTGGCCGTCCTTGTCGGCATAGAAGAACGTGCCGTCGTCCTCGAGCACCGCGATGCCGTTCGTATCCATCGAGAGCGGCGTCGCCAGCGGCGCGACCCGGGGGCGCCCGATCGCGTCGGCGAGTGCCGGGCCGATGGCGTCGACGTTCGTGCCGCAGGCGCCGAGGGCATCGGCGGCCGCGGGCAGGGCGCGGAACGAGGCTGCGGCGCGCGTCGCCGCGGCGCCACGGTGCGTGACCGCGGCGGGGAGCGGAGCCGCGAACGCCTCGCGCACGAGCAGCGGGGCGACCAGCAGGGCGACGAGCGCGCGCAGGCGGACGGAGCGACGCACGGGGCGAACTCTAGTGAGTGTGCCTCCGCCCTACCAGCACTCGTTCGGGAGCCTCAGTGCGACCCCCGCACCGAATCCGGCGGCGACGGCGCCGCGCCCGTCGCCGGCGTCCACGGCCCGCGCCCTTCGGCCTCATGGAACCACACGAGGTCCGAAGCGGAGCGCGCCGGCCGGTCGCGGGGAGGCGCCACGCCCGGGGTCGCGGGCGGCAGCGCGAGGTACTCCGCGCGCGAGACCCAGACCGCGGGCCGATCGAGCGTCCACGCGAGGAAATCGGGGGTGTCGGAGAATGCGAGCGCGTTCGCGCGGTGGCTCGCCGCCGCGTGCACCAGCCCCGCACGCTCGTCGGCGAGTCGCGCGCGCGCCGCCACACCCTCGCGCCAGCCGTCGTGCAGCGCCGGGCCGCTCGAGGGCAGCGCGAGCAGGACGAGCAGCCCGATCCAGGTGCGTGGCCGCCGTCCCCACGCCGGCAGCCATGCGGCGAACTCGGCGGCGCCGCGCGCCGCGCCCAGGGCGATCACGGGCAGGAAGGGCGTGAGGTAGCGCTCGTCGTAGAGCGTCACGGTCATGATGCCGAGCGGGATGAGCGCGAGCCCGAGCGAGAGCGCAGCGATCGCGCGCGCCGGGCGTTCCTGCAGCGCGACGAGCGCACCGAACGGCGCGAGCCAGCCCGTGCCGCCGGTGGGGGAGAGCAGCAGGCGCTTCAGCGCGTGCGGGAAGAAATCGATCCACTTGGCGGGAAGCTGCGGCAGCGCGTGGCGCAGCGTGGCGCTCCATGCGCGCGGCGGCAGCGCGAAGTCGCGCATGACGCCGATGCCCGGATGCGCGCCCCAGTACCCGATCAGGAGATAGCTCGAGAGGTTGAAGAGCGGCGCCCCCGCGTTCGCCGCGCCGTGCCAGAGCCACGGCAGCACGACGACGAGCGCCGTCCCGAGCAGGGCGCCCCCGCCCCCGCGCGCCGCGAGCGCGACGAGCGGGGTCGCGAGCACGAACTCCGGACGCACGAGCGCGCCCAGGCCGAGCGCGAGCCCGGCGCGGATCGCGTGCGGGCGCGTCCGGAAGACCTGGTCGAGCGCGAGCGTCAGCAGCCACGCGCCGCAGACGAGCGCGACGTCGTGGTGGACGGCGCGCAGCACGAGCGGCGACACGGTGAAGAGCCCCGCCGCCGCGGCGCCCACCTCGGGCGAGAGTCGACGCGCGCCGAGGCGCTGCAGGCGCCGCGCCGCGAGGGTCGCGAAGAGCGCGGCGAGCACGGCCACCAGGTCGAGCGCGCGCGGGCCGGCGAGCGCGAGCAGCGGCGCGAGGACGAGCGGGAGCAGCGGGCCGTGAACGAGCACGGGCACCGTGCCGGCGGCGTCGTGCAGCGTCCAGAGCGGCGGGTGGATGACGGGCGTCCGCAGCCCCTGTCCGGCGAGCAGCGTGCGCGCGGCGGCGCCGTATTCCCACGTGTCGTCGAGCAGATCCGGCGCTCCCGCCTTGAGCACCAGCAGGTCCAGCGCCCAGAACCCGATCGCGAACGCGAGCGTGCCCGTGGCCCAGGCGTCGCGGCGGGGTGGGACCGGGGCGCGCATGGGCGGCGACGGTGGCACACGTTGCGCGAACGGGTCAACGCCGGCGGGCGTTCGCGTGCGGCGCACGTCCCGGGATAGGCTCCGACGGTGAACACCCCGCCACGCCGCGGGCCCGCAAACGGGCCGCCGCACCGCGGGCTCGACGTTCGCTTCGTGTCGGAAACCGTGGAGTCGCGCGTGACCGTGGACTGGCGCCGCCTCAAGGCGGTCGTGCTCGAAAGCGACGACTGGGGGCTGTGCGCGTGGGTCGCCGACGACGCCGCGCACCGCGCGCTCGCCGACCAGCCCGCGTTCCGCTCCCCGGCCGGCCGGCGCTACGGACGCTCGACGCTCGAAAGCGCGGCGGACGTCCGCGCGCTCGAGCGCACGCTGCTCGAGTTCGCGGGCGGAGACGGTCTCCCGCCGGTCTGGCAGGCGAACACGATCGTCGCAGCGCCGGACTGGACGCGGCTCGCGGCGCCGGGGTTCGACCAGGCCGCGCTGCCCGTCACGGCGATCGAGGACGCGCCGGCACGCTGGCAACGGCCCGGGCTCGGGGAAGCGTGGAGCGCCGCGATCGCGTGCGGCGTGTGGTGGCCCGAGCTCCACGGCCTGCACCACCTGCCCGAGACGGCATGGCTCGGCGCATTGCGGCGCGCCGAGCCCGATGCGCGCCTCGCGCTCGAGCACGCGAGCGCCATCGGCACGGCGGTCGAGGCGAGCGGCGAATACGACCCGTCCGAGCCGCGGCCCGTGCGTGCTCGCGTGCTGCGCGAAGCGATCGCGCGCTTCGCCGTGCGCTTTGGTCGCGCGCCCTCGTCGTTCTGCCCGCCCGACTATCGCTTCGACGACTGGCTCGAGCGCGAAGCCGCCGCGCTCGGACTGACGACGCTGCAGGGCCGGGCCGAGCGCGCGCGGGGGCCGTGGGCATCGCTTCGGCGGCGGATCGTTCCGCCGCGCTTTCCCGACCGCGCGGGCGGCCGTTTCCACCTGCCGGCGCGCACCGCGTTCGAGCCGCGGGGCGACGCGGCCGCACCCGGGCCATCGGGGCTCGAAGCCGCGCTCCACGGCGTGCGCGCGGCGTGGAGCGCAGGCCGCCCCGCGATCGTGAGCACGCACCGCCTCAACTACGCACACCTCGACGCCGCGTGGTCGGAGGCCGGCCGCGCGGCGCTGCGCACGCTGCTCTCTCGCCTCGCCGCGG
>DATJXF010000063.1:0-9302 GCA_035500415.1 Candidatus Acidiferrales bacterium | reverse complement strand
GGTGCTCGACGCTTCGGCGATCACGGCGATCCGCACCGCGGCCGCCTCGGCCCTCGCGACGGACGCGCTCGCGCGCGCCGACGCCGGCGACCTCGCGATCCTGGGAAGCGGCACGCAGGCGCGCACCCACCTCGAGGCGATGGCGTGCGTGCGGACGCTGCGGCGCGTGCGCGTCTGGAGTCGCACGCGCTCGCGCGCGGACGCGTTCGTGCGCGCGCACGCCGCGCTCGCGCCCGTGCCGATCGAGGTCATGGCCGACGCCGATGCCGCCGTGCGCGGCGCGGACCTCATCTGCACGACGACCGCCTCGGCCACGCCGATCGTGCGCGGCGAGGCGCTCGCTCCCGGCGCGCACCTCAACGCCGTCGGGGCGTGTACGCCGGCCACGCGCGAGCTCGATGCCGAGGCCATACGGCGGTCGCGGCTCTACACCGACTGCCGCGAGTCGTGCCTCGCCGAGGCGGGCGACTTCCTGCTCGCGCGCGCCGAGGGCGCGATCGACGACGCGCACCTGCTCGGCGAGCTTGGCGAGGTGCTGATCGGACGGGTGCCCGGACGGCAGGGGCGGGACGACGTCACGCTCTACGAGTCGCTCGGCATCGCGCTCGAGGATCTCGCCGCGGCGCATGGCGTCCACACCCGGGCACTCGCGGAGCGGGCGGGCGAGTGGCTCGAATGGGGCGGCCCGGCGTGAGCGCGGGCGCGCCGCGCTTCGCGTCCCGCAGCCGGCCTGCACCCGCGGCGGCGTGGGCGGCCGGCCTCGCGCTCGCGGTGCTCACGCTCCTCGCCCCGGGCCGCGCCCTCGCGCGCGTGCCCGAGGCGGCGCGCGACACGCTGCTCGACGCGCTCGAGCGCCGCACGTTCCAGTGGTTCTGGGACGTCACGCCCCCTTCGACCGGTCTCGTGCCCGATCGCTGGCCGGCGAAGTCGTTCTCGAGCGTCGCGGCGATCGGATTCGGGCTCGCCGCGGACGCGATCGGCGCCGAACGCGGCTGGGTCACGCGCGGCGAGGCGCGCGGGCGCGTTCAGGCGGCGCTCGAGTTCCTCTGGGACACGCCCCAGGGGCCCGAGCCGCGTGGCCGCGCGGGCTTTCGCGGATTCTTCTACCACTTCCTCGATCCGGGCACGGCCGAGCGATTCCAGACCGTCGAGCTCTCGACGATCGACACGGCGCTGCTCATGGCGGGCGTGCTCTTCGTGCAGTCGTACTTCGACCGCACCGATCCCGCGGAGACCGAGATCCGCGCGCTCGCCGACTCGCTCTACCGGCGCGTCGACTGGACGTACTTCTGCACCGACACGCGCGGCCTCACGATGAGCTGGCGGCCCGAGCCCGACCGGCTCTTCTCGCCCGCACGCTGGACCGGGCTCGACGAGAGCATCGTGCTCCACGTGCTCGCGCTGGGTTCGCCCACGCACGCTGCGCCCCCGGCGATCTGGGCGCACTACACGAGCGGCTATCGTTGGGCCGAGTTCGAGGGCGAGTCGTTCTACCAGTTCGCGCCGCTCTTCGGGCATCAGTACTCGCAGAGCTGGATCGACTTCCGCGGGCTCGCCGACGACTCGACCGCCGCGCGCGGCATCGACTACTTCGAGAACGCGCGCCGCGCGGCGCGCGCGCAGCGGCGCTACGCGATCGACGACCCGGCCGGCTGGAAGGACTACGGCGCCGACGTCTGGGGCCTGACCGCCTGCGACGGCCCGACCGACACGACCGCGGAGCTGCTCGGCCGCATGCGCCGCCTGCACTCGTACTGGGCGCGCGGCGCCGCCGCCGCGGACGTGCGTGACGACGGCACGATCGCGCCGACCGCGGCCGCGAGCTCGATCGCGTACGCGCCCGCCGCCGTCGAATCGACGCTCGCGGCCCTCGTCGGGCGCTACGGCGAGCACGTCTTCAACCGCTACGGTTTCGTCGACGCGTTCAATCCGTCGCTGCCGGATTCGTTCCCGGTGCATTCGGGCTCGGTCGTGCCCGGCCTGGGCTGGTTCGACCACGACCAGCTCGGAATCGACCAGGGCCCGATCCTGCTCATGATCGAGAACGAGCGCTCCGGGCTCGTCTGGCGCACGCTGCAGCGCAATCCCTACGTGGTGCAGGGACTCTGCCGCGCCGGCTTCCATGGCGGCTGGCTGGACGGGAGGTGCCGTTGATCGGGCCCGGGGCGTACGCGGCCCTGCTCGCGTCGGCGCTCGGTGCGCTGCTCGGCGTCGCGGCCGTGCGCGCGGACGATGCGCCGCGACGGCGCGAGCCGCTGAACGAAGGCTGGCGCTACGCGCCCGGCCCCATCGAAGGCGCCGAATCGCCGGTGCTCGACGATGGCGACTGGGCGCACGTCACGCTGCCGCACACCTGGAACGCGAACGATGCGTTCGATCGCTCGAGCGGTTACCGCCGCGGGGTCGGCTGGTACCGCAGGCGCCTCACCGTGGACTCGCTCGCCGGGCGGAGGTTCGTGCTCGAGTTCGAGGGCGCGGGGCAGACCGCGAAGGTGTTCGTCAACGGCGTGCGCGCGGGCGAGCACGTCGGCGGCTACACCGGCTTCGCGTTCGACGTGACCGCGCAGCTCCACCGCGGCGCCGACAACGTGATCGCCGTCTCGGTCGACAACGCCGCCGATCCGGACGTGCCGCCGCTCGAGGCCGACTTCAACTTCTACGGCGGGCTCTACCGCAACGTGTGGCTGGTCGAGACGGGCGAGGTGCGGTTCGCGCCCGGCGGCGTGGACGTGGAGACGCCCGAGGTCGGGCGCGATAGCGCCCGCGTGCGCTGCTCCTGCAGGGTTCGCAACGACGGCGCGTCGCCGGCGCGGGTGGAGCTGCTCGTGCGCGTGCTTGCTCCGGGCGGCGCCGAGGTCGGACGGCGGAGCGTCTCCGGCGAGATCGCGGCGGGGAGAGCGGCAGCCCTGCAGCCCGACGACATCGACGTTCGCGACGCGCAGCGGTGGTCGCCGGCTTCGCCGAGCCTCTACGAGTTGCGCGCCGAGCTGCGCGTGGACGGACGCCCCGTGGACGAGACGAGCGAGAGGTTCGGGATTCGAACCATCGCGATCGATCCCGGGCGCGGCTTTCTCCTCAACGGCGAGCCGCTGCGCCTGGACGGCACGAACCGCCATCAGGACCGCGAGGGGCTCGGGAACGCCCTGCCCGACACGCTGCAGCGCGCCGACATCGACCGCATCCGCGACGACGGCTTCAACTTCGTCCGGCTCGCGCACTATCCGCAGGCGCCGGCCGTGCTCGACGAGTGCGACCGGCGTGGGCTCGTCGTGTGGATGGAGATCCCGCTCGTCAACCGGATCGGGCTGTCGCAGGAGTTCGAGCGCAACGCCCGCGACATGCTGCGCGAGATGATCGAGCAGAACCGCAATCACCCCTGCATCGCGTTCTGGGGCATCGCGAACGAGATCCTGCTGCGGCCGCCGCAGCCCGAGCCGCCGGGCTACCGCGAGCGCGTCCGGGAACTGCTCGCGCGGTTGAACGCCGATGCGCACGCACAGGACCGCTCGCGTCCGACCGCGATGGCGCTGTCGTACGACGAAGTCGACGACACGAGCGGCGTCCACGACGTCACCGACGTGCTGGGGATGAACCTCTACTTCGGCTGGTATTACCGCGCGCTCACGGATCTCGGCCCCTGGCTCGACATCTACCACGCGAAGCACCCGCGTCGGCCGCTCGTCGTCACCGAGTACGGCGCGAACGGTGACGTGCGCATCGCGGCGCGCGAGCCGCGCGTCAACGACATGAGCGCCGACTACGAGCGGCGCTTCCACGAGGCGACGTGGCCGCAGCTCGCCGGGCGACGGTGGCTGCTCGGTACGGCGATCTGGAACCAGTTCGACTTCGGCTCGAAGGGCCGCGACGACAGTCGCCCGAACCTCAATACCAAGGGGCTCTACGCGTTCGATCGCACACCGAAGGACGTCGCGTTCTTCTATCGCGCGCAGCTCGCGCGCGAGCCCGTGCTGCACGTCGCGACCCGTGATGCGCCACGCCTCGCGGGCAGCCGGCCCGGGGACGAGCGCCGCACGGTCACGGTGTACTCCAACCTGCCGTCGGCGGAGCTGGTCCTGAACGGCCGTTCGCTCGGCGCCCGCACGTTCGCGGACCGCATCGCGCGCTGGGACGTGCGGCTGCGCGCGGGCGCGAACGAACTCGTGGCGCGCGGCCGCACGGGCGGGCACGAACTCACCGACCGCGTCTCGCTCTCCTACGAGGACCGCGCCGCCGCCATCGCCGCCGACACGGCGTTCGCGCTCGCGGGCAACGCGTCGGCGTGCCAGTACGCCGACGCCGAGGGCACGCTGTGGGAGCCGCTGCGACGCTTCGTGGGCGGGAGCTGGGGCGTGCAGGGTGGCCGGCTTTCGACCACGCGTCATCGCATCATCGGGACGCCGGACGATGCGCTCGTGCAGACGACGCTCGAGGGTGTCTCGTCCTGCCGCTTCGACGTTCCGCCCGGCGAGTACGAGCTCGACGTGCGCTGCGTCGAGACGCTGCACGACCGGGCGGGAGAGCGCGTCTTCGACGTCGAGGCGAACGGCGCATCGCTTGCCACGGGCCTCGATCTCGCCCGGCAGTTCGGGCGCTGGAGCGAGGTGCGGCTGCGCACCTCGCTGCGCGTTTCGGGCCGCGCGGGCGTCACCGTCGCGTTCCGCGCGCGCGCGGGGGAGACGACGATGAGCGCAATCGCGCTGCGACGGCGCGTCGCCTTGAGGTAGTCTCCGCCGTCGCCCGGCCGCAGCGCCCCGCACCATCGCCTTTCCACGATCCCGGAGGATCCGTCATGCGTCACTTCATCCGCCCCTTCGCCGTGCTGTTCGCGGTCGCGGCGTGCAGCTTCGCCGGCGCGGCCCGCGCCGATCTCGTGCTGCCTCGCGTGAGCCCGTCCGCGACGGTCAAGCAGACGGTCGGTACGACCGACTTCACGCTCGTCTACTCGCGTCCCGGCGTGAAGAACCGGGCGATCTGGGGCACCCTCGTGCCGTACGACTCGCTCTGGCGCACGGGCGCCAACGAGGCGACGACGCTCACCTCGACCGATCCGTTCCAGTTCGGCGGCCAGGCCGTCCCGGCCGGCACCTACGAGCTCTTCACGATCCCGGGCCGCAACCAGTGGACCGTGATCCTCAACCGCGAGAACGGCGGCTGGGGCACGAACACGTACAAGCGCGAGAACGACGTGGTGCGGGTCACCGCGACGCCGTCCGCCGCCGAGCCGAGCGAGTGGCTCTGGCTCGGATTCGAGGACCTGGGCGCCTCGTCGGCGAACCTCGTCCTGCGCTGGGAAAAGCTGCGCGTCGCGGTGCCGATCAGCGTCGACGTGAACGGCAAGGTGCTCGCCGCGGCGCGCGATGCGGTGGCCGCGATGAAGCCCGACGACTGGCGGACGTGCTACCAGGCCGCGAGCTTCTGCCTGAGCGCGAACGTCGCGATGGACGAAGGCCGCGCGTGGCTCGACCGCTCGCTCAAGATCCAGCGCAACTTCAGCAACGTCGGGCTCGACGCACGCTGGCTCGCGCAGGAAGGCAGGAAGGCCGACGCCATCAGGACCGCCGAACAGGCGCTCGAGATCGCGAAGACCGCGAAGGACAAGCCGGAAACCGGGCCGCTCGAGCAGTCGCTCGCCGGCTGGAAGGCGGGCAGGTAGCGGCCGGCGCGCGAGCGGCTCAGGCGGACCGCTCGCGCGGCCAGACCGGGCTCAGCGCGAGCGCGACGAGCATCACGACCGCGCAACCGATCAGGTTGTACCAGAGGAACGAGATCGCGCTGTAGTGGAAGCAGGCGAGCACCACGGCTTCGCCCGCGAGCGCGCCGGCGAACACCGCGCGGCCGCCCACGCGCGGCAGCGTGAACGCGGCGAGGAAGACGCCGAGCAGCGTCCCGTAGAAGAGCGAGCCGAGGATGTTGACGGCCTCGATCAGCGAGCCGAGGCGCGCGGCGTACTCCGCGAACACGACCGCGAAGGCGGCCCAGACGAGCGTGAGCAGGCGCGAGATCCACACCTCGCTCGCGCCCGACGCGTTCGGGCGCAGCGAGCGCACGACGTCGACCATCGACGTCGAGGCGAGCGCGTTGAGCTCCGAAGACGTCGAGTTCATCGACGCGCCGAAGATCGCCGCGAGCACGAGCCCCACGACGCCCGCGGGCAGCACCGCGAGCACGAACGCGAGGAAGACGTAGTTGGTGTCGCTGTTCGAGGCGCCCGGGTCGGCGCGGTGGAGGAGCGCGATGGCCTGCCCGCGCAGGGCACTCTCGGCGCCGCGCGCGGCGGTGAGCGCACGCTCCGCCAGCGCGAGCGCACCGGGGTCGTGCGCGTGCAGCGCGGTGACGACGCCGGTCGCCGCCACGCGCGTGTCCGCGGCCGCGGCGAGCTGGCGCTGCTCGAGCGCCCGCCACTCGCGGCCGTGTGCGCCCTGCTCGACGTGGTGCGTCTCGACGGGGTTGAAGAAGAGCGGCGCCGGCGCGAACAGGTAGAAGACGGCGAGCAGCACGCCGAGGAAGAGGATCGCGAGCTGCATCGGCAGCTTGAGCAGGCCATTGAAGAGCAGTCCCAGCCGGCTCGCGCGCACCGACTGCCCGCCGAGGTAGCGACCGACCTGCGACTGGTCGGTGCCGAAATAGGAGAGCTGCAGGAAGAAGCCGCCGATCAGCCCCGACCACAGGTTGTAGCGATCGTTGAGATCGAAGTGCGTCTGCACCGGGTTCAGGCGTCCGAGCCGCGACGCCAGCGCGGTCGCCTCGGGCAGCCCGACGCCGGCGGGCAGCGCGCGCAGCAGCAGCACCAACGCGAGCGCCATGGCGCCGAGGATCACGAGGAACTGGAGCACGTGCGCGTGACCGACGGCCTTGCTGCCTCCCGACGCGGTGTAGACGACCGCAAGCCCGCCGAGCAGGGCGCACGTCCAGCGCGTGTCCCAGCCGAGCAGCACCGAGAGCACGAGCGACGGCGCGTAGATGCCGAGCCCGACCGCGAGCCCGCGCTGCAGGAGGAAGAGGCCCGCCGCGAGCCGCCGGGTGCGCCGGTCGAAGCGCTGCTCGAGGTACTCGTACGCGGTGAACACGCGCAGCCGGTGAAAGATCGGCACGGCGGTGAAGCACAGCACGACCATCGCGAACGGGAGACCGAAGTAGAACTGCACGAAGCGCAGGCCGTCGACGTAGCCCTGGCCGGGCGTCGAAAGGAACGTGATCGCGCTCGCCTGCGTCGCCATCACCGAGAGCAGCACGGTGCCCGCGGGCAGGTCGCGATCGGCGAGCAGGAAGCCCGTCAGGTCGCGTGCGCCGCGGCCGCGCCAGACGCCGTAGGCGACGAAGCCCGCGAGCGCCGCGATCAGGACGACCCAGTCGAGACCGCTCAATGCTCCGCGCTCACCAGGTTGGCGAACAGCCGCCATGCGCCGGGGACGCCTGCGGGGAGCTGACGGAAGAACGCGAGCCCGGTGTAGACGAACACGCCCTTGCCACAGCGCGTGTAGAGCAGGCCGCCGTCGCGCGCCGGTTCGCCGGGATCGTTCGCGGACAGCACGGCCTGATAGCGTGGATCGAACGGGTTCGCGTAGTTGAGCCCGCGCTCCTGCACCCAGCCGTCGAAGTCGTGAACGCCGATCGCGTTCGGCGAGCGCAGCAGCGGGTGCGCGGGCTGCAGGAACCGCATCTCCGCGGTTTCGACGGCCACGCGGTCGCGCGACACCGTCAACGGCCACGGGCCGAGCCGATCCTTGAGTGCGTCGTCATCGGTGCAGTACTGGACGACGAGCCGTCCGCCCGCCCTCACGTAGTCGAGCACGCGCGGCTCGAGCACGCGCAGTCTCGGCCGCGTGTTGAAGGCGCGGATGCCGGTGACGATGCAGTCGAAGCGCGACAAGTCGCCGTTCTCGACGTCGTCGTCGGTCAGCAGCGTGACGTGGAAGCCCATTTCCCGCAGCGCGTCCGGCACCTGGTCGCCCGCGCCCATCACGTACGCGATCTGGTGGCCGCGCACGGCGAGGTCGGTGCGCACGAGGCGCGTCTCGCACGGCGAGAGCATCGTCTGGATCGGCACGTGCGGATAATCGATGCGCGTGAGGCTGCTCGCATAGCGCCTGCCCGCGATCTCGACCCCGCCGGAGATCGTCGCGGTCGCGGCGTCCGGACCCGCGGTCACGTGGAAGACCACGACCTGCTCGGCGCCGGGCGCGAGCCGGATGGCGACGCCCGCGGGATCGGCGCGCCAGCCCGCGGGGAGGTCGAGCTTCGCGGTCCCGCTCACCGCGCCGCGCGTGCTCGTCACGGCGAGACGCAGCTCGTGCGGCTTCGCATCGTTGACGAGCACGACGCCCCGGTCGAACTGGCAGGTGACGGGCGGCAGCACCTCGAGCGCGCGATAACGGTCGCCGAGCACGCGGTCGGTCCAGCGGTAGACGACCGGGACGTCGAACGCGATCGCCTCGCCCGCGATCGTGATGCGCGCGGTCGCGGAGAGCGCCGGCGCGTTCTCCGCCGTGCCGATCAGGCTCTGATCGTCGACCTCGAACGAGCCTGCGCTCGGCCGCTTCACCAGCCAGTAGGGCTGGGTGAAGGGCTGCGAGGCGGGCAGCGCGATCGAGGCGACCGCGACCACGGGCTGATTCTCGGCCAGCGTCCTCGCCGCGCCGTCGGCGGGCGCGCCCGGGTCCGGCTTGGGCGCCGGTCCGAACGCGGACGCGCCCCCGGCGGCGTAGTACGCCCGCGCGCCGAGGGGCGCCTCGAGACGCTCGAGCGCGAGCGGGGCCGGTGAGCGGTTGATCGCCGCGAACGTGACGTGCAGCGTGTCGCCCGGACACGCGGTGGGCGTGTCGGCGATGCCCTCGAGCCAGAGTCCCGCGCACGAGCGCATCACGTCCTCGAGCTCGTGGCGCTTCGCGTCGACGAGCGCGCTCGCCGGCAGCGCGGCGATCGCCGCGTGCGCCCGCGCGAGCGTCGGCAGGATCGCCCATGGCTTCGCGGGATCGAACGTCCGCTCGGCGTCGGCGAGGAGTGCGGCGAGCGGCGCGGCCCCCGGCACCCGCGACCAGTCGAGCGTCACGTCGTCGAAGAGATCGTGCGTCGCGGGCGCGCCGTCGGTGAGCGTGAACGACTGGATCACGCTGCCGCGTACCTCGCGCGTGCCCGCACCCTGGCTGCGGTTCAGGCTGCGCGCGCGCCCGCCGATCTCGGGGTACGAGAGCCCGAGGTCCGGATCGTACTGGCCGTCGTCGAGGTTCACCAGGCTGGCCGCGCGCGCCTTGCGCTCCTCGGGCGAGAGCGCGAAGTAGTTCCACATGAGGCGCTTCGCCTGC
>DATJXF010000062.1:0-10087 GCA_035500415.1 Candidatus Acidiferrales bacterium | reverse complement strand
AGGCGCGCAGGCCTTTCCATGCCGCGACGCCCGCGCGCCGGCGTTCGCCCGCGCCGATCAGCTGGCTCACGTAGGCGCTGAGGCCGATCCCGAAGACGTCGTTGAGCGAGATCACGCACCAGAGCACGAAGATCGAGGTCGTGATCGCGGCCGTGGCCGACGTGCCGAGACCGCGTACCCAGAGCGCGTCGACCCACTGGAACGCGAGGCGCAGTGCCTGCGAGGCGAGGATCGGCAGCGCGAGCCGCAGCAGCGCGCGCGGGGCGGAGCCGGTGAGCGGCGCGGGGCGGGGCGCGTCCGCGCTCAAGCGGCGCCGTCGCCCGCGCCCGGCAGCGCGGCGACGCGCACCGCGAGATCGCCCGCGTTCAGGTCCATGAGCGCGTGGACGAGCATCGCGGCCCACAGTCCGCCCGATACCCACACGAGGCCCGACATCACGAGCCCGACCGTGCCGGTGAGCAGGACGTTGCGCGGGCCCTGGTAGGCGTGCGCGAGGCCGAAGAGCGCGGCCTGTGCGATCGCCACCAGCACGAAGGGCGCGACGAAGTGCGCGAGCACCCAGGTGACGAAGCCGCGGAACAACAGCTCCTCGCAGACGCCCGCCGTGACACAGAGCACGAAGAAGCCCGGCCACTGCGCGCGCGACGAGGGGAGCAGCGCGCGCACCGGCGCGAGCCGTGCCCGCAGGCGCGCGAGCGACTCGGGTCGCCCGGCGAAGCGCGCGACCTGTCCGCGCCGCAGCAGCACGACGATCGCGATCCCCACGAGCACGCCGCCCAGCCCCCACGTGAACCGCGGCACGATCCCGAGGTCGGCGAACGCGCGTCCCCTTGCCATCCAGAGTGCGACGAGCAGCGCGACGAGCGTCCACTGGCTCGCGATCGCGCGTGCCCAGAGGCGCGGGCGCGCGCGCTCGAGCTCGGCGGGCGCGAGCCGCTTCAGCGTGCGCATGCCGAACCAGGCGCGCAGCGCGAGGCCCACGACCGTGAGGGCGAAGAGGATCCAGTCGAGCGGCGTGAGCATGCGGGTCTCCGGGGAACGAGAGCGGCTGCGCACGTTACGGAGCGCGCGAAGAACGGGTCAAGCGGGCGGCGCCGCCTTCGACACGCGCAGTCCCCCGACGGCCAGGCCGCGCATCGCGTTCCGCGGGCGCATCCGCCGCCGGCGGCGCCGCCGCGCAGCGTCGTCCGGCACGAGCTAGACTGCGCACGACCGGCCGGCATTCGACGACGCTTCGATCCCGACGAGGCCCTCATGCGCCCCTGCTTCACCGTCCCGCTGCTGCTCTGCGCCATCCTTGCCGCCGCTCCGCTCGCCGCTTCGCCCCTGCCGTCCGCGCTCGAGCTGGGCGAGTCGCGCCCGCTCGAAACTGCGATCGGCGACACGGCGATCGCCCCCGCGCGCGGCATCTGGCTCGACCTGCTGCGCGGCGCGCAGAAGTCGGTCGATCTCGAGGAGTTCTACTTCTCGCACCGGCCGGGCGAGGCGCTCCAGCCGGTCGTGGACGAGATCGGCCGCGCCGCCGCACGCGGCGTCCACGTGCGGCTGCTGCTCGATGCCGGCATGGCGCGCACCTATCCGCAGCCCGCGGATTCGCTCGCGAAGCTGCCCAACGTTCAGGTGCGCCGCATCGACTACCACCGCATCGCGGGCGGCGTGCAGCACTCGAAGTACTTCGTGGTCGACGGCCGCGAAGCCTGGCTCGGCAGCCAGAACCTCGACTGGCGCTCGTTCGCGCACATCCACGAGCTGGGCGTGCGCATTCGCGACGCGCGCATCGCCGGCGCGCTCGCGGCCGTGTTCGACGCCGACTGGGCGCTCGCCGACACCTCGGCGGCGCACGCGCCGCCGCCTCCGGTCGAGGTGAGCTGGCCGGTGAAGCTCCGCCAGGGTCCCGGTCACGAGGTCGAGGCGTGGCTCGGCGCCAACCCGCGCGCGACGACGCCGGCCGGGATTCCGTGGGACCGCGATCTGGTCGTGCAGCGGATCGAGTCGGCGCGCACGTCGATCGTGGTGCAGACGCTGCAGTACGGCGTGCGCTACCGCGGCGGCGCCGACTCGACGCTCCACCGCGCGCTCATCGCCGCGGCCACGCGCGGCGTGGACGTGCGGCTCATCGTCTCGGACTGGTCGCTGGGCGGCGGCAACGAGCCCGCCATGCGCGATCTCGCGGCGCACGGCGTGCACGTGCGGATCTCGCGCCTGCCCGAGTGGAGCGGCGGCTACATCCCGTTCGCGCGCGTCGAGCACTGCAAGTACATGGCGGTGGACGGCGAGTGGGCGTGGATCGGCACGAGCAATTGGGAACCGGGCTACTTTCTCGACACGCGCAACGTCGGGCTCACGGTCCACGACCCGGCGATCGCGCTCGAGCTCGCGCGCGTCTTCCGCGCGAGCTGGGAGGCGCCGAGCGCGGTCGACTACGGCCCCGACACCCACCTGCCGCCGCGCGCGCACGGCGAGCAGGCGCCGCCCGGCGAGAAGATGTACGGCGAGTAGGCCGCGCGGCCGGGATCGGCCGAGCGGCCCTGGCGGGCGGCCGCCGGGGGCCGGCGGAGGGCTCGCCGCGGCGGTCGCAACGCACGCGGTGACCGCGAATTCCGCGGGCGCGATGGCCCCCGGCGCGGCCGGCTGGCATTTTGTGGTTGCACCGGGGCCGCCAAACGGGTTTTGATCCCGCCGGGTGAGCGGGCCCTGCGCCCGTGTCCCCACGCACTCACTTCCAACCAGGAGAGTCCGAACGATGGAACGCGAGGACAAGGTCGAGCTGTTCCGGGCGCTGGAGATCGTCGAGATCGAAGAGCGCGCCCAGAACGACCTGCTGGGAAGTTCGTCGTACAGCAGCAGCAGCTACTGAGCCTCAGAAGCCTCTGACCTGGCCGCGACCTGCGCGCCGGGCTTCCCCCGGATCCGGGCGGACGAGGCGGGCCGTGAGCCCGAGCGCCGCGCGACGGGGGATTCGAGCGAGCGTCCCGGGTGATCGTCGCCTCGCGCGTCGATCGCCGGGACGCTTTCGTCTATCGTCCGCGCGACATGAGCCGCCCCACTCCCGAAACGCTTCGGCCGCGACGCCTCGGCCGCATCGAGCTCGTTGCGCTCGCGGACGGCCGCTCGGAAGCAAGCCTCGAAGGCGGGCGGCGCGTGCAGCTCTCGTCCGACGCGCGCTGGCTGCTCGAGCAGCTGGACGGGCACTCGACGCTCGCCGATCTCGCCCTGCGGCTCTCGGCGCGCTTCGGGCGCGCGCTGAGTTCGGATGACGCGGCCGAGCTGCTCGATCGAACGCTCGTCGCACACCGCCTCGCCTCGATGTCGGACCCCGGCGCGGGCGGGGCCCGGAGCGTGCCGCTGGCCCGGTCCCGGCGCTGGACGCTGGTCCCCGCGCCGGTCGTACGTCGCGTCTCGGCCACGCTCGCGCCGCTCGCCTCGCCGGCCGTTTCGCTGGCGCTGCTCGCGAGCGCGCTCGCCTCACTGGGCGTGGCGTTTGCGCGCGCTCTTCCGGCCGGCGCCAGGGCCTGGCTCGATCCGCTCGCGTGGACGCTCGCGCTGCCGGTTCTCGCCGCTTCGGTGCTCGCGCACGAGCTCGGGCACGCCGTCGCGCTCGCGCGCGCGGGCGGCACGCCGGGTGAGATCGCGCTCCAGCTCTCGCGCTTCGGGCTGCGCTGCACGAGCGGCATGGGCGGCCTGCGAACGCTTCCGCCGCGCGCGCGCGCCGGCGTGGACGTCGCGGGCGTGCTCGCGCAGGCGCTCGTCGCGGGGGCCGTGGCGGCCATCGCGCTCGCGCTTCGCACCACGCCGCCTGGGCCCGCGCTCGCCGTGCCGCTCGCGTTCGCGCTGCTCGACCTCGTGCCCGTTCCCGGCTCGGATGGGCGCTGGCTGCTGGACGACCTCGCGGACCGCGATCCCGGCGACGCGATCGTGCGACGCATATCGCCCGCCCGCTGGCTCTCGCGCCTCTCGCTCCGCCTCGCGGCGCGTGCGGCCGCGAACGCCGGACGCGGGCGCATGCGCGAGCGGCTGCACCTGATGCCCGTGTTCCTGTCGGCCTCGTTCCCGGACTGGCCGCCGGCACGGCTCAAGCGCCATGCCGTGCGTCACGTCGAGATGCTCGCGGTCGCCGAGCGCGATCACGATGCGATCCCGCGCGGCGCGCGCACGGACGAGGCGCGCCGGCTCGCGCCGCTGCGCGCGCTGCGCCGCGAGGGTCGGGGCGTCGTGGTCTGCGCCATGCACATGGGCCCCTATCAGTTCGTGCCGGACGTGCTGCTCGAGCTCGGCTGGCGGGTGCTGTGCTACGTGGCGCCGGGCCAGCAGCGGCGCTTCGCAGCCGGGTGGCGCTCCGGCGCGACGACGCGCGGCGCGGCGCTCGAGGTGCTCTCGCCCGCATCGGTGCGCGACGCCGTGCGCGCGGTGCGCGGCGTGCGCGGGGGCGCGGCGCTGTTCGTGCTCATGGACGGCCAGCGCGCGAGCGCGCGCGAGCTGCACCGCACCGACGTGCGGTTCCTGGGGCACGAGCTCTGGATGCGCACCGGGCCGGCGCTGCTCGCGGCGCGGGCCAACGCCCCGATCGTGCTCGCGGCGTCGAGCTACCGCGGCGTGGCGCGGCGCGTCGTTGAGTTCTCGCAGGCCTTCGCGCCGCCCGCGGAGGACTCGGACGCCGCGATCGGCGCCCGGACGGCCGAGCTCTACGCGTGGTTCGAGCCGCACGTCGCGCGCGCGCCCGAACAATGGGACGGCTGGACCTGGCCGCTCACGCACTGGCGCGCGACCGGCGGTGCGCCCACCGCGAGCGCGCGCGAGCTCGAGGACGCGCGCCAGCGCGTGCGCTCGGCGCTCGGCGGCTCACCGCGCGGCGCGCGGCTCGCGGCGGAACGGACGCGCGTTCACTGGGCCGAGATGAACGGCGAGCACCTGATCGTCGACGGCCCCTCGCGGCGCGTGCTGGTCGCCGATCCGCTCGCCTGCCGCGTGCTCGATGCCGCGCTCAGGCGCGAACGCGTCGCGGGCCTGCCCCGGCGCGTCGCCGCCCCGCCCGAAGCCGTGGCCGACCACGCGGCCCGGCTCGTCCTCGCAGGGCTCGCGACGATCGAGACGTAGGGGGGCGACGCGCGCGGCGATCGCCTCGTCGGCCCGTCGTGAAGCGGCGCCTGCGATCTCACCCGCTCAGGCCGTAGCGCTCCCGCAGCAGCGTCACGTGGTGCTTCTCGTGGCCGGCGATGATCGCCGCGAGCGCGCGCACGCTCACGGGATGGTGGTTCGCCGAGCCGCGGCGCTCGAGCGCTTCGGGCGGGAGCCCCTCGAAGAGCGTGACGGTCGCGGCGCGCACGGCTGCCAGCTCCGCGGCCAGCTCGGCGAGCGGCCGTGCATCGAAACGACCCTGCGGCACGTAGGCGTTCTCGTCGAACCCGGGCAGCGCGGTGCCGTCGGCGCGCGCGAAGCGCAGCGCGCGGTAGGCGAAGATGCGCTCCGCATCGGCGAGGTGGCCGATCGTTTCCTTCACGCTCCACTTGCCCGGCGCGTAACGGTGAAGGCCCTTCGCCTCGTCGGTGGCGGCGAGCAGTCGCGCGGTCGAGAGCGCCTGCGACGCGAGCAGTGGGCGGACGTCGCCGCCTTCGAGCCTGGCGACATAGCCCGCGTAGAACGGGGCGTACTCGTCGGCGTTGGGCATCGGAATGCGGATCACGCGGGTCTCCCTGGCTTGCGTGTGCACAGTGCCGCGCGGACGGCCTCGTCGAGCGCGGCGTTGGTGGCGATCGCGCCACGTCCGGACGGGGTGCGCTCGCCGTTCCAGTCGGTGAAGCGGCCGCCGGCCTCCTCGACGATCACCTGCACGGGCGCGGCGTCCCAGAGCTGGACGCTCGGGTCCATCATCACCTCGGCGCGCCCGCTCGCGACGAGCAGGTAGCCGTACGCGTCACCCCACGTGCGCACCGTGCCCGCGCGCGCGAGGAGCGCATCCCAGCGTGGCCGTCGCTCGTCGCCAAACGCCGTGCCGGTGTGGAGCAGCGTCGCGTCGGCGAGCGCTGCGACGTCCGAGACCCGCGTGGGCGCGCCGTTCCACCACGCGCCCTCGCCGCGCGCGGCGGCGATGCGCTCGCCGCAGGCCGGGAACTCCGCCGCGCCGGCCACCACCTCGCCGTGCTCGGTCACCGCGACGAGCGTCGCCCAGAGCGGCACGCCCTTCACGAACGAGCGCGTGCCGTCGATCGGATCGATCACCCACGTACGCGCGGCGGCCGGGGCCACGCCGCCCAACTCCTCGCCCAGGATCGCGTCGCCGGGGAAGTGGCGCGAGATCCACTCGCGCGCGAGCGCCTCGGTCTCGCGGTCGGCACGCGTGACGGGCGAACCGTCCGACTTGGTCTCGACGTCGAGCGCGCCGCGGAAGTGGCGCAGCGCGTGATCGCCCGCGAGGGCCGCGAGCTCGCTGACCGCCGCGAGCAACGTGCCGCCCTTCATCGCGGGCGGCGGCGCGAGCGGGCGAGCGCTGCGACCTCGCGATGGCGGAAGCAGGTCACGAGGTGGTCGTTCACCATGCCGACGGCCTGCATGAACGCGTAGACGATCGTCGGGCCGACGAACTTGAAGCCGCGCTCGCGCAGCGCGCGCGACATCGCCTCCGACTCGCGCGTCGAGGCGGGAACCTGCCCGGTGCGCGTCCAGCGGTTCTGGATGGGCTCGCCATCCACGAACGCCCACAGCCAGCGCGCGAAGCTGCCCTCCTGCTCGCGCAGCTCGAGGTAGGCGCGGGCGTTCGCGACCGCGGCCTCGACCTTCTGGCGGTTGCGCACGATGCCGGGATCGGCGAGCAGCGCGGCCAGCTTGCGACGGTCGTAGCGCGCGATCGTCTCGGGTACGAAGCCCTCGAACGCGCGCCGGTAGTTCTCGCGCTTGTTGAGGATCGTCTCCCACGACAGGCCCGCCTGCGCGCCGTCCAGCAGCAGCTTCTCGAACAGCGCCCGGTCGTCGCGCTCGGGCACGCCCCACTCGGTGTCGTGGTACTCGACGTAGAGCGCGTTCTCGGTCCGCGGCCACGGGCAACGGACGAGCGGGCGCTTCGCGGCGGGACGCTTGGTGGCGGGGCGCTTCGCGGCGGGACGCTTCGTGGCGGGGCGCGCGGCGCTCACGGCGTCACCATCGGCGAGAACAGCACGAACGAGAGCACGAATCCGGCGAGCGTGAGCAGCGCGAGCGCGCCCGCGACGAGCACGACGCCGAGCCCTTCGCGCGAGTTCGACGTGGGCATGAGCTGCGCGGTCACCCAGCCGCTCGCGAAGCCGCCCGCGTGCGCCCAGTTGTTGACGCTGCTCGACATGAGGAAGCTCATCACGAACATGAGGATCGCGAAGGTCAGGAGCTGGCCGGTCACGTACGACTGACCGGTGCGCCGGCCGTACGAGATGAGCGCGCCCAGGAGCCCGAAGATCGCACCCGAGGCCCCGATCGTGTTCGCGTGGGTGACCACGTTCGAGAGCACGAAGCCTGCCGCGCCCGCGACCACGAAGATGATGAACGCGCGCGCGTTGCCGAAGAGGTCGGCGACCATCGGCAGGTAGCGGCGCATGATCGCCATGTTGAAGAGGATGTGGAGCGCGCTGCCGTGCAGGAAGGTGGCCGTGCACAGCGTCCACCAGCCACCCGCCCACATGATCTGCCCGCTCGTCATGCCGAGGCGGAAGAGCGAGACGCCGGACGGCGAGAGCAGGTCGAAGATGCCGTTCATGCGGAAGATCGAGGACGGATCGAGCGCGAGCGAGATGACGTACAGCACGACGCACGTGCCCGTGATCGCGTTGCTGAGATCGAGCTGGCCGCCGATCACGCGCTGGATCGCGGGGCCGTAGCCGAACAGGCCCGGTTGCCACGCGCCGCAATTGGGGCAGCGACGCTCCTGCGCGCCGACGAGGCGGCCGCAGCTCGGACACACGACGGCTCCGGTGGCGCGACGCATGGCGGCGCAGTGTAGTCGAACTCGCCGCGCGCCGCCGGCGCCCGGCGAGCCCCGGGCGTGCGCGCCGCGACCCGCCATCCGCCAAGCGGGACCCGCCGCACGCTCGCGCTTGCACGGACCCCCGGGCGGGCGCATCCTGCGCCGCGTCCGCCGAGTGCGGACTCGTCGTTCGGGGTGGCCGGCGCGGACAAGCGCCGGCCTGAGATCACACCCGTCGAACCTGAACTGGTTCATACCAGCGTAGGGAAACGGCCAGGACGATTCGGTTGTCCCCGAGTTGCCTTCCAACGCCGTCCCTTCGCGGGCGGCGTTTCGCGTTCGCGCGGCACGCCGCCCGGAAGGCGTCGTGATGTTCAGCACCAGTCCGCTGGACTGGCTTCCGATCGCTTGCTACTTCGCGCTGCTGCTCGTCGTGTGGCTGCGCCGCTTCCGCTCGCACCCGAGCAACGACGACTACTTCGTCGCGAGCCGCGCGGTGACGCTCCCCGCGTTCGTGGCGACGCTCGTCACGTCGTGGTACGGCGGCATCCTCGGCGTCGGCGAGTACACCTGGCGCTACGGCGTCGCCAACTGGGTCGTCTTCGGCGTGCCGTACTACGTCGGCGCGCTGCTGTTCGCGCTGTTCTTCGCCCGGCGCGCGCGCGGCGCCGCGCTCTACACGATCCCGGACCTGCTCCACGAGCACTACGGGCGGGCGCCCGCGCTCTTCGGCGCGCTCGTCGTGTTCGCGCAGTCGGCGCCGTCGGCCTACGTGCTCATGCTGGGCACGCTGTTCGCCTCGATGTTCGGCATGCCGCTCGTGCCGTGCGTGATCGCCGCGGCCGTGCTGTCGGTGTTCTACGTCGACCGCGGCGGCCTGCGCACGGTGGTGCTCACCGACCAGGTGCAGTTCGTGCTCATGTTCGGCGCGTTCTTCGTCATGCTCTTCTTCCTGTTCACGCGCCACGGCGGGTTCGCGTTCCTCGCGCCGCGCGTGCCGGCGACGCACTGGTCGTGGAACGGCGGCAACCCCACCGGCGCGATCCTCGTCTGGTACGTGATCGCGCTCTCGACGCTCGTCGATCCCGGCTTCTTCCAGCGCGCGTTCGCGGCGAAGGACCCGCGCACGGCGAAGCGCGGCGTGCTGTGGTCGATCGCGTTCTGGATCCTGTTCGACTTCATGACCACCACGACCGGGCTCTACGCGCGGGCGCTGCTGCCCCGGCTCGCCGATCCCGTCTTCGCGTTCCCCGAGCTGGCGCGCGTCGCGCTGCCCCACGTCGCGCTCGGCGTGTTCTACCTCGGCATGATCGCGACGGTGATGAGCACGATCGACGCCTACGCGTTCATCGCCGCGACGACGATCGGGCGCGACGTGTTGTGGCGCCTGCGCGGCGAACGTCCCGACGACACCCAGCCCGCGCTCACGCGCATCGGGCTCTGGATCGCGACCGCGTTCGCCACGTGGCTCGCGATCGCGCGGCACAGCGTGATTGCGCTCTGGCACGACGTCGGCACGGTCGTCGCCTCGACGCTGCTGCTGCCGGTCGCACTCGCGCTGCTCGGACGCGGCCGCCTGCGCTCCGGCGCGACGCTCGCGCTGATGCTGATCCCTTTCGCCGTCTCGCTCACGGGCGTGCTCGCGCGCGCGCTGCCGGGAGCGATCCCGCTGTCCTTCCCCTCGTCGCTCGAACCCATCTACGCCGGACTCGGCGCCTCGATCCTCACGTGGCTCGTCGCGCTGCCGTTCGCACGCCGGGAGTCCTCATGAGACCGCTGCTCGCCGCCCTGCTGCTCCTCGCCGCTTCGCACCCCGCCACCGCGAGCGAGCCCGATTCGCTCGCGCGCGGCGACACGCTCTCCCACGTCGTCACGCTGCCGGTCATCGAGGTGAACACCTCGCGCGCCGACGCGCGTGCACCGCTCTCGACGTCGACGCTCACGCGCGCGGCGATCGGCGCGCTCAACTGGGGGCAGGACACGCCGATGGCGCTCGCGACGCTGCCCGGCGCGTACGCCTACTCCGACGCCGGGAACGACATCGGCTACTCCTACCTCACGATCCGCGGCTTCCCGCAGCACCGGATCAGCGTCATGGTGGATGGCGTGCCGCTCAACGATCCCGAGACGGGCGAGGTGTGGTGGATCGACCACCCCGAC
>DATJXF010000061.1:0-12198 GCA_035500415.1 Candidatus Acidiferrales bacterium | reverse complement strand
AAGGGCTGTTCGTCCATCCGGTGAGCGATCCCGCCGTGATGGCGGGCAACGGCACGATCGGGCTCGAGATCGTGGAGGACCTGCCCGACGTCGATGCGGTGATCGCGCCCTACGGCGGAGGCGGGCTGAGCTGCGGCATCGCATCGGCCGTGCGCGCGCTACGCCCGCAGGCGCGCGTCTTCGCCTGCGAGGTCGAGACCGCGGCGCCGTTCGCGGCATCGCTGGCCGCCGGCGAGCCGACGCGGGTCACCTACACGCCGAGCTTCGTCGACGGCATGGGCGGACCGTTCGTGCTCGCCGGGATGTGGCCGCGCGCGAGCGCGCTGCTCGCCGGCTCGATCGTGATCGGTTTGGACGCGGTCGCCGCCGCGGTCCGCCTGCTCGCCGAGCGCCAGCGCGTGATCGCCGAGGGCGCCGGCGCCGCGCCGCTCGCGGCGGCGCTCACCGGCCGTGCGGGCGCGGGCCGGATCGTCTGCGTCGTCTCGGGCGGCAACATCGACCCGGCGCGCCTCGCGCGCATCCTCGTCGGCGAAGCGCCCTGACGGGTGCGGCCGCTCAGTTCCGGCGCGAGGCGTCGCGCACGGCCGGCGCGGGCGTGCGCGGATCGAGCATTCCGAGCGGCAGATCGCCCTCGGCGGCGACGGGCGAGAGCCCGAGGTCCGCGATTCCCTCGTGCAGCGCGGCGGTCGCCATGGCCTGCTCGGCTTGCGCCGGGATCCAGCGGTGCGCCTCAAGATCGTACGCGGGAACCAGCAGCAGCACGGGCGGCGGCGCGGCCGTGCCGGCCCCCGCGCCCGCGCGCCAGCGGCTCACCGCGCGCCGCGCGAGCCGCCCGGCGTCGTGCGCGGAGGGAGCGCGCCCGCGACGCCCGGCGGGCAGCGTGACGACGCTCAGCTCGCCGCTCGCGAGGTCGTCGGAGAAGTCCTGCGCGAAGCGCTCGTCGGGGCCGTCGCGCTCGACCACTTCGGCCGGCACGACGCGGGCGAACCGGCACTCGGGCCGCCACGCCCGCACCGCCTGCTCGCAGGCGTCGAGCCAGCCGCGAAGCGCCGCCTGCTTCGCGGCGAGCGTCGAATGCGCGCCGGCGGTGGAATCGCCCGCGAGCTTTTCGTCGCGGTACACGGCGGCGTCGTCGTCGAACAGCACGCCGTCGATCGGCAGGTACACCGCGAGGTCGGTGAAGAAGTCCATCGCCGCCTGCCTCGCCTGCGGCAGGTCGGGCGAGAGCCGCGTGCCCCAGCGCGCGCCGTCACGGTCCGAGCCGCGCAGGCGCCACCCGGGGTGGTCGTCCCAGGCCCAGGTCAGGTTGAGCGCCGGCGCGCGCAGCCACACGCGCAGCCCCGCGGCCGCGCACTTCGCCGCGGCCATCGACCAGACGTCGGCGAGCACCGGCAGCTGGTGGTTCATGGCGTACGCGCGCAGCAGCCGGCCATCGCTGCGCGGATCCGGACACACGGGCAGGATCGCGTGCGTCGCGCCCAGGGCGCGCGCCCGCATCACGGCCTGATCGAGGCGCGCACGGAAGGCGGACTCGTCCGGATCCCACAGCGCGTCGAGGTCGATTCCGACGGCGCGGATCGGCGCCGGCGGGGGCTCGAGCCAGGCGAGATCGCCGCCGCGGAAGCTCATCGCGCGCGTCACCATGACGCGCGGCAGGCAGCCCGAGCGCAGGTCCTCGGCGGTCACCGCCCGTCCGCCGAGCGCGAGCGTGACCGCGAAGCCGGCGTGCGCGGCGAGCCCGCGTGCCATCTCGTTGTGGATGCCGTAGGGCCAGACGAGCGTCGTCGCCGGGCGGCCCAGGTGCTGCCGCAGCACGCGCTGCGACTCGAGCAGATCGTCGCCGACCCGGCTGCGGTACTCCTCGCGGTCCTCGTAGCGACGCTCGGCGGCGAGGTAGCGGCGCGTGCCGACCGACGGGCCCGTGTCGCCGTACGGATTGTCGGTCTCGTAGACGTGCAGGCCGTGCGTGTGCGATGCGATCTCGACGTCGCCCGACTGGGCGATCCGGCGGATCTCGGACCAGTCGAGGAGCGGTGGCAGGTCAGGATGCGGCTGCTCGACGAACGAGGTGATGATGGCCTGGGTCGAGCGCACGCCCTCGGCGCGCAGGATGGGCAGCGCGCGCTGCTCGAACGAGCGATAGCCGTCGTCGAACGTGAGCACCATCACCCGGCGCGGCAGGAGCTCGGGATGCTCGCGCCGTGCGAGCAGCTCGCCGAGCGAGAGGAACGTCCAGCCGTCCGCCTTGCACGCGCGGATCTGCTCGCGCAGGAACTCGGGCGGCACGGCCTCAAGCGGCGCGCCGCTGTCGGTCGAGAGATCGTGGTAGCAGAGGATCGCGATCAGCGGAAACGCGGGCTTGCCCGGGGACGCGCCCGGAGGCGCGGGGACGGGCGCGCCCGCGGCCATCGCGTTCGCGCCGAGCGCGAGCGCGAGGGTCGTCGCCACGAGCCGCCGGCGCATCAGAAGCTCCGCGTGATCGCGGCCTGGATCCAGCTGCGCTCGTAGCCCGCCGCGTTCTCCAGGTTCGAATCGCTGCGGCCGAGCTCGAGCTCGAACGACCAGTCGCGGCCGAGCACCGCCTCGCTGCGCCCGATGACCGTGTAATAGGGCAGCGTTTCCGCGCCGGCGTCCTGCTGCCAGCCGGTGCGCGCCATCAGCGACACGTTCCAGTCGGCGTGCGTGCCGAAGGTCACGTCCGCGCCCGGTCCCCACTCGCGATGGAAGTGTGGCGCGTAGTAGCCGTGGCCGGGATCGATGCGCGTGTGGAATTGCTCGGTCGTGGCGAGCAGCGCGAGCTCGGCGTCACGCCACGCGTACGCGCGCCAGCGCGCCGAGAGCGCGAGGCGCTCGCCATGATTGCCGTCGCTGTAGTCGCCCTCGTGGCCGTCGGCGTGCAGCGCGATCGACTCGCCGGGCGTCCAGTCGAGCGCGCCGACCCAGTCGAGCAGCGAAATGCCCGCCGCGACGGAGCGCCGCGTGAGCACCGGATCGCGCGACAGCGCGCCCTCGAGCCTCACGCCGTCCGTGGGGCGGCTCACGAGTCCCGCCTCGCCGCCCAGGATCGTTCCCGTCGTGTCACCCCAGGCCACGTGCGTCAGGCGGCCGTACGCGGACCAGGCCGCGCCCCAGCGGTGCGAGAGGCCGGCCGAGACCCGCACGGGGTCCTGCGTGCCGCCCGCGTCGTGCAGGTCGTCGAGCTGCCAGGCGAGCGTCGCGGTGGTCGCGGTCGCGAGCGGCCAGTCGAGCTCGGCCGACAGCGGCTCGACGCGCAGGCCGTCGCTGTCGTCCGCGCGACCGCCCTCGACGCGCAGGCTCGCGCGGCGCTCACGCGCGAGGCGGCGCGCGAGCTGCTGCGCCTCGTCGTCGCCGGGCGCACGGGCGAGGTAAGTCGCGAGTGCATCTTGCGCGCCATCGGGATCGCCGTCCCACTCGCGCGCGAACGCCAGCGCCTTCCAGGCCTCCGGATCGGCGCCCGGCTCGCGCACGATCGCCTCGAGCTCGCGCGTCGCGAGCCGGTGACGGCCGCGCCAGTTCTCGTTCATCGCCTCGCCCAGGCGGGCGTCGGCGTTCGCCGAATCCCGCGCGAGCACGGCGCGGTCGTCGGCGATCGCGGCGTCGTGCCGTCCCATCCACGCGTTCACGCGGGCGCGCCCAAGCTGGTCCGCCGTGCGCTCCGGAGCGCGGGCGAGCAGCGAGTCGTACTGCACGATCGCGGCATGCAGGCTGTCCGCCTGCGCGAGCGCCGACGCCAGGTCGCTGCGGGCGTCGAGGTCGTCGGGATTCCGGGCGACCCACGCGCGCAGGTCGCGGCAGGCGCCCGGCGCGTCGCCGGCGCCGAGTCGCTCGAGCGCGAGGTCGTGCAGCAGGTCCGGCGCGCGCGCGGGGACGTCGCGCGAGAGCCACTCGTATCGCTTCACCGCCTCGGCGTGGTGGCCGCTCTCGCCGGTGATGCCCGCCTGCAACCAGCGTAGCCCGAAGTCGTCGTCGCCGTGGCCGATTGCGGTCTCGATCACCTTCAGCGCGGCGTCGAACCGCCCGCGATCCGCGAGCGCCCGCGCGTGGTGCCACGCATCGACGAGGGTGTCAGCGGACGCGACGCGGGTCGCCGTGCCGGCCGTCGTTGTCGCGCTCCCCGGCGTCGCGCGGACCCGCGCGGCGTGTGCGCCCGTCGCGGCGACGAGCGCGAGCACCGTCGCGAGCAGCGTCCCGAGTCCCCGCGCGCCGTGCGCGATCGTGCTTCCGCGGCTCACCGCACCGTCCTCCACTGCGTGACCGTGCCGCGACGCGCGCGGCGCACGAGCCCCGCGGGCGTCGAGAATGCGGTCGTCAGCGCCATCAGGGTCCAGTAGATGATCGGGTAGCTCACCGCGACGGGGTAGTGGCGCAACACGGTGCGATCGTAACGCCGATCGAGCAGCACGCCGGTCAGGAGCTGGATGAGGCAGAGCGTGCCGATCGTCATGCCCCACCAGTTGGGGATCGGCGAGGCGCCCACCGGCGGGACGCCGACGGCGTACGAGGCGATCCACAGCGCGGTGAGCACCACGAAGTCGTACGCCCACAGGATCGACAGCACCGCTTCGTAGTAGACGGGCCACATGCGGCGCGTGCGCCAGCGGACGAGGAGGCCGGCGTGCCGGCGCAGCACCTGGGCGAGCCCGATGGCCCAGCGCCGGCGCTGCTTGACGAGCGCGGCGAGCGAGTGCGGCACGAACATCCATACGAGCGCGCGTGGCTCGTAGCGGATGTCGTACGCGGCGCGCTGCAGTTTCCAGGTCATGTCGATGTCCTCGGTCGCCATCTCGGCGCTGTAGCGGCCGACGTCGATCAGCGCCGAGCGGCGGAAGGCGCTCACGACGCCCGACATCGTGAGGATGCGTCCCCAGATCCGCTGCGCCCGGCGCAGCAGGCTCACGATCGAGGTGAACTCGACCACCTGGAGCTGGGAGAGGAACGTGACGCGGTTGAACACGCGCGGGTTGCCGGTCACGCCGGCGACGCGGGGCGATTCGAAGTGCGGCACCATCCAGCGCAGGATCTGCGGATCCGGGCAGGCGTCCGCGTCCATGACGAGGATGAGCTCGCCGCGCAGGCACGGCAGCGCGTCGTTCATCGCCATGGCCTTGCCCTCGTTCTTCTCCTTCGCGATCAGGCGCACGGTCCCGGCCTCGATGAACGGGCGCACGCGCTCGCGCGTGCGATCGGTCGAGGCGTCGTCGACCACGACGACCTCGTAGTTCGGGTAATCGATCCGCGTCGCCCACGTCAGCGTCTCCGCGATCACCTTCTCTTCGCAGAACGCCGGCACGAGAACGCTCACCATGGGATAGCGCTCGAGCGCGGGCGGCGTCTCCGCGTCCTCCGTGCCGCGTTCGCGGCGCAGGTAGAAGTGGATGCCGGTCGAGACCCAGACGAGCGCGCTCAGCACCGGATAGGCGGCGAAGAACAGCAACGCCCAGCCGTAGGCCGGTTGTGCCTGTACCGTGACCAGGAACGCGACGATCGACGCTCTCACGGCCTGCGGCCTCCGGGGCCCGCCGCACCGCTCCCGGTACCGGCATCGTAGACCTTGAAGCCGTCTCGGATCCGCACCTCGATCAGCTTCGCGGTGCGGCACTCCTCGGGCAGCGTCGGCAGCAGCACCTCGCGTCCCACGCCGTCGTGGGAGAGGTCGATGGGCACGTCGCGGAGCGCCTTGCGCGCGCCGCGGCGGCGGAAGACGCGGAGGTTGTGCAGCGCCCACGCCGCGGTCACGAGCACGATCGCGACGAGCGAGAAGGCGATGAAGAGCACGGTGAAGCGGACCTCGCTCGCGCTCACGCGGCGCGCGACGATCCACCACCAGTAGCCGAACAACGCCCAGCCGGCGACCGCGAGCAGGGTATGGAACACCCGGCGCAGCGGACCGGCGAGCATCGGTGGTGCGGAGAGTTGGCGGTCCTGGGCCATGCGCGACGTCCCGTTCGCGAGAGCGCGCAGCCGGCCTCCTTGGACGGGAGGACACGCCGCGCCCCGTTCGCGGGCCATCCCACGGCCCGCCTCGGCGGAGTATCGGCCGTCCGGGCGGGCGACTGCACTCCCTCAGAAGGAGCCGCCCCGGCGGCCCTCAGCTCACGCGGCGTTGCCCGGGCCGGACGAGTGCGGACCGGGCGTCGCGCCGCGTTCTTCGGGAGGGCCTAGGCGGCGCGGGCGTAGGCCTCGCCGCCCTCGTCGTCGTCCTCGTCCGAGTCGACCTGCGCGACCGCCTCGTGGACGTTCGCCGTCGCGCGGCGCTCGTCGCGCAGGCCGTCGATCATCGCCTCCGCCTGCCGCAGCAGGAACTGCAGCGAGCCCGCCTTCTCGACCGCCTGGTCGACGATCGCCTTCTGGCCTTGCAGCGACTCCAGGCTCGACCGCACCTGGACGAGCAGCGCTTCGGCCCGCGACAGCCGCTCCTCGGCCTTGCCGATCTGGCGCTGGCGTTCCTCGAGCACGGCGCCCGCGTCGCGCACCTGGTCGAGCCGGGACTTCACGCCCTCGAGCACGGCGCGGCTCTCCTCGATGCCGGGCCGGGCGGCCGTGATCTCGCGGACGTGCGACGCCGTCTGCTCGGCCATCGCGAACATCCGATCGATGTCCGCCTGGAGCGACTCGATCGTGCCCTGGCGGGCGGAGACCTGCTCGAGCACGCGCGTGATCGACTGCTCGGCGAGGTCCCAGCGTGCCATGCGCTCCTCGAACCGGCCGAGGCGCTCATCGACCGCGCCCAGTTCGGCGGTGCGGCGTTCGAGCCCCGACGAGAGCGCATCGACGCGCGAGACGTGCCGGTCCGCGGTCGTCAGCCCCGCCGCGAGCTCCCTCGTGAGCTGCTCGAGCTTCTGAGCCGCGTCGGCCACCTCCTGGCGCACGGTGGACGCGACTTCGAGCTCCTTCGTGGTCGACGCGAGCGAGCGCTGACGCTGCTCGAGCTGTGCCTTCAGGGTCTGCGTGCGCTCCGCCAGCGCCTCGACCGACTCGCAGCGCTCGACGATCGCGGCGACGGCCTTGCGCGTCTCCTCGGCGTCGAGGCGTGCGGCCTTCGCGCCCTCGGTCGCGCTCGCGACGATGCGCCCGATGCGCTCGGCCTCCTCGGCCTGCTCGGCCAGCGAGACGAAGCGCGCCTCGGCCGACTGCATCCGCTCTTCGAGCTGCTGCCCGCGCTCGTCGAGCGAGCCGCCCAGCGCCGCCGCCTCGGCGAGGCGACGGTGCAGCTCCTCGACGTGCCCGCGCCGCGCCTCGATCGCGCCCAGCGACTCCTGCACGCGCTGCGCCGCGCCGCGCACCTGCTCGACGACCGGAGCGAGCTCGCGCACCTCGGCGGCGCGCGCCTCGAGCGACTCGACCGCCTGGCCGACCTCGGCAAGCCAGCCGTCCGTCTTCGACTGGCTGTCGCGCACGCGCAGCATCTCGTCGTGCGCGATCTGGGTGCGCTCGAGCGCCTCCTGGACGAGCGCGTGGGAGCCGCGCAGTCGTTCGAGGTCCGTCATCGCCGCTTCGAGCGAAGGACGCGCGCTCTCGAGCCGCGCCGCCTGCCGCCCGAGCTCGCCGACGCCCTGCGATGCCGCGTCGAGATCGCGGCGGATGGCCTCGAGCGTGCCGATCCCGCGCTCCGCGTCGCCGAGATCCCGCTCGAGCGCCTGCACGCGCGTCGCGATGCCGCGCGCCTGCGCGTTCAGCTCGGCGACCTGCTGGCTCGACTGGTCGAGACCCTTCAGCCGCTCCTCGCAGTCGCTGACGCCGGCGCGCAGGTCGGCGACCCGCTGGCTCACGGACTCGAGCCCGCGGCTCTCGAATTCGAAGCGCTCCGCCGTCTTCTTCATCTCGTCGGTCATCGCGACCAGATCCTGACGCGTCGCGACGGTGTGCTCGTCGATCTCGCGCTGCAGGCGCGAGATCTCGCCGGAACGTTCGACCACGGCCTCGTGCAGTGCGCGCAACGCGAGCGCCTGCTCCTGCATCGTCGCGAGCGCGCGCTCGTTCTCCTGCAGCTGCCGCACGCCGGCGTCGACCTGGCGCATCGCCCGTTCGAGGTTCTCCGCCTGCGCGAGCGCCCGCTCGACGGTCTCGCGCTGCGCTTCGAGCGCCGCGGTCTTCTGCGCGACGCCGTCGCCGAGCGCCTTGAGCGTGCTCATCTCGCGCTTGAGGTCCGCGACGGTGTGCTGCACACCGTCCATGCTGTGAACCGCCTGCTCGACCATTGCAACGCGGCGCTCCTTGTCGATGAGCGAGCGACCGAGATCGTCGCGACGACGGTCGAGCGCCTCCATCTTCGACGTGGCGAGCTTGTGCGCGTCCACGAGCCGGTCATGCTGCTCGCGCAGCCGCGCGATGCGTTCGCTCGCGCCTTCCATCGAGGCGCGCAGCGTTTCCGCTTCGCCCCGGAGCAGCTGGAACGGCTTGTCGATCTCGAGGAACGAGCCGAGCTGGTCGCGCAGCGTGAGCGCGGCTTCGATCTTCTGCCCGATGTCGTCGAAGGAGGCGCGGATTCGCCCCGCATCCTCGAGGGCCGAGCCGATCTGTTCCTGCACGCGCTGCTGGCCCTGCACGAGGCTCGCCGCGCGCTCGTCGAGCGTCATGAGCTGCTGCGAGAGCTGGAGCAGGCCGTTCAGACGCTGCTCAGCGTCGCCGAGGCGCGCGCCCACCGAGTCGATCTCACCCACGGCCCTGGAGATCGGGTCGGCGAGCCCGTTCAGGCGGTCGGCCGAGTCGTTGGCGCGATCGATCAGCGCCTGGAAGCGGTTGCGCTCCTCCTGCATCTGGGCGAGCAGGGAGCGCATCTCGTCGGCGAGCTCGCGATCCTTCGCGCCGTTCCCGAGCAGGTTCTTGAGCAGTGGGGACATGTCGTCGGACTCCTTGTCGGTGAGCGTCGGCGCCAGCGCCACGCGTGTCGGCCGGAGGCAGATGCCGGTTTCGGATCGCGGGACGGCGGCGGGCCTCCGTGCGCCTGCGGGGTGCGGAGGATCGGCGTCGACCTGCAGCGGCCGTGCGGCGGTGCAAGAGCCGGGCCTCGCCAAGAGCAGCGTTTTCGGAGCTTTGCCGGACGGGAATTGGGGCGTCTCCGGGCGGGGCGAGCGCATGAGAGCGGCCACATTTCGGCCGCGCGGACGGCCGGGGCGGGCCGAATCCGTTCGGTCTCCCGAGAGCGGGTGGGTCGCTACGGCAGTGCGACGCGCATGCCGACTTCGACGAATCGCTCGGGGCGCAGGTCGATGCTCGGAATGCCCGCGGGTGGGCCGTTTCCGAGCAGTGGCAAACTCAGGGCGCGCCCGGGACCGGGCGAGGTCGTGAGCGAGCCGTTGCGCGTCAGTCCGAGATCGCCCGAGAACTCGAGCCCCGGCGTGGGCCGCCACGCCACGCCCACCGAGCCCTGCGAGGAGGCCGGGCCGTCGGTGACGGCCGCGAGCCCCGCCGACGCGCGTCCGGTCAGCTCGTCGGCCATCGGGACGTCGAGCTCGGCGGCGCCGCCGCTCGTGCGGTCGCCGTGGTTGTCGTCGGCGAACAGGTAGTAGAGGCCGAGCGTCGAGCCCGAGATCAGCGGATTCTCGACGCCGGCTTTCGCGCGCCACGCGCGGAAGTCGCTCTGTCCGACGAAGCGGCTGCCCCACGCGCGCACCCGAGGGCCCTCAGCGACCGGCACCGAGACGGTGCCCTGGAAGCCGTCGCCGTCCCCGACCACGCTGTCGTCGTAGCGCATGATCGTCGCCGCGCCGCTCGCCGCACCGCCCGCGACGCCGATCGTCGCGAGCGAGCTCCTCGTGATCTCGCCGCCGGGGCCGTCGTAGAAGTCGAAGCCTCCGCCCGCGAACGGAATCGCGACGGCACGCGCCTGGTTCGATGCGCCGAGCGAGGCGAGCACGGCGAGGACGAGTGCGGTGAGGCCGGACGTTGCGCGCATGGACCCTCCGATGGCCGCCCGATGGAACGCCCTACTCGCGTTCGAGCCCGGCGGTTCCCGGGAATCGGGAGGCAGGAATGCCCGGGCGGGGGATCGCGCGCGGCCGCAGCGGGTTGGGTCCGGGCTCTCAGGCGCGGCGTGAGGCGATGATCTCGAGCACCACGGGCGTCACGGTGAAGGCGTGCGGCGAAGCCTCGAGTCGCGCCCACGCGTCCCGGATCGCGCCCGCGCGCGAGGCGTCGATCCGCCCCACGTCGACCAGCCGCTGCAACCCGACGCCGACGAATGCGCGCGGCCATTGCCACACCGGATCGCCGGGGCGGGCCGCGTCCTGGATCGGCGTGAGGCTCTTCACCTCGAGTCCCAGCTCGCTCGCCCACACGGGCAGCTCGAGGCCGACGTCGGGCTCGCCGCCCTGTTCGCGCCAGCTCACCATCACGTCCTTCACGAACGCCTCGAACTCGGGCTCGTGCGGCGAGACCTTCCACGTGCGGTAGTCGGAGTACTCGTGCATCACGAGCGTGCCGCCGGGCCTGATCGCGCGCGCCGCACGCGCGAGCAGGCCGCGCGGATCGCGGACGAACGCGTAGACCCAGCGCGACCAGATGCCGTCCACGTTCTCGACCGGCAGCGCGCCCTCGTTCAGGTCCCGCTCGCGGATCTCCACGTTCGCGAGTCCGCGAGCCGCCGCCGCGCGCTCGAGGTGTTCGAGAAAGCGCCGCGAGCGATCGATCGCGACGACGCGACCGCTCGCGCCCACCACGTCGGCGAGATCGAGGCTCGCCCAGCCCGGGCCGCAGCCCAGGTCGACGATCGTCTGCCCGGCCGAGAAGCCCGCGCGCCGCCACGCTGCGGTCGCGCGCGGACGCCAGACGGCGTTCTGGAGCGAGAGTCGCGCGATCTCCTCGTCGTGTGTTCCCAGGACGTAGGACTTCTCGACGGACACGGGACCTCCGCTCGAAGGGTTGGCCATTGGCGCCGCAGGGCGCTTGCGTGCGGCATGCTCGGACAGAACCTAGCGCAAGGCGCGCGGAGGCGGCGGTCGTCTTCGGCAGCCGCATCGCGACGTCCTGCTGCCGCCGGACTCCCGCGCCCCGCCGCGGCCAGCGGCGTTCCTGCCGCGCTCGTGGGCTCGCGCGCCCGCGCCGGGCGCCGGACGGATAGGCTGCGCCCGTCTTCGATTCGCACCCCACGCTCCCACTCGATCCGCAAGGAGCCGTACGCATGAACGTCGCACGTCCCATGCTGACGCTCGGACTGCTGCTCGCCGCCGGTCCGGCCGCGGCGCAGGAGTCCGGCAACTTCCTGATCCGCCTCGGCAACGACACGACGAGCGTCGAGCACTACTCGCGCACGGCCACGCAGCTCGTGATCGATCAGACCGGCCGCGTGCCGAACGTGCTGCGCCGCCACTACGAGTTCACGTACGACGGCAGGGGCGCGTTCCAGCACCTTGTCGTGATGGTGACGCTGCCCAGCGCCAAGCCCGGCGACGCGCCGCTGCAGCGGCTCGAGATGAGCCCGCTGGGCGACTCGCTCGCGCTCGAGTCGCACCGCGGCAGCGCGGTGCAGAAGTTCCACATCGGGGTGCCCCCGGGCACCGTGATCGCGCCCGCCGGCAGCCCGTGGTCGGTCTACGAGCGCGAGACCATGAAGTTCTCGCACGCCAAGGCCGACTCGCTGCGCGAGCCGCTCTACGTGATCGGCTATCCCGGGGTGGGCTGGATGCGGCTGCGCCGGCTCGGCCGCGACTCGGTCGAGTTCATCGACGACCACGAGGACGTGTTCCACGTCGCGGTCGACCGCGACGGCCACGTCACCGGCTCCCTGCCGGTCGCGGGCACGCAGAAGTTCAGCGTGCAGCGGCTGCCGAGCCTCGACGTCTCGGCCTGGGCGGCGACGTTCGCCGCGCGCGAGCAGGCGGAGGGCGCGATGGGCCAGCTCTCGACCCGCGACACGCTCAAGGTGAACGCCGGCGGTGCGGCGCTGTGGATCGACTACGGTCGTCCCGCCAAGCGCGGACGCGAGATCTTCGGCAACGTCGTGCCCTACGGCGTGGTCTGGCGCACGGGCGCGAACGCGGCGACGCAGTTCAAGACCGACCGCGCGCTGCAGTTCGGCACGACGACGGTGCCGGCCGGCTTCTACACGCTGTGGACGATCCCGTCACCGGGCGGCTGGAAGCTGGTGGTGAACTCCGAGACCGGCGAGTGGGGGACGGAGCACAAGCCCGAGAAGGATCTCTACACGATCCCGATGACGACGAGCGTGCTGCCGCAGAG
>DATJXF010000060.1:0-11932 GCA_035500415.1 Candidatus Acidiferrales bacterium | reverse complement strand
TCGCTGCCCCAGAGCGCGTCGTCGTGGGCGAGCAGCCGGGCGCCGAAGCGTTCGGCCGCGAACGCGGCGCGGCGGCGCTCGACGGCGCCCGCCGCGGCGCCCAGCGTCATGCGCAGCGCGCGGCCGCTCACGCCTTCGCTCCGCCGCCCGCGACCATCTCACGGCGGCGCGACTCGATTGCTTCGAGCAGCTCGTCGTAGGACTTGGCGAACGCCTTGACGCCCTCGTCCTCGAGCTGGCCGATCAGCGCGTCGATCGGCACGCCCAGCTCGGGCAGGCGGCGGAAGAGCGCACGCGCCCGGTCGAGATCCCTGCGGATGCGCACCTCCGCGACACCGTGGTCGTTGAACGCCGCGAGGGTCTGCGGCGGCATCGTGTTCACCGTATCGGGGCCGATCAGCTCCTCGACGTAGAGCACATCGCGATAGGCCGGGTTCTTCGTGCTCGTGGACGCCCAGAGCGGGCGCTGCACGCGCGCGCCGCGCGAGCTGAGCCGAGCGAAGCGCTCGCCGCCGAACACCTCCTCGAACGCCGCGTACGCGATGCGGGCGTTCGCGACGGCCGCCTGGCCGCGCAGCGATTCGAGCTCGCGCTTCTGCGCCGCCTCGGAGAGAGCCGCCGCGCGCTGTTCGATCGCCGCGTCGACCTTGGAATCGACGCGGGAGACGAAGAACGAGGCGACCGAGCGCAGCTCGCCGAGCGTTCCGCCCGCCGCGAGCCGCTGCTCGAGGCCGGTCAGGTAGGCCTCCATCACCTCGCGGTAGCGCGCGAGCGAGAAGATGAGCGTCACGTTGATGCAGATGCCGGCCGCGAGCGCCGACGCGATCGCCGGCAGCCCTTCGCTCGTCGCGGGGATCTTGACCATCACGTTGGGCCGCGCGACCGCCGCGTGGAGGCGCTTCGCCGCGGCGAGCGTACCCGCCGTGTCGTGGGCGAGGCGCGGGCTCACCTCGATGCTCACGCGACCGTCGAGCCCGTCCGAGCGCTCCCACGTCGAGCGCAGGCGGTCGCACGCCATCTGGATGTCCTCGATCGCGAGCAACTCGAAAAGTGGTTCGGCGGCCAGGCCGCGCGCGACCCCCGCGGCGAGTGCGCCATCGTAGTCGGAGCTCTTCGCGATCGCCTGCTGGAAGATGGTCGGGTTCGAGGTCACGCCGACGACGCCGTCGTCGCGCACCTGCCGGTCGAACTCACCCGAGACGAGCGAGCCGCGGCGGATGAAGTCCAGCCAGACGCTCTGCCCGAGGGCGAGCAGGTCGTGCGCGCGTGTGCTCATGGAAGGCTCCTTCTTCGTGCAGCGGGGGTGTGCGGGCGAAGATGCGCTCCGGCCTTCGCGTGCGCAAGCATGCGGCGGCCCGGTCAGCGCGGCAGGCGATCGTAGGTCGCGGCCAGCTCGCGCAGGCGCGCGGCGAGCGCGTCGTCGAGCGTGCCCGCCCGCAGCCGCCAGCTCCAGTTGTCGGCGGCGCGCCCGGGAAGGTTCATGCGCGCCTCGGTGCCCAGGCCGAGCGCGTCCTGCATCGGCGCGACGAAGTCAGCCGCGACCGACGCCGAGCCCAGGCGCAGGAGCGTTGCCGCCGGATCGTGCACCTCGTGCCCGACATAGCGCCGCAGCCGGGTGCGCGTGGCCTCGGGCGCCGTCGCCCACCAGCCGGCGGTCGTGTCGTTGTCGTGGGTGCCCGTGTAGACGACGGCGTTGCGTTCGTGGGCGTGGGGCAGGAACGGGTTGTCGTCGCCGCCGTCGAACGCGAACTGCAGCACCTTCATCCCCGGCAGGCCGAAGCGCTCGCGCAGCGCGACGACCTCGGGCGTCACGACGCCGAGGTCCTCGGCGATGAGGGCGAGGCTCCCGAGCGAGCGCGTCACGTCCGAGAGCAGCGCTGCGCCGGGGCCCGCCGCGTACGCGCCTCCGCGCGCGTCGGCCGCCCCCGCGGGCACCTGCCAGCCGCGCACGAGCCCGATGAAGTGATCGAGCCGCACGCGGTCGACGAGCCGCCGCTGCGCCGCGAGCCGCGCGCACCACCAGGCATGACCGTCGGCCGCCATCACGTCCCAGCGGTAGAGCGGATTGCCCCAGAGCTGGCCGGTCGCGCTGAAGTAATCGGGCGGCACGCCGGCGACGAAGGTCGGGCGCCGATCGCCATCGAGCAGGAAGAGCTCCGGTCGCGCCCAGACGTCTGCGCTGTCGAGCGCGACGTAGAGCGGCGCGTCGCCGACGAACGCGACCCCGCGTCCGGTGGCGTGCGTTCGCAGCGCCGCCCACTGCCGCGCGAAGAGCCACTGCGCCACGCGCTGGCGGTGAACGCCCGGGGCGAGCCGCGCGCGCGCCGCTTCGAGCGCGCCCCGTTCGGCGAGGCGAAGCGGCGCCGGCCACTCGAACCACGGCGCGCCGCCGCGCTCCTCCTTGATCGCCATGAAGAGCGCGTAGGGCTCGAGCCAGTCCGCCTCGCGCTCGACGAAGGCGCGGAGCTCCGCGGGCGGAGCGGACTCGAGGCCCGCTGCGACGCGGGCGAGCAGCGCGTCCTTGGACGCGATCGCGGCGCCGAAATCGACGCGCGCATCCGCGAGCGAAGGCGCCGCCGGCGACTCGGACTCCGCGAGCAGGCCATCGGCGACCAGTGCGTCCGGGCTCACGAGCAGTGGATTGCCCGCGAACGCGGAGAAGCTCTGGTAGGGCGAATCGCCGTAGCCGGTCGGCCCGAGCGGCAGCACCTGCCACAGCGACTGGCCCGCGGCGGCGAGGAAGTCGACGAAGCGATGTGCTTCCGGTCCGAGGTCTCCGATCCCGAAGCGGCCGGGGAGCGACGTCGGGTGGAGCAGGATGCCGCTCGAGCGAGCGGCGTGCGCGGTCGGGAGCATGATCGGTCGCGCATGGTGGGGCGCGCGCCGGCGCGCCGCAAGCGCGCGACGCGACCGGCGAGGCCGGGGACGTCGCGCGATGGCCGCGCGCGGGGCCGCGAACGCGCGTTGGAATTGGTACGCTCGGGCCATGCTGCCCCGCGCTCACCGCGCCCGCCCCGCCGCCGGGCGTCGCCCAGGCCCGATCGTCGTCCGTTTCACCGCCCTGGCGCTGTTCGGGATCGCCGCGCTGGCTCCGCCGAGTGCCGCTTCGGCCTCACAGGTCGTGCTCACGCGCGGGCGCGACACGCTCTCGGTCGAGCGCTGGACGCGCACGTCGCAGTTCGTCGATGGCACGCTCTGGCTGCGGCACGCGTTCTTTCGCGCCGCGTACACGCTCACCCTGCTGCCCGACGGACGCGTGAGCCACCTGCGCGCACACAACGGCGACGCCGACGCGCCGGACAGTACGCCGCCCAGGTTCCGCACCTTCATGGACTGGTCGGGGGATTCGGTGGTCGTGCGCATCGAGCCGGGTTCGACTTCGTCGGTGCACGATGCCGGCTCGGCGTTGCCCTACGTGAACCCGTCGATGGCGATGATCGAGCAGGTGCTGCGCCGCGCGCGCCGTCTGGAGGGTGATTCGGTGCGCGTCGCGGTCGTCGAGCCGGGCGAGAGCGATCCGGTGCCGGTGCTCGTGCGCTGGCTTCCGAACGACAGCGCGAGCGTGACGATCGAGGATCTGGAACTCCGCTTCGAGGTGGGACGGGCGGGCGAGATCCGTGGCGGCGCGATTCCCTCGCAGGCGATCCGGATCTTCCGGGACGAGCTGCTCCCTGGAGGCGACGCGGTCCCCACGCCGGACTACAGCGCGCCACCCAGCGCGCCGTACCGCGCGGAGGAGGTTCGGGTGCCGGTCGCGGACGGCGTGACGCTTGCCGGCACGCTGACGTCACCGACGGGCACGGCCTCTGCGCCGCCGTGCGCGTTGCTCCTCGCCGGCGTTCCCGGCCAGAACCGCGACGGCGCGATTCCCGACGTGCCGGGCTACCGCCCGTTTCGGCAGATCGCCGATGCACTCGCGCGCCGCGGCATCGCCACCCTGAGGCTGGACGGCCGCGGGGTGGGTGGCTCGGGCGGCGATCCCGGCCGCGTGACGGTCGAATCGCTCACCGCCGACGCGCGCCGCTCGCTGGCCTGGCTGCGCGCGCAGCCGTGGCTGGATCGCGGCCACATCGCGATTGTCGCGTTCGGCGAGGGCGGAACGCTGGCGCTCGCGCTCGCCGCGGAATCGCACGAGGCGCGCGCGCTCGTGCTGTTGGGTGCCGAGTCGCGAAGCGGCCGGCGCACGATCGAGGCGCAGAACCGCGACCTGCTCGCGCGCGACACCCGGGTCGCGCCCGCGGCGCGCGACTCGCTGCTCGCGGCCGCCATGGGCCGCCTCGACACGCTCGCCGCGGGCAACGCCTGGCTCTCGCAGTTCCTGGCCGCCGATCCGCTCGCGGGAATCCGGCGCGTGCGCGCGCCGGCGCTGGTGATCCACGGCGCGAACGACGTGCAGGTGCACTCCGAGCAGGCGGACGAGCTCGCCACCGCACTGTGCGCCGCCGGCGATCGCGACGTCACCGCACGCGTGCTGCCGGGGCTCGACCACCTGCTGCTGCCCGACCCCAGCGGCGATCCCGCGGGCTACGGCCGCCTCGACACGCCGCTCATTCCCCCCGACGTTCTGGACGCGATCGGCGACTGGCTGGCGCCCCGGCTCGGCGCGCCGGCGCCGCGCGCCGTCAGCGCGGGCCGGCGCTGAGCACCCGCGCGAGCTCGGCCGCGCGCAGCACGCCGAGGTGGCCGTCGGGGCGATAGACCGCCCAGCGTTCGGCCGTGTCCACGGGCGCGAACGTGCGCACGAAGCGCACCGCCGCGAGCTCGGGACGTTCGACCCGGAGCGCGAGGCCGTCGAGCAGCGCCGCGCGCACGTTGCGCTCGGCGTAGGGTTCGGCGCTCGAGTCGGGGCCGGCCGCGCGGGCGAGTTCTTCCGACTGCGGTGACCACATCGCGAGCCGCGAGCCACGCGGCAGTGCGGCGGCGGCGACGTCGGCGATCGCGTTCGACGCGATGAGCGCCCGGTCGATCGTGCGGTCGGCGCGCGAGCCCGGCAGCTCGAAGGGCGCCTGCTCGACGTGCGCGATCCAGAGCGATGACGCGCCGCACGCGATCGCGGCGAGGGCGAGTGCCGCGATCCAGCGGCGCGTCGGGCCGAGCCGCGCGGTCAACGCGGTGAAGAACGCGGCGCCCGCGCAGGCTGCCGCGGCGAGCGGTGCGTGCAGGTAGTAGCGATAGGTGTGGTGGGCGAGCGGCAGTACGGGCGCGAGCAGGAGCGCGGCGGCGACGAGCGCTCCCGGCGCGCCGCGCCGGCCCCACGCCGGCCAGGCGAGCGCGAGCAGCACGAGCGCGAGCAGGATCGCGCCCATCCTCACGAAGGCGGGACGCGCATCGTCGGAGAGGTCGTGCTGGACGAACGGCGCCCACCACGGGATCCACGAGACGTCGGTGAGCAGGTTGCGTGCGATCGCGCCGGCACTGGCCTCGTAGGCGTTGCCCGCGACGCCGAGCCCGTTCACGAACGCCGCGATCGCGCCCGCCCAGACGAGCGCAACGGCCGCGAGCGCCCACAGCACCGGATCGCGCACGAGCTCGCTCCAGGCCCGCCGCGGCGCCGGGCCCCATGCGGCGAGCGCCGCGAGGGCGAGCGGCAGCAGCAGCCCGGACTCCTTCCAGGCGAGCGCGATCGCGAAGGCCGGCACCGCCAGCCAGCGCGAGGCTCCACGCGACACCCACGCCGCCGTCGCGAGCAGCAGGAAGAGGGTGAGGAACGGATCGCTGTTCGCGCTGATCCAGTAGAGCGCGGTCTGGTGCGCGGGGTGGCTCGCCCACACGCACGCGGCGAGCAGCACGGCCGGCGCGGGGAAGCGGCGGGCGAGCAGCAGCGCAAGCAGCGCCGCGCACGCGGCGTGCGCGCCGAGCACGATCGCGTGGAACGCGCGCGGCGCATCGCCGAACGTCCGCACGAGCGCGTCCCAGAACCACTGGTTGGAGAGCACGCGCCAGGGGCCGGAGAGCCTCGGCGCGAGGCCGTGGACGCGCGCGAGCGAGAGGAAGTCGTCCTGTGAGAAGCCGTAGTCCAGCGCGCCGCGGTAGGCGACGAGCGCCACCGCCGCGGCGAGCGCGGCGGCGAGCCACGCCGTGCCGCGGGACGCCGGCGCGTCCGGATCGCGCGGGGGCGCGCCCGCCGCTCGCGCACCGCGCGAGGACCTCAGCCTTTGCGGCCGGCCCACTCGAGCACCCGGCGGGCGACCGCTTCGCCGGTCAGGCCGAAGTGCTCGGCCAGCGCCGGCGCCGGCGCGGACTCGCCGTAGCTCGTGAGCCCGATCGCGAGCCCGCGCTCGCCGATCACCCGCTCCCATCCGTCGAGTGCGGCGGCTTCGATCGAGACGCGGCGCCCCCCCGGCGGCAGCACGGCGTCGCGCCACGCGGCGTCCTGCTCGAGGAAGAGCGTCGGCCCCGGCATGCTGACGACGCGCGCGGGCTGGCCGCCCGCGACGAGCCGCGCGGCCGCGTCGACCGCGACGCCCACCTCGGAGCCCGTGGCGATCAGCGTGATCGCCTCGCGCGATGGCGACTCGCTCAGCACGTAGCCGCCGCGGCGCAGGTGCGCGGGCGCGAAGCCGGCGGGCCGCACCAGCACGGGCGTCGACTGGCGCGAGAGCGCGAGCAGCGTCGGGCCATCGGTGCGCTCGATCGCCATCGCCCACGCGGCAGCGGTTTCGAGTCCGTCCGCCGGCCGCAGGACGAGCAGGCGCGGGATCGCCCGGAGCGCGGCGAGCTGCTCGATCGGCTGGTGCGTGGGGCCGTCCTCGCCGACGAAGATGCTGTCGTGGGTGAACACCCAGATCACCGGCAGCTTCATGATCGCCGAGAGCCGGATCGCGGGCCGCGCGTAGTCGGTGAAGACGAGGAACGACGAGCCGTAGGGCGTGAAGCCGGTGGCGAGCGCCATGCCGTTCAGCGCCGAGCCCATGCCGTGCTCGCGGATGCCGAAGTGCAGGTTGCGCCCCGCGAACTCCCCGCGCGTCACGGACGGCGAGTCCTTGATGCGCGTGCGCGTGCTCGGCTCCAGGTCCGCGCTGCCGCCCACGATGCCGGGCACGAGCGCGGCCGCCTGCTGGAGCACGAGGTTGCCGTGGACGCGCGTCGCGGCCGCGTTGACCGGCGCGCCCGCGCACAGCCGCTCGAACAGATCGCCCGGGATGCGGCGCTCCATGATCGACGCCCAGAGCGGCGCACGGGAAGCGTCGGCGGCGCGCCAGCGCGCGAAGCCCGCCTGCCACGCGTCATAGTCCGCGCGCAGCTCGCGCGCGCGCGCCGCGAAACGCTCGCGCACCTCGGGCGGGACGAGGAACGTGGGCGACTGCGGCCAGCCGAACGCGCGCTTCGCGCCCGCGAGCTCCTCGGCGCCGAGCGGCTCGCCGTGCGCTTCACGCGTGTCCTGCTTGTGCGGCGCGCCATAGCCGATGTGGCTGCGGCAGATGACGAGGCTCGGACGCGCGTCCTCGGCGATCGAGAGCTCGATCGCGCGCTCGAGCTCGGCGTGGTCGTAGGGGTTCGCGCGCACGACGTGCCAGCCGTAGGCCTCGAAGCGACGCTCGACGTCCTCGCTGAACGCGAGCGAGGTGTTGCCCTCGATCGTCACGTGGTTGTCGTCGTAGAGGAAGACGAGGTTGCCGAGCCCGAGGTGTCCCGCGAGCGAGGCGGCCTCGTGCGAGATGCCCTCCATGAGATCGCCGTCGCCGCAGATCCCGAAGACGCGCCAGGTGACCGGAGAGAACTCGGGCGCGTTGAGCCGCGCCGCCGCCATGCGTCCGGCGAGCGCCATGCCCACCGCGTTGCCGATCCCCTGGCCGAGCGGACCGGTCGTCGTCTCGACGCCCGGCGTCCAGCCTTGCTCGGGATGGCCCGGCGTGCGGCTGCCGAGCTTGCGGAAGCGCTGGAGCTGCTCCATCGGCAGCGCATAGCCGCCGAGGTGCAGCATCGAGTAGAGCAGCGCCGAGCCATGGCCGGCCGAGAGCACGAACCGGTCGCGCCCCGGCCACTCGGGATCCTGCGGCTGCCAGCGCATGAAGCGCATCCACAGCATGTAGGCGGCGTCGGCCATGCCCATCGGCATGCCGGGATGGCCGGAGTTCGCCTTCTCGACCATGTCCGCGGCGAGGAAGCGGATCGTGTTGATGGAGAGCTGGTCCAGCTCGAGCGCGGCCGGCGCGGGGTTCACGATGGACCTCCTGTCCGTGGAGTGGAGCTCACGTTGCGGCGCGCATCGCGAACGCGGCGGCGCCCCAGAGCGCCGTGCCCTCGTCGAGCACGACGCGCACGGGGATGCGGGTGAGGAGCGGGCTCAGGCGGCCCTTGTCGAAGAACGCGCGCGCGAAGCCGCCGCGGGTGAGCGCAGCGAGGATGCGCGGCGCGATGCCACCGCCCACGTAGACGCCCGCGAGCGCCATCGCCTTGAGCGCGAGGTTGCCCGCCTCGGCGCCGTAGATCGAGACGAAGCGCTCGAGCGTCAGGCGGGCGCGCTCGCAGCTGCCATCGAGCGCCGTTTCGGTGACGATCGCGGCGGGCTGGTCGGCGTGATCGAAGCGCATCGCGACCGCGTCGGGCTCGGTGCCGCGGCGCGTGGCGCGAAAGAAGCGGTAGAGATCGGCGAGGCCCGGGCCCGACAGCACGCGCTCGTAGCTCACGCGCCCGTACTTGCCGCGCAGCCAGCGGAGCAGCTCGTCCTCGAGCTCGTCGCGCGCCGCGAAGTCGGCGTGACCGCCTTCGGACGCCATCGGATGCCAGCCCGCGCCGTCCCACATGAGGATCGCCTCGCCCAGCCCCGTTCCGGCGGCGATGAGCGCGCGGTTGCCCGCGGCGCGCTCGCCCGGCTGCAGCGTCACGAGGTCCGGCTCGCCGAGCGTCTCGAGGCCCCACGCGGTCGCCTCGAGATCGTTGAGCAGCGTGACCGGCGAGCCGAGCGTGCGCGCGAGCGCCTCGCCGTCCACCTGCCACGGCAGGTTGGTCGTGACGCAGCGGTTCCCGCTGACCGGCCCCGCGATCCCGAGCACGACGCGGTCGGGCCGGCCCTCCGAGCGGGCGAGGAACTGCTGCAGGATCGCCTCGAGCGACGGCGAGCCGTGGGTGGGCAGACGCTCGTCGAACGCGGGCGAGCGCGGCGGGGCCCCGGGCGCGAACAGGGCGAGGCGGGCCTTGGTGCCGCCGATGTCGCCAGCGAGGATCACGCCGCGCATCCTAATGAAGGCGTCCGCGCGAGGCCAGCGCGCGCCGCGCACGGCGCTTGCCTGCGCCGCACCCCGCGCCTACGTTCGGGTTCGCGCAATGCCCCGCCGAGGAGTGTCCCCCATGCCGACGCCGAGCCTTCCGGACCTCACACCCGCCGAACGCCGGCGCTACGGCCGTCACCTCATCCTCTCCGAGGTCGGCCTCGAAGGGCAGCAGCGGCTCAAGGCCGGGCGCGTGCTCCTCGTCGGCGCCGGAGGGCTCGGCTCGCCCGCGGCGCTCTACCTCGCCGCCGCGGGCGTCGGCACGATCGGCGTCGTCGATTTCGACGCGGTCGACGAGAGCAACCTGCAGCGCCAGATCGCGCACGGCACCGCGGCGATCGGCCGCGCGAAGCTGGATTCGCTGCGCGAGCGGCTGCGCGACCTGAACCCCCACGTCACGCTCGAGCCCCACGCCGTTCGGCTCGACCGCACGAACGCCCTCGAGGTGCTGGGCGGATACGACGTCGTGCTCGACGGCTCCGACAACTTCCCGACGCGCTACCTCGTCAACGACGCGTGCGTGCTGCTCGGCAAGCCCAATTGCTACGGCAGCATCCTGCGCTTCGAGGGGCAGGCGAGCGTGTTCGATGCGACGCGAGGGCCCTGCTATCGCTGCCTCTACCCGCAGCCGCCCGATCCCGGCGTCGTGCCCTCGTGCGCCGAGGCCGGCGTGCTCGGAGTGCTGCCCGGCGTGATCGGCGCGATCCAGGCGACCGAGGCGATCAAGCTGCTGCTGGGGGCGCCCGAGACGCTGATCGGCCGGCTCGTGCTCTACGACGCGTGGACGCTCACGTTCCGCGAGCTGCGGCTGCGCAAGGATCCGGCCTGCCCGCTGTGCGGCGCGCACCCGACGATCCGCGAGCTCATCGATTACGAGGACTTCTGCGGCCTCAAGGCCGATCCCGTCGCCGCGGAGCCGCCGGGCGAGACGATGAGCGTGCGCGAGTACGCCGAGCGGCGCGCGCGCGGCGAGGACTTCGTGCTGCTCGACGTGCGCGAGGCGGGCGAGCTCGCGATCGCGCGCCTGGGCGGCGAAGTGCACATCCCGCTCGCGATGGTGCCGCTGCGCGCGAACGAGCTCGACCGCTCGCGCGCGATCGTGGTCGTCTGCCACGTGGGCGCGCGCGGCGCACGCGCGGCGCACTGGCTGCGCGAGCACGGCTTCACGCGCGTTCACAACCTCGCGGGCGGCATCGAGGCGTACGCGCGCGAGGTCGATCCGTCGATTCCGCGCTACTGATCGCCGCGCGCGGTTGCCGCTCGCAGCCGCGGGTGCGCCAACGGGTTGACACGTCGAGAAAGTTGCCATTAGGGTGCGCGCGATCATGCATCGGCTCGTCGCCATTGCACTCGTCCTGTCGGCGCTCGTGGTCACCAGCGCCGCATTCGCGCAGTCGTTCGGCGTGCAGCTCGGGGCCACCAAGGGCCCGGTTCAGCCGATCCCCTTCAGCCATCGCGTCCACGCCGGCAAGCTCAACATGGCCTGCCGCTACTGCCACTACGGCGCGTGGAAGTCGCCGTGGGCGAACATTCCGGCGATGAGCACCTGCATGGGATGCCACAAGATGGTGGCGACCGACCGGCCCAACATCCAGAAGCTCGCCGACTTCTACAACCGCGGCGAGCCCATTCCCTGGGTGAAGGTCCACTACCTGCCCGATCACGTGAAGTTCAACCACAAGCGCCACGTGCTCGCGGGCTTCGCCTGCCAGGAGTGCCACGGCCCCGTGCAGACGATGGACGTCGTCTATCAGTACAACTCGCTCAAGATGGGCTGGTGCATCTCGTGTCACCGGAAGAACCTCGACAACAAGGATCATCCGGCGACCATGGATTGCGTGGCCTGTCACCACTAGACCCTCGAGACCCTCGAGCTCCATGTCCGACTCCGAGTCCCTGGTCTTTTCGCGCCGCGACTTCCTGAAGCTCGTGGGCGTCGGCGTCGCCGGCGCGGCCGCCGGCTGCGGCAAGCCGCCGGCCGAGAAGCTGGTGCCCTACCTGGTCGCGCCCGAGGACATCCTGCCGGGCGTGCCCTACTACTACGCCAGCACCTGCCGTGAATGCCCCGCGGGGTGCGGCCTGATCGCGAAGGCGCGCGAGGGCCGCGTCGTCAAGCTCGAGGGCAATCCCGCACACCCGATCGGCGCGGGCGGACTGTGCGCGCGCGGCCAGGCGGGGCTGCAGGGACTCTACAATCCGGATCGCATCGCGACGCCGCTTGCGCGCAGCGGCGGCCGGCTCGCGCCCGCCGCCTGGGGCGCGACGCTCGCGACGGCCGGCGCGAAGCTGGCGGCCGCGCGCGGCAAGGTGCTCGTGCTGACGGGCGCGGAATCCGGCTCGATGCGCGCGCTCGCGGCCGATCTCGCCTCCGCGCTCGGGGGCCGGCACGTCATGTACGAACCGTTCGCCTACGAGGCCGTGCGCACCGCGAACCGCGCGAACTTCGGCATCGCCGCGGTGCCGCGCTACGACATCGCCGCCGCGCGCGGCGTGATCTCGTTCGGCGCCGATTTCCTCGAGACGTTCGGCTCGCCGGTCTCGCAGGCGCGCGGCATGACCGCGATGAAGGCCAGGCGCGAGGACGGCGGCGGCTGGTTCGTCGCGGTCGGCCCGCGGCTCTCGCTCACCGCCGCGAACGCCGACGAGTGGGTCGCGGTGCCGGCGGGCGGCGAGATGGCGTTCGCGCTCGGCCTCGCGCACGTGATCCTCGCCGAGAACCT
>DATJXF010000059.1:0-16039 GCA_035500415.1 Candidatus Acidiferrales bacterium | reverse complement strand
GGAAGCCGTCCCGTTGCGCCGGTCGTACCAGCCCATCGGCGATCGCAGCGTGGCCTCGCGGTCGACGAGCACGACGTTGCCGTCGAGGTTCAGGCGATCGTCGTTCTCGGAGAACTCCGCGTGGTCGCACGTCGCGGTCGTCGTGCTGTCGATGAGCTTGACGTGGCCCTGCAGGTCGATGAGTCGCGTCGTCTGGACGTAGCGGCCGCTGTCGGCGGTGAGCAGCGTGCGCCCGCGCGTCACGTGGATGTCGCCGTTCAGGAACAGCACGTCGCCCTCGGGGCCGTGGCCACCGGTGAGGTTGCGCGCGCTGATGTGGAACGGCGGCTCGGGCGCGGTCGATGCGTGCTTCGCCGCCGAGTCGGCGGGCGCGGGCGAGGCAGCGGCGCGCGCGGACCTCGCGGCGCCCGGACGCGCGCCGGAGCGGCTCGCGGCGATGATCGCGAGCACGACGAGCACGCGCACCCACCCGCGCGGTCGACGCGGGCCCGTCATTGCAGCGCTCCGGGAGCGCCGCCGAACGCCTCCATCGCCTCGCCGACCGCGAAGAGCGAGCCGCAGAGCAGCACGCGGCCCGAGGCGCGCCCACGTCCGTCGGCGCCGTGGTCGAGCCACGGGGCCAGCGCCCCGCGCACGTCCGGGGCGGTCTCGTGCGGCAGCCCGAGCCCGCGGGCCGAGGCGGCGAGCGCCTCGACGGAGAGTGCGCGCTCGCTCGCGGTGCGCGTGAGGATCAGCTTCGCCTCCGGCGCGAACGCGCCGAGACGCCGCAGCATCCCCGTCGCGTCCTTGTCGCGCGCGACCGCGAACACGATCGCGACCGGCGGCACCATGCCCATGTCCTCGCGCCACGCGTGCGCGAGACGGCGCACGCCGTCCAGGTTGTGCGCGCCGTCCCACCACAGCCGCCGCACCGCGGGCGACGGCTCGAGCCGGCCCGGCCAGCGCGCCTCGGCGAAACCCGCGCGCAGCGCCGCGAGTGGAATCGACCGCCCCTGCCGCGCGAGCACGGCGAGCACGGCGAGGGCAACCACGGCGTTCTCGCGCTGGTGACTGCCGCGCAGCGAGGTCTGGAGCTGGAACGCGCCCCAGGGCTCGCAGCGGACCGCGAGACGCATGCCCCACGGGCCGTACTGCGCCGAGCCGACCTCGGCGAGCTCGCGCGCCTGATGGAGCGGCGCGCCCACCTCGCGCGCGATCCGCGCGATCACCGTCGCCGCACCGTCGTGTTCGACGCCCGAGATCGCGGGCACGCCCGCCTTGAAGATGCCCGCTTTCTCGGCCGCGATCGCCTCGTGCGAGTCACCGAGGATCTCGGCGTGATCGAGCCCGATCGACGTCACAGCGCAGACGCGCGGGACGAGCACGTTCGTCGTGTCGAGCCGGCCGCCGAGCCCGACCTCGACGACCGCCCACTCGACGCCCCGCGAGGCCATCCATTCGAATCCGAGCGCGGTCGCGATCTCGAAGAACGTGCGTCCCGGCGCCTCGGGCAGCGCCTCGATGCGCTCGAGCCGGGCGGCGAGGTCGGCTTCGTCGGGCCAGCGACCGCGCTCGCGGAAGCGCTCGCGGAAGTCGACGAGGTGCGGCGAGGTGAAGAGCCCCGTACGCGCGCCCGCCGCGCGCAGCACGCGCTCGACGAGCGCGCAGACCGAGCCCTTGCCGTTCGTCCCGGCCACGTGCACGGCCTGGAAGGAGGTCTGCGGATCGCCCAGCGCGCCCAGCAGTGCGCGCGTGCCGTCGAGGTCCAGCTTGTCCCGCCGGCGCTCGCTGCCGTACAGCGTTTCGAGCCGGCGCTGCAGAACGGAAGTCACGTGAACGTCGCGATCAGGCCGGAGATTCCGAGCGGGGGGCGTTCGGGTCGTACGGGTGCGGCGAAGCGGCGCCGTCGGCGGCGAAGCCGCGCGTCGCGTGCCAGAGAAACGCGAGCAGCTCGCCCACCTCGGCGCGCATGCGCTTGCGGTGCGCGATGCGGTCGATGAAGCCCTTTTCGAGCACGAACTCGGCGCGCTGGAAGCCCGGTGGCAGGTCCTCGCCGATCGTCTGGCGAATCACGCGCGCGCCCGCAAAACCGACGAGCGCCTTCGGCTCGGCGACGATGACGTCGCCGAGCGAGGCGTACGACGCGAGCACGCCCGCCATCGACGGATCGGTGAGCACGGACACGAATGGCAGGCGCGCTTCGCGCAGGCGCGCGAGCAGCACCGACGTCTTCGCCATCTGCATGAGCGACAGGATGCCTTCCTGCATGCGCGCGCCACCTGTCGCGGTGACGACGACGACCGCGCGCCGCTCGCGCAGCGCGTCCTCGATCGTGCGCGCCACCTTCTCGCCGACGACCGAGCCCATGCTGCCGCCCATGAAGAAGAAATCCATCAGCGCGCACGCGATCGGAATGCCGCCGATCGTCGCCGCGCCGCAGATCGCGGCGTCGTGCTCCCCGGTGTCGCGCTGGGCCGCGGCGAGGCGCTCGGGATAGGGCAGCTTGGCGTCGCGGAATTCGAGCGGGTCGCCCGCTTCGAGCGAGGTGTGGCGCTCGCTGAAGCTGCCGGGATCGACGAGGTAGCCGAGGTAGGTGCGCGCGGGAACGCGGAAGTGGTGATCGCAGTTCGGGCAGGTCCAGAGGTTCTGCTCGAGCACGGTCTGGAAGAGCGCCTCGCCGCAGCCGTCGCACTTGGTCCAGAGCCCTTCGGGCACGTCGGGGCGATCGGGCCGGGCCTCCGACTTGATGCCGGTGCGTTCGCGCTTGAGCCAGGACATGCGGGGGCCGGTCTCCTTGAACCGAAAGGGTATGGCGGGGAACCCCGGGCGCCGGATCCCGGACCCATCATTTAGTAGCCCAAGGCCGCGCCGAGCACAACCGGTGCCGCGCGAAATGCCCGCATCCTGTCAGGTGGGCCGCCGGTGGCCGGAACCGCTCCGCACGGTGTTCTCGAACGGACCCTAGGGTCTGCCTGAGAGTGCCGCGCGACGCCGTTGCGAGCTCCGGTGGACCGGTCTCAAGGAACGGCGACGAGACGAGAGTTCGGCCTCTGTCGAGGAGCCGTGACGCCGAGAACGGTCCACCGCTGCCCGCAACCCCAAGGGCGAACCCGGGCACGGCCGCCGGGCGGCGTCACTCGTCGTCGACAGTGTGTCCAACACTCGTCTCCTCCTCGTTTCTGGGCACCCAGCGAAGCTGGGTCCGGCGGCCGCGCGCGGGTTCGCGGCGTCGCGCGGCATTCTCAGGCAGACCCTAGACCCGGCGCGACATGAGCAGCGCGTCCTCGTCCGGATTCCGGTAGTACCCGGGTCGCAGCCCGGCAAGTCCGAAACCCTGCGCGCGGTAGAGCGCCTGCGCCGGGGCGTTCGAGGCGCGCACCTCGAGCGTGATCCCGCCCGCCCGCTCGCGCCGGCAGGCGGCGAGCGCATCCTCGACGAGTGCGCGCGCGACGCCTGCCCGGCGGTGCGCCGGGGCCGTCGCGACGTTTTCGAGGTCCGCGCCCGAGGGCCGGATCACCGTGACGGCGTAGCCGGCGATCTCGCCCGAGCGCTCGGCGACGCGCGCCCACGTGCCCGGCTGCTCGAGCAGGCTGCGGAAGAACGCCTCGGGCCAGGGGTCGGAGAAAATGCCGCGCTCGAGCGCCGTGAGCGCCGGCACGTCGTCGGCGCGCATCGCCCGCAGCGCGATCGGCGTCTCGCCGCTCACGGTGTGGCGCACGCGCTCCTCGGCCTGCGCCGAGCGCACGTAGACCGGCTGCGGCTCGGCGCCGGGCGCGACGAGCCCCGCGCCGGGGCCCGCCTCGAGCCGCGCCGCGTGGGCGAGGTCGAGCGCGGAGAGCCCGTCGTGGCGGAACGCGAGCGCGGTCGAGGACGGCCAGTGGCGCTCGAGCCGCTCCTGCTCGCGCGGCACGCCGGGGCCCACGAAGCGCACCGCGTGGTCGGGGACGAGCGCCAGCGCCTCGGCGACCGCGTCGCCGAGGGCATCGGAGCGCAGCACGCGCGGCGCGGCGAGGAGCCGCACGTCGCCCCGGGCGCCGACGCGGAAGAAGCCCGCGTAGACGTCCAGCCGCCCGGCGCCGACGAGCGGCACCAGGAGCGCACGGCGCGCGGGCGAGGCGTGCGCGAGCGCCGCGAGCGAGGAGGCGCCCAGCCGGTGCGCGCCTGCCACGAACGCGAAGGCGCGGGCGGTCGCGAGCCCGACGCGCACGCCCGTGAACGAGCCGGGGCCGAGGTCCGCGGCCACCCAGCCCAGCTCGCGGGCCTCGATTCCGGAGCGCGAGAGCGCCTCGCGCACGAGCGGCGTCAGGCGGCGCGTGTGACCGTGGCCCACCTCCTCGATCAGGTGCGCGCGCACCCCGGCGCCCTCGAGCACGGCGACCTCGACGTGCGAGGTCGCGGCCTCGATCGCGAGCCCCTTCACGCGCGCTCCGGCAGCGCGCGCCAGGCCTCGAGCAGCTCGCGGCCGCGGCCCGCTTCGGCGCTGGCGGTCAGCGTGCGTGCCTCGCCCTCCCCGGCCTCGAGCGCGATCGTCAGCGCCTCGGTGCGCCACGCCGCCGGGAGCCGCTCGCCCCACTCGACCGCGAGGATCGCGCGCTCGGCGTACTCGTCGAGGCCCAAGCCGTCGACCTCGCGCGTCGCGAGCCGGTAGAGGTCGAGGTGCGCGAGCGGCGGCGGGCCGGCGTACTCGTTGACGAGCGTGAACGAGGGACTGCGCACGCGCGCGCCGGGCTGCAGCGCGCGCACGAGCCCCGCGACGAAGCGCGTCTTGCCGACACCCAGCTCGCCGCTCAGCACCAGCACGTCGCCGGGCTTCAGCTCGGGCGCCAGCGCGGCGCCGAGACGCTCGGTGCCTTCGGGCGAGGCGCTGTGCTTGCGCTCGGCGTTCACGAGCCGGCGCGTGGGGCGCGCGGCCTCAGCGTCATCAGCGGCAGGATCATCTCCTCGACCGACACGCCGCCGTGCTGGAAGGAGCCGCGGTACTGCCGTTCGTACTCGTGGAAGCGTGTCGGGTAGACGAAGTAGTAGTCCTCGCGCGCCAGCACGTAGTTCTTGTTCACGCCGTCGTCGGGAAGCTGGTAGTCCATCGGGTGGCGCACGATGATCGCCTGCTTGGGGTCCGTGTTGAGGTTGACCCCGTACTTGTAGCGCAGGTTGGTCGACGTGTCGCGGTTGCCGTGGACCAGCGCGGCGCGCTTGCCGAGCACGGCGCCGTGATCCGTGGTCACGACGACGACGCAATCCTGCGTCGCGAGCGCCTGGAAGATCTCGTAGAGCGGTGAATGCGTGAACCACGCCTTCATGACGGCGCGGAACGCCGCCTCGTCCGGCGCCAATTCCTGAAGAATCTCGCTCTCGCTGCGGCCGTGCGCGAGGATGTCGAGGAAGTTGAACACCATCGAGACGAGCGGCACGCTCGCGAACGAGTTGATCTGGCGCCGGACGTTGTGGGCCTCGTCGAGGTCGTAGATCTTGAGGTACTTGGGCGGCGTCGCGGGCGTCGCGCCGAGCCGCTCGAGCTGCAGGTCGAGCAACTGGCGTTCGAAGCGGTTGCGCGTGCGCTCGTCGTTCGTGTTCTCCTGCCACAGGTCCGGGTGCTTGCGGTGGAGCTCCGCGGGCAGCCGTCCGGCGAAGATCGCGTTGCGCGAATAGGGCGTCGCGGTGGGCAGGATCGAGCAGTAGTACTCGCGCTGGATCTCGAACGACTCCTCGAGCAGCGGTTCGAGCGTGAACCACTGATCCAGCCGCATGCAGTCGATCACGATGAACAGCACGCGCCGGCCCGCCACGAGGTGCGGCACGACCGCGTGGCGCACGACGTCGCTCGACAGCATCGGGCGTCCCTCGCTCTGGCCCTTCGCCGCGGCCTGCACCCAGCCGGGATAGCGCTCCTCGACGAGCCGCCCGAAGTCGATGTTGAGGCTGCGCCGGAAATCGCCGTGCGCCTGCTGCAGGCCCGCCTCGGGCGCGCCGTCCAGCCCGACGTCCCAGCGTGCGACGTTGACGGCGAGATCGACCCAGCCCGCCCAGTCGAGCCGGCGCAGGTCGAGCATCTGCCAGCGCTGCATCTCGCCGACGTAGTCGCGCGCGCGCTGCGAGTCCTGGAGCTTCTGCGCGTCGAAGACGCGCTTGCACGCGAGAAAGACCTGCGAAGGATTGACGGGCTTGATGAGGTAGTCGGTGATGCGACGCCCGATCGCCTCCTCCATGAGCGTCTCTTCCTCGCTCTTCGTGATGAGCACGACGGGCAGCGCGAGGTCGCGGGCCTTGAGCGCATCGAGCGTCTCGAGGCCGCCCAGGCCCGGCATCATCTCGTCGATGAGCAGCACGTCGAAGCGCTCGCGCTCGAGCGCCGCCAGCGCGTCCTCGCCGTTCTGCACGGCGGTGACCGCGTAGCCCTTCTGCTCGAGAAAGCGGATGTGCGGCTTGAGGAGGTCGATCTCGTCGTCGGCCCAGAGGATCCGGCGTGCGTGCTCGTTGGCCATTGGGGGCTCGATTGGGTGGGCGGGGCGCGCGCCCCGGAAGGCGAACTATAAGGTGGTCACGTGGCCGCGCAACCCGGGGGCCAGGGCCCGCGTAGTAGGCTCGTCGACCCGTGCCCGGAGGATGCCGTCATGCGCTTCACCGCCCTCGCCGCGCTGCTCGCCCTGTCGTACGCCGCCTCGCCCGCTTCCGCCCGCACCTGGCAGCAGGAGTGGACCGTTGGCGCGCACCCCAACGTCCACGTCGACACCAACGACGCCCGCATCTTCATCCACAGCGGCACACCCGGCCACGTCTCGGCCTCGGTCGATTACACCGTGACCGTGTGGGGGTTCCACACCGCCGTGCACGAACCGCTCGTCACGCTCACGCGCGACGGCGACGCGATCACAGTTTCGGCGCGCTCGCACGCGAACATTGCGGTCTTCGGCGGCGTGATCGAGCGCTTCCACATCGACCTCACCCTGCCGCCCAACTGTGACGTCGTCGCACGTGGCGCCGACGGCAGCATCGAATCCGAGCCCGTGAGCGGCACGATCGACCTGGAGACGGGCGATGGCCACATCACGGCGCACGGACTCCACGGCGACGTGCGCGTGTGGACCGGTGATGGCGGCATCGACGTCGACGGCGTCGACGGCGCGCTCGTCGCGCACACCGGCGACGGCCATCTCCACGCCTCGGGGCGCTTCGATGCGCTCGACGCGCGCTCGGGCGACGGCCGCATGGAGGTCTCGGTCGCGCGCGGATCGTCGGTCACGCGGCCGTGGTCGCTCACGACCGGCGACGGCGGCATCACGCTGCGCATCCCGCGCAACCTGAGCGCGCTGCTCGATGCGTCGGCCGAGGACGGCGAGCTCCACCTGGAGCTGCCCATCACGCTCGACGGCAAGCTGTCGCACCACGAGCTGCGCGGAGAGCTCAACGGCGGAACCACGCCGCTGCGCGTCAAATCGGGGGACGGCTCGATCACGCTGGCGCTCTCCGAGTAGCGAGATCCGCTAGGTCGGGAAGCGGATGACCATGATCGTGCCCTGGCCGGGCGCGGAGTGCCGGATGCTGATGCGCGCGGCGTGATAGTCCTCGACCACGCGCCGCACGAGCGCGAGTCCCAGCCCCCAGCCGCGACGCTTGGTCGAGTAACCCGGCTCGAACGCGCGTGTCTGCTGCTCGCGCGTCATGCCGCGGCCGTTGTCGCTCACCACGATCTCGACCTCCTCGGTCTCCGCGCGACGCTCGACCGCGACCTCGATCACGCCCGGCCGCTTGTCGAGCGCCGACATCGCGTTCGAGAGCAGGTTCTCCACCGCCCACTCGACGAGCTCACGGTTGATGTTGATGGGCGGAACCTCGTCGTAGCGCTCCCGGATCTCGATCTCCCCGCCGCTCTGTGGCAGGCGCCGGCGCGCATATTGCACCGCTTCGCGCACGAGTGGCGTCACGTCCTGGAGCTGGAGCTGCGGCGCGGAGCCGATGTGGCTGAAGCGCTGTGCGACGCGCCGCAGCCGCCCGACATCGCGCTCCATGTCGTCGAGCGTGCCCTCGAGTTCGTCGCGCGGAATGTGCACGGGCCCGCCCGGGGCCGCGCTCTCGACGTGCGCGCGCAGCAGCTCGATCCAGCCGAGCAGGCTCGAGAGCGGCGTGCCGAGCTGGTGCGCCGTCTCCTTCGCCATACCCACCCAGATGATGCGCTTCTCCGCCTGCCGGATCCCGGCGAGCCCGTAGAGCCCGAGCAGCAGCAGGATCCCGGTGGCGACCACGGTGAGGTACGGCATCCAGCGCAGGCGGTTGAGCAGCGTCGGCTCCCCGTAGTGGAGCTGGCCGATGAGCTGGCGCGTACCGGGCTGCAGCATCGGAATCGGCCGATGCAGCCGGTCGAACTCGGCGATGCGGCGGCGCAGCTGCCGCACGCGCTCGGCGTAGATCGGCGTGACGGGCAGCCCGGCGAGGAGCGTGTCGAGCGAGGCGTTCGGCACCGTGTCCTGCGGCGCGAGCACGGCATGCCACGCGCGCGGCAGCCCGGTCGTATCGGTCAGGACGATCGGAAAGTCGAGGTTCTCGATGAGCCGACCGAACACGAGCCGCAGCTGGGGATCGCGCGTCACGGGCAGCGAGGCCTGCGCGCAGAAATCCGCCAGCACCTCGGACGTCGCTGCGACCTCGCGCGAGAGCCGGCGCACGCTCTCGTGCGTGAAGAGGAACACCGCAGCGACGAGCAGGCTGCCCCCCACGAACAGCGCCGTCTTGAGGAGCTGCTTGCCCTGCAACCACCACGGTCGGGTCGGCTTTTCCATGCGTCGCGCGTCCGCCGGGTGCGTCGCGGCTGAGCACCGCGCGCGATCAGCCCCGCGGCGCCAGCACCTCGAGCCCGCCCAGGTAAGGGCGCAGGGACTTCGGGATCGCGACCGAGCCGTCGGCGCGCTGGTGGTTCTCCAGCAGCGCCGCGTAGGTGCGCGGCAGCGCCACCCCCGACGCGTTGAGCGTGTGCGGGTGCTCCGCCTTCGCGCCCGTTTCGCGCCGGAAGCGCAGTCCCATGCGCCGCGCCTGGAAGTCCTCGAAGTTCGAGCACGACGAGCACTCGAGCCAGGCCGCCGTGCCGGGCGCCCACACTTCGAAGTCGTAGCACTTGGCCGCCGCGAAGCTCATGTCGCCGCTGCAGAGCAACACGACGCGGTACGGCAGCTCGAGGGCGTCGAACACGTCGGCGACGTCGCGCGCGAGCTTCTCGTGCTCGTCGTAGCTCGTCTCGGGCGGCACGATCTTCACGAGTTCGACCTTGTCGAACTGGTGCACGCGAACCATGCCGCGCGTGTCGCGGCCCGCCGCGCCCGCCTCGCGCCGGTACGAGGCGCAGTGCGCGGTCGCGTAGATCGGCAGCGCACCCGGCTCGAGGATCTCCTCGCGCCAGATGTTCGTGACCGGCACTTCCGCCGTCGGGTTGAGGAACAGGTCGTCCTCACCGATGTGGTACATGTCGCCTTCGAGCTTGGGCAGCTGCCCCGTGCCGAACAGCGACGTCCGGCGCACCACGTGCGGGGGCGCGTACTCGCGGTAGCCGTGCTTCTCGACGTGGAAGTCGAGCATGAACGAGATGAGCGCCCGCTCGAGCCTCGCGCCTGGACCCGTGAACAGCAGGAAGCCCGCGCCCGCGATCTTGGTCGCGCGCTCGAAGTCGAGCAGCCCGAGCCGCGTCGCGAGATCCCAGTGCGGCTTCGGTTCGAAATCGAACCGCGGGACCTGGCCCACCTGGCGCACGACCTGGTTCTGCGCCGCGTCCTGTCCGGGCGGCACGCTCGGGTGCGGCAGGTTCGGGATCCACGCCGCGAGGCTCTGGCTCTCCTCTTCGAGCTGGCGGAGCTGCTCGTCGAGGTCCTTCACCCGCTCGCCCAGCACGCGCATCTCCGCGATCGGTGCGGCCGCGTCCTGACCCGACTTCTTGAGGCGTGCGATGTCGTCGCTCGCCGCGTTGCGCTTCGCCTTGAGCTGCTCGTTCTCGTGCAGCAGCGAAAGGCGCCGCTCCTCGATCTGGTAGAAGCGCGAAAGGTCGACCGACATGCCCTTCAGGGCGATGCCGGCTTCGACCTTGTCGCGATGGTTACGCAGGAATTTGAGGTCGAGCATGGGCTCCCGCTCGGAAATCCCGGCGCGGGAGGCGGCGCGCCGGGGATGGCAACGAGCGTCGAGAGAAAACCCGAAAGGCCGCGGGCGCGCAAGCCGCACGGGCGCCGAGTGCGCCTCGCGCGGCCGCGGACGTCGCGGATGCCCGCGACGCGACGCGTCGCTCACTCGTGCGCGGCGGAAGAATCCGGCGCGCGACCCAGCAGCGCTCGCGCGTGCGAGTAGGCCTCGCGCGATTCCTCGCCGCGCCCGAGCTTGGAGAGCGCCATGCCCAGCCCGTACCACGCCGCGGGATCCCGCGGCACGACGGCGGCCGCGCTCGCATAGCGCTTCGCAGCGCCCTCGAAGTCACCGCCGCGATAGGCCGCGTTGCCCGAATCGATGAGCGCCTGCGAGCGGAGCGTCGAGTCCGGGGCGTGCGCGGCGGCGGCGGGCGCGTGTGGGCTCGAGCAGCCGGCGAGCGCGCACGCGACGAGCGCCCCCCAGGCGACACGCCCGCGCGTGGCCGCGGCGCCCCGGGCCACGCCGCGACTCACTTCTTCTTGGGCTGCTTCGCCTTCGGGTTCGCCTTCTTGCGCACGCGGGCGGCGGCGTTGCGCGTGCGACGCTCCGTCTTCTTGCGCGGCTTGGCGCGGAGCTTCTTGCCCGCGGGCTTCGCGGACCCGCCCTCGCCCGTCGGCTTGCTCGGCCGCGCGGCGACGATGCCGTGCTTGCGCAGCAGCGAGGCCACCTGCGTCGACGGCTGCGCGCCCTGGGCGATCCAGCCCTTGACCTTCTCGGCGTCGAACTTGAACTCGTAAGGCTTCGCGAGCGGATCGTAGTACCCGAGGATCTCGACGAAACGCCCGTCGCGCTGCCGGCGCGAGTCCGCGACGACGACACGGTAGAAGGGCCGCTTCTTCGCGCCGGCCCGCATCATGCGAATGACGACCGCCATGCTGTGCTGCCTCCCGATGGATTCCAGGCGGTCCGGGCGTGCCGGGGCCGCCGATGGGTCGAAGCGATGGTGACGGGCGGGTCCGCGATCGACGTGGCGCACTTCACACCGGGGAAGGCACCCGCGGTCCCACAAAGGCGGGGCATTGTGCCGGGAATCGCGCGGGGAAGCAAATGCGCGCGGCCCGCGGGCCGCGGGGCTACCGCCGCCTGCCCCGCAGTCCGGCGAGCCCGCGCGGCCCCTTCTTGAGCGCGCGCATGACCGTGCGGGCCTGCTCGTAGTCGCGCAGCAGCCGGTTCACCTCGGGGACGTCGGTTCCGCTCCCCGCCGCGATCCGGCGCCGGCGGCTGCCGTCGATGAGGCGCGCGTTGCGCCGCTCGCGCAGCGTCATGCTGAGCAGGATCGCTTCGTAGCGTTTGAACTTGTCCTGCTGCGGCCCGAGTTGCGCCGCCGCGTTCTTCGGCATGCCCGGGATCATCTTCATCACGTCCTCGAGCGGCCCGAGCTTGCGCACCGAGCGGAGCTGGTCGAGGAAGTCCTCGAGCGTGAACTCGGCCTTGCGCATGCGCTCGGCGAGGCGCATCGCCTCCTGCTCGGAGACGGCGGTGCGCGCGCGCTCGACGAGCCCGATCACGTCGCCCATGCCGAGGATGCGTGATGCGACGCGCGTCGCGTCGAACGCCTCGAGGCCGTCGAGCTTCTCGCCGACGCCCAGGAAGAGGATCGGCTTGCCGGTGACGCTCCTGAGGCTGAGCGCCGCGCCGCCGCGCGCGTCGCCGTCCATCTTGGTGAGCACGAGACCGTCGACGCCGACGCGCTCGGCAAACGTCTGCCCGACGCTCACCGATTCCTGCCCGATCATCCCGTCCACGACGAGGATCACCTGGTGTGCGCGCACGGTGCGCTTGAGCGTCTCGAGCTCCGTCATGAGCTCGTCGTCGACGTGGAGCCGGCCCGCCGTATCGAGCACGAGGAAGTCGAAGCCGCGACGGCGTGCCTCGTCGAGCGCGCCCGCCGCGATCGCGACCGGCGCGGTGCCGTCGGGCGCGCGCCAGAAGCCCGCGCCAGCCTGCGCGGCGACGCGCTCGAGCTGGTCGATCGCCGCGGGACGGTAGACGTCCGCGCTCGCGAGCAGCGTGCGCTTGCTGCGGGCCTTGAGCCACAGCGCCAGCTTGCCCGCGAACGTCGTCTTGCCCGAGCCCTGCAGCCCGGCGAGCAGCACGACCGTCGGCACGAACGGCGCGCCCGCGAGCGTCACGGGCGTGCCGCCGAGCAGCTGCACGAGCTCGTCGCGGACGATGCCGACCACCTGCTGGCCCGGCCGCAGGTTCTGGAGCACGTCCTCGCCCACGGCGCGCGCCTCGACCTTGGCGACGAAGTCGCGCGCGACCGCGACCGGCACGTCGGCTTCGAGGAGCGCACGACGCACGTCGCGCATCGCGTCGCGGATGTTGTCGGGCGTGAGCCGCCCCTGCCCGGTCAGGTTGCGGACGATGCCCTGCAGGCGCTCGGTCAGCGATTCGAACATTCGGGGGCTCCCGAAGCGGTGTGCGCGAAAGCGGCGAGCGAGCGTAGCACAACGGCCCGCGCGTTCAGCGCGCGGCAAGCCCCGCCGAAAGGCGCGCCAGGCCCGCGCGCGCCTGCGCCAGCATCGGCTGGTAGGCCGGCGCGCAACCGACGCGCATCTCGACCGCGCGGCGGTAGAACTCCGCGGCGTGGGCCCGGTCGCCCTTCTGCTCGAGGATCTGCGCGCGTCGCAGGTAGGACTCGGGTGCGTACATTGCGTCCCATTCGAGCGGGCGCCCCGTGCCCTCGAACCAGCCCAGCGCTTCGTCGGCACGCCCCAGCGAGTAGAGCAGCTCGGCCCGCAGGTAGCGCTCGTGCAAGAACGCGCGCAGGCCCCAGCGATTGCCGGGACGGCTCGGAATCGGCGCGCGCTCGAGCTCCGCGAGCGCCTGGGCGGGCTGGCCGCACTGCCACGCCAGCATGGCGCGCGCGGCGAGAGCGTAGTAGGCCGCCCGGCTCGTCACGTCGCGCGCACCGCGGAACCGGTCCAGCTGTGCGGCGTACTCCGCGGTCGCCGCGCGATCGCCCATGCGCGCACTCAGCAGCGCGAGCAGGTAGAGCCGCGCGAGCGGCAGCGGCCCCTCCACCACCCAGAACGCCGAAGTGGTGTCCGCGTACGCGGCCGAAAGCGGCGGCTCGGGCCATGACCGGACGATCGAGCGCAGCGAGTCGAGGGTCCGGCGCGGGGTCGGCGCGGTCAGGCAACAGGCGATGAGTGCGCCGTAGGCGGAGCCCGGCAGCGGCAACAATGCCCCGGCGGCGCGCATCTCAACGAGCGCCGAATCCGGCTTGCCGAGCTGTTGAAGGGTCATGGCCTGCGCGATCCTCGCCTTCGCACGCTGCTCGACGGGATACGACTGAGACTTCACCCCGCTGAGGAGCTCCAGCAGTATCTGCGGCGCGACACAGAGCGTCATCGCGAGGTCGACAACCAGGCCAGGACCCGCCCGTGCCAGCTCGCGCTGAAGGGATCGGGTCGTCGTCGAGTCCGAGCGCCACGTTGCGAGCAGGAAGCGGGGCACGAGCGAGTCGGCGGGCGCCCCGACCTCGAGCGAACGCGTGAGCAGCGATTCGGCCGGGGCCATGTCGCCGTCCATGTACTTCTCGCGAGCGAGCAACCACCACGTGTGCGCATTGCTCGGATCGAGCTCGACCACGCGCTGCATCGCGCCCTCGGCCTCCGCCGGCGATCGCCCGCGCAGCGCGCTGTAGCTCCAGAGCTCTTCCGCGAGGAGCTGCCAGGAGTCGAGCTCGTCCGGCCGCTCCGCCGTCGCGCGGCGCAGCAGCGCCTCGCTCGCGTCGAAGTCGCCGTGAAGCACGGCGCGCAGGCCCTCGAGCACGGTGCGCTCGTGTTCGGGCAGCGCTTCCCCCAACCCGGCGGCACGATCGGCGCTCGCGCTCGCAGCGTCGAAGTCGCCGCGCCCCCACTGCGCGTTGCAGAGGCCGTACCACGCGAGCGCGAATGAAGTGTCGGCCGCGACTGCGCGGGCGTAAGCGTCCTCGCTCGCCACGTTGTCGCCGTGATCCCATGCCGCCAACCCTTGAAGGTAGGCCTTGAGTGCCGGCAGCGATCGCGTCGTGAGCGCCTCGCGATAGCTCAGGTTGGGGCGCAGTACTCCCGTGAGCACGACGAGCAGGTTGCGTGCGAGCGACGTCTCGATGCTGTCGACGCCGGAGGCCGGGCCATCCGCCGCGGCGTGCACGAGCGCTAGGCTGTCCCTGTTCGTGTCGTAGATCGACGCCTCGATCCGGATCGTGCCGCGCGTCGCGGTCACATCACCCATCACGACGAGCCCGGCGCCGAGACGGCGCGCCAGACGGCGCGCATCGGCCGGCGAGGTGGGGGCCGCGTGGCCTCCGGAAAGCGCCGCCAGCACGGCCGGCGCCTCGACGTCGTGCAGGTCGCCAGCCCCGTCCAGCGCGCTGCCCAGGATGCCCACCATGGCGTCGCCCAGGTACCCGAAACCGGCATCGCCGCGCACGGTGAAGGGCATGACGGCGATCGAGCGCGCGACGCCGGGGCCGCCCGACGCCGTGCGTTGCGGCACGCCCTCCCTCCACGTCCGCCACGCCCACGCTCCCGCGATCGCCACCGCGACCACGCCCGCGAGCGCGAGCCACCGCCACGTCCGCGCGGAGCCCGACGCGGGACGCGGCGTGGCCGGGATGGGCAGCGCGGGCTGGCTCTGCAGGGCTTCCAGCGCTGCCCGCACCTCGCCGGCGCGCAAGTAGCGCCGGCTGGGCACCTTCTCGAGGCAGCGCGCGATCACCTGCTTGAGCGCCGCCGGCACGGCATCGGGCAGCGGAGCGGGCGGCGCGTGCAGGATCGAACCGCCAAGCTGGTACATCGTCTGCCCCTTGAACGGCAGCGCGCCCGAGGCCATCTCGAAGAGCATGACGCCCAACGCCCAGATGTCGCTCCCCTCACTCGCCTCGCTGCCCTGGAGCAGCTCGGGCGCCAGGTATTGCGGCGTACCCGCGATCGCGCCCTCATGCGTGAGCGACAGCGACGGCGACGTGAGCGTGCTCGCCGTCTCGGACGGCAGCCGCCGCGAGAGCCCGAAGTCGAGCACTTTGATGCGGCCATCGCCGGTGAGCATGACGTTGAGCGACTTGAGATCGCGATGCACGAGATGTCGCTGGTGCGCGTGCTCGAGCGCTTCGGCGATCTGGATCCCGTAGCGGATCACGGCGGACGGCGGAAACCCGGTCGGCCCCACGCTCTCGGCCAGCGAACGGCCCGCGACCAGCTCCATGGCGACGTAGATCTGCCCGGAGTCCTCGCCCACCTCGTGGATCGTGCACACGCTGGGGTGATTGAGCTGCGACGCGTGGCGGGCCTCTCGCAGCAGCCGTTCGCGCGCCACCGCGTCGGTCGCGGCGGACGGGGGCAGCACCTTGAGCGCAACCTCACGGCCGAGGCGCAGATCGAGCGCGCGATAGACGACGCCCATGCCGCCCGCGCCAATCCGCTCCAGCAGCCGGTAATGCCCGAGGGTCCCGCCGATCATTCGCCCCTCCCGCGCCCAGTGCCGCGCCGTTCGCCCGGAAGGCCCCGCCGTCCTGCGCCGCTACGCCCCCACCGCCGTGCGCAGCGCCTCGAGCGCGCGAATCGGCTGGGGCGCGTGGAAGATCGCGTGGCCCGCAACGAACACGTCCGCGCCCGCGGCGCGCGCGGCGCCGATCGTGTCGTGGTGGATGCCGCCGTCGACCTCGATCGCGAACGCGAGCCCGAGCCGGTCGCGATCGGCCGCCGCGGCACGCACCTTCTCGAGCATCGCGGGCATGAACTCCTGGCCGCCGAAGCCCGGCTCCACCGTCATGACGAGCAGCTGGTCGAGCTCGGGCAGCAGCGGTGCGGCCGCCGCGTAGGACGTGCCCGGCTTGATCGCGAGCCCGGCACTCGCGCCGGTGGCGCGGATCGCACGCAGCACCGCGGCGGGCTGCGGACAGGCCTCG
>DATJXF010000058.1:0-12026 GCA_035500415.1 Candidatus Acidiferrales bacterium | reverse complement strand
CGGGTGAACAATGGTGGCTCACGGACGACGTCGGGCTGCGTTTCGAGGCCCGCGACGTGTCGTTCAAGCCGCTCGTCGCCGTCGGCGACCAGGTGCACTACAACAACATCGGCGTCGGTGTCGGGCTGACGTTCGCGCTCGGCGCGATCCCGCGTGACACCGACGGCGACGGCGTGCCCGACAAGCGCGACAAGTGTCCGAACACGCCCAAGGGCGCCACCGTCGACGCGACGGGCTGCCCGCACGACGCCGACGGTGACGGCGTGCTCGACGGCCTGGACAAGTGCCCCAACACGCCCAAGGGCGCGATCGTGGACGCGCTCGGCTGCCCGCACGACGCCGACGGCGACGGTGTGTACGACGGCATCGACAAGTGCCCCGAGACGCCCAGGGGCGCGACGGTCGACGCGACGGGCTGCCCGCACGACAGCGACGGCGATGGCGTGCTCGACGGCCTGGACAAGTGCCCCGACACGCCCAAGGGCGCGGTCGTCGACTCGGTCGGCTGCCCGATCGACTCCGACGGCGACGGCGTGCCGGACGGCCTCGACAAGTGCCCCGACACGCCCAAGGGTCTCAAGGTCGACGCGAACGGCTGCCCGATCGAGGTGATCGAGCGCGAGACCGAGCTGCTCGACACCGGCATGATCCGGCTCCAGGACGTGAACTTCGACACGGGCAAGGCGGACCTGCAGCCGGCCTCCTTCCCGGTGCTCGACATCGTCGGCGCCGTGCTGCTCAAGTGGCCGCAGCTCCAGATCGAGATCGGCGGGCACACCGACTCGCGCGGCTCGGCGGTCAAGAACATGAAGCTCTCGGAGGCGCGTGCGGACTCGGTGCGCGCGTACCTCATGGCCAGGTACCCGGCGCTCGATCCGAAGCAGTTCACGGTGAAGGGCTACGGCAAGACCAGGCCGATCGCGCCGAACGACAACGACCTCGACCGCGCGAAAAACCGGCGCGTCGAGTTCGTGGTGAAGAACAAGGAAGTGCTGAAGAACGAGGTCGAGAAGCGCCACCTGCTGCAGCAGGGCGAGAGCGCGGCGCCGGATTCGGTGCACATGATGGTGCCGGCACCCGCCGACACGACGAAGAGGAAGTAGCCGCGCAGGACCGGTCTCCGGATGGCGGGCGTCCGCGCCCGCCGTCCGTCGGAGGCGAGTTGTCGATCGACGACGATCGCGATCTGCAGGGGCTGCGCGCCGCGGGCCGCGTCGTGCGCGAGACGCTCGACGCGATGCGCGCGGCGGTCGCGCCCGGTGTGAGCACCGCGGAGCTCGACGCCATCGCGGCCGGTGTCTTCCGCGAGCACGGTGCGCGCTCCGCGCCCAGGCTCGTCTACGACTTCCCCGGCGAGACGTGCATCAGCCTGAACGACGAGGTCGTGCACGGCATTCCGAGCGCGGCGCGCCGGCTCGCCGAGGGCGATCTCGTCAAGCTCGACGTCACGGTCGAGAAGGACGGCTACATGGCCGATGCCGCGGTGACCTGCGCGGTCGGCCGGGTCTCCGAGCGCGCGCGCCGGCTGATCGCGTGCGCGGAGACGGCGTTCCGGCGCGCGCTGCGCGAGGTGCGCGCGGGGCGGCGCGTGTGCGACGTGGGCGGCGCGGTCGAGGGCGAGGTCGTGCGGCGCGGATTCTCGGTCGTGCGCTCGCTCACCGGCCACGGCATCGGGCGCACGATCCACGAGGATCCGATGGTGCCCAACTGGTTCGATCCGACCGCGCGCGCCTGGCTCACCGAGGGCCTCGTCATCACGGTCGAGCCGATCATCGCCATGGGCTCGGGCGACGCGCACGAGGCCGACGACGGCTGGACCATCCGCACCAACGACGGCTCGCTCGCGGCGCACTTCGAGCACACGCTCGTCGTGACGCGCGGTCAGCCGTTGCTGCTGACCGCGGCGTAGCGACCCGGCGTCATCGCCGTGCGGCACGCCGCGCAGGCGGCGAGGCGCGCGGGCAGCGGCGCGCCCCGGTCCCGCGCGGCGCCCGACGACCGGAGCGCTACGCCGCCTCCCAGCGTTTCGCGAACCGGCGGGCGAGCGCGAAGAACGCCGCGCTGAAGGCGAGCAGTGCGACGACCTGCGGCCAGAGGGCCACCAGCGTCGCCTCGCGCCAGAACACCTTGATGTAGCCCTCGAGCGCCCAAGCGTTGAAGCCCACGTAGGAGATCTTCTGGAGATACGCGGGCATGAACATCCGCGGGAACATGCTGCCGCCGACCGCCGAGAGCGAGAGCACCACGATGTTCGCGAGCCCCTGCAGCTGCTGCCGCGTGCGCGCCGCCGTCGCGAGCACGAGCCCGAACGACGCCGTGCACGCCGCCGTGAGCACGGTCATGAGCGCGAAGCCCGGCAGGTGCGGGAGCAGCGGCAGGCGGAACACCATCATGCCCCACACGAACATCACGGTGATCTGCACCACACCCAGCGAGGCGATGTAGAGCCACTTCGAGCCCAGCAGACGCGTCATGCCGACCCCGGACGACAGCACGCGCTCGAGCGTGCCGGACTCGGTTTCCTCGATCAGGACGCCGCCCGCCGCCGCGGCCGAGAACATCAGGAACATGACCGCGATGCCGGCGGCGTAGAACGACACCATGCCGTTGTCGCGCTTTCGCCCCACGACCTCGTGCTCCTCGATTCGCGCCGGCATGAGATCGTCGGTCGAGGGCCCGGCCGTGGACGCGTGCCCGCGGAACTCGTCCGCCGCCGAGCGCGTGGCCTCCAGCGTGGCGCGCTGCAGCAGCCCCGCCGCCATGCGGGGCGCCACTGGATCGGACGGATCGACGAGCATGCGCACGCGCACGCCGCGCCCGTCGAAGCGCGCGAGCGAGGTGTCGATGCCGCCCGGCAGCACGAACGCGACCGGAGCTTCGCCCGCCCGGACGAGCGACTCCGCGACCGCCGCGGTGAGGCCGCGTGGCGACGCGCCGCGTTCGGCGCCCGGCCACGTCGTGCGGACGTGCAGGCTCGAGTCGGCCGAGAGCGCGCGGACGAGCGCCGCGCTCGCATCGGTCTGCGACTCGTCCGCGACGAGCAGCTCGAGTCGGCGCGTCGAACCGCCGTTCGTGCCGCCGAAGATGAGCGCAAAGATCGAGAAGAACGCGATCGGCAGCACGAACACCATGACCTGCGCGGCGCGGTCCCGGCGCAGGTTGGTCCACGACACGCGCGTGAGCGGCGGGATCATTCGCGCAGCTCCTTTCCGGTGAGTTCGAGGAACACGGTCTGCAGGCTCGCGCTGCGGACCTCGAGATCGCGCACGCGCGCGCCTGCGGCGCGGACGCGATCGAGCAGCGCGGGCAGCTCCGCGCCGACGTCGGCGATGGTCGCGACGATCGCGCCGCCGCCGTTCTCGCTCGCGAAGCCCGCGGGCGGCGTGGCGAGCGCGCGATCGAGCGTGAGCCGGAGCCGCCGGCCCGCGAGTCCCGCGTGTTCGACCAGCTCGGACAGCGTGCCCTGCGCCACCGCCACGCCGTGGTCGATCACGACGATGCGCTCGGCGCGCGCCTCGGCCTCCTCGAGGTAGTGCGTCGTGAGGAGCAGCGACGCGCCGCGCTCGCGCAGCCCGGTGAGCATGTCGTAGATCTTCTCGCGGCTCTGTGGATCGACGCCGACCGTCGGCTCGTCGAGCAGCACGACCTCCGGCTCGTGGAGCACGCCGCAGGCGATGTTGAGCCGCCGCTTCATTCCGCTCGAGAAGGCGCGCACCGGCTCGCGCGAGCGGTCGGCGAGCCCGGTCCATTCGAGCGCGTAGGCGACGCGCTCGCGCAGCCGCTCGCGGGGCACGCCCTGGAGCGTGCCGAAGAGCTCGAGGTTCTCGCGCGCGGTGAGCAGCGGGTAGAGCGCGAGTTCCTGCGGACAGATGCCGAGCCCCCGCCGCGCCGCGCCCGGCGCGAGCTCGCGACCGTGGAGCGCGAGACGCCCGCCGTCCAGCCGCACGCGCCCGGCGAGCGCGCGGATCAGCGTCGTCTTGCCCGCGCCGTTCGGCCCCAGCAGCGCCAGCAGCTCGCCCTCGCGCAGCTCGAACGACAGCCCGCGCAACGCCGGCGCGCTGCCGAACGACTTGCCTGCATCCTCGATCCTCAGCACCTCGTTCATGTGCCCTCCTGCCGCGCGCGGCGCGGCGAACGAGGCCAGTCTCGTCCCGGCAGGCGGGCGCGTGCGAGCCCGATGCGGCGAACGGGCGCTGGCGGGGGGCGAACGGTCGTCCGGGCCGACGGACGAGTGCGCGCGTTCGCTTGCCGCCCATCCGCGTTCGTCCTAACTTCGCCCGCCACGAGCCCGACGTCAGGGCCCGGGCGGAGCACCGCGCTCGACATCCTCGGCCATTCCGCGTCCCGCCACTGGAGGTCGCCGACATGCGCTCTCGTTCCCCGCTGGCGCTCGCTCTCCTCGCCGCGCTCGTCCTGCCCGCCCGCGCGCCGGCCGCTCCGGAGGGCCACTATTCGTGGATCACGCCGATGGCCGGCTGGACGGAGCTCTCGAAGAAGCTCGCCTACCCGGGCACGGACTCACTCGCGGCCGCGCCTGTCTTCGGGCTGCGCGTGGGGCACATGCTCACGGACTCGTGGGCGCTCGAGCTGGCCGGCGCCTACGCCCCGACCCGCGAGCTCGCGGGCGCCAAGCGCGACGTCACCTGGCTGGGCGGCTCGGGCAACCTGATGTACCTGCTGGGCCACTGGGGCTGGGGCGCGCCGTACCTGGGCGCGGGCTGGGGCGCCTCGGGTCGCAGCGCGAGCGGCTTCAAGCAGGCGAACTACATGACGTTCGAGCAGGAAGCCGGCTGGACGAGCTGGTTCAACGACCACGTCGGGCTGCGCTTCGAGTTCCGCAACGTGCTGAACTCGCCCAAGGCGCCGCCGGGTGACGCGCACCAGGCCGATCAGCAGTACTGGGCCGGCCTGACGTTCGCGCTCGGGGGCAAGCCGCGCGACAGCGACGGTGACGGCGTGCCCGACCGCCGCGACAGATGCCCGAACACGCCGGCCGGCGCAGTCGTCGACGCCACCGGCTGCCCGAAGGATTCCGACGGCGACGGCGTCTACGACGGCCTCGACAAGTGCCCGAACACGCCCCGGGGCGCGACCGTCGACGCGAGCGGCTGCCCGCACGACTCGGACGGCGATGGCGTCTACGACGGTATCGACAAGTGCCCGAACACGCCCAAGGGCGCGACCGTCGACGCCGACGGCTGTCCCAAGGACTCCGACGGCGACGGCGTCTACGACGGACTCGACAAGTGCCCGAACACGCCCAAGGGCGCGATCGTCGACGCCGACGGCTGCCCCAAGGATTCCGACGGCGACGGCGTGCCCGACGGCCTCGACAAGTGCCCCGACACTCCGCCGGGCGCCAAGGTGGATGCCGACGGCTGCCCGATCGTCGTGACCGAGAAGGAGACGGAGCTGCTCGACACCGGCATGATCCGGCTCCAGAACGTCAACTTCGAGACGGGCAAGTCGGAGCTGCTGCCCGACTCGTACCCCGTGCTCGACGAGATCGGGCCCGTGCTGCTCAAGTGGCCGCAGCTCCAGATCGAGATCGGCGGGCACACGGATTCGCGCGGCTCGGCGCCCAAGAACCAGCAACTCTCCGAGGCGCGCGCCGCCGCGGTGAAGGCGTACCTGATGCAGAAGTTCCCGGCGATCGTGGCGACGCAGCTCAGCACGAAGGGCTACGGCAGCACGAAACCGATCGCACCGAACAACAACGCGCTCAACATGGCGAAGAACCGCCGCGTCGAGTTCGTGGTGCTCAACAAGGACGTGCTCAAGAAGGAAGTCGAGCGGCGCAAGATGCTGCAGAAGTAGCGCGGCTCGATTTCGAGCCGATCGCGGGGCCCGGCGCGCGGAGGTGCGCCGGGCCCGCGCGCTTTCGCTGCTCCGCTCCGGTTGACGCGCCGCCGCCGCCGCCGTGAAGATGGCCGCTCCCGCTGCGCTCCCGATCGCGAGGCCCACCGTGTCCATCGCCACTCCCAGCTTCGCCGGCGCCGACGTCGAGGAGCTGATCGCCGTCCGGCGCGACCTGCACCAGCATCCCGAGCTGGGCTTCGAGGAGGTGCGCACCTCCGGCATCGTCGCCGCGCGCCTGCGCGCGCTCGGGCTCGAGGCAAAGACCGGGGTCGGGCGCACCGGCGTGGTCGCGACGATCCGCGGCGCGCGCCCCGGGCGCACGGTGCTGCTGCGCGCCGACATGGACGCGCTGCCGATCACCGAGGAGAACGACACGCCGTACCGCTCGCAGAACGCCGGGCGCATGCACGCCTGCGGACACGATTGCCACACCAGCGTCCTGCTCGCGGTCGCGAAACGGCTCGTCGCCGAGAAGGACTCGCTGGCCGGCCAGGTGAAGCTCGTCTTCCAGCCCGCCGAGGAGCTGGGCGGCGCCAAGGGCGGCGCCGAGGCGATGATCAACGCCGGCGTGCTCGCCGACCCCGTGCCCGATGCGGCGTTCGGGCTGCACGTCTGGCAAGACCTGCCCGTCGGGCTCGTCGGCGTCACCGCGGGGCCGTGGATGGCCGCCGTCGACGAGTTCACGGTCACCGTCCGGGGCCGCGGCTCGCACGCCGCGATGCCACAGGCCTCGCTCGATCCGGTCGTCTGCCTCGCGCACATGGTCACGGCGCTGCAGACGATCGCGTCGCGCAAGGTCGATCCGTTTCAGCAGGTCGTCGTGAGCGTGACGCAGCTGCGCGCGGGCACCGCCTTCAACATCATTCCGGAATCGGCGTGGATGAACGGCACGATCCGGCTGTTCGATCCCGGGCTCTGGGCCAGGCTGCCCGGGATGTTCGAGCGCATCGTGCAGGGCGTCGCGCAGGCGATGGAGTGCCAGGCCGAGGTGCTGTTCGAACGCGGCAACCAGCCGACCGTGAACGACGCGGCGATGTGCGAGTTCGCGCGCGCCGCCGCCGTCGAGGTGGTCGGCGCGGCGAACCTGCGCACCGAGGTGCGGACGATGGGCGGCGAGGACTTCTCGTCGTTCCTTGCGCGCGTGCCCGGCGCGTTCATCGCGATCGGCTCGCGCAACGAGGCGCGCGGTCTGCGCTACGACCACCACCACCCGCGCTTCGACGTCGACGAGGACGCGTTGCGGATCGGCGCCGAGGTGCTGCTCCGCACCACGCGCCGCTTCCTCGCGTCGTGAGCCGCCGCACCGGCGCGCTCGCCGCCGCGCTGCTCCTGCTGTTCGCCGCGCCCGCCGCGCACGCGGTGCTGGGCTCGCCCGACGAGAGCTGGCGCCAGGCGCAGCTCGACTTGCGCGACGCCGCGCGCGACACGTTGTCGCGCCCCGGCGATCCGGCGACGTTCGACGCGCTGGGTGACGCGCTCTTCAGGATGGCGCGCCTGCCCGAGGCCCGCCGGGCGTACGGACGCGCGGCGGAGCTCGCACCCGCCGACGCGCGCGCACTCGCGGGACTCGGCCGCATCGCGCTCTTCCGCTCGCGCGACGACGAGGCGGAGAGCCTGCTCGTGCGAGCCGGCACGGCGGAGGGCGCGGCGCACGACCTCTACGTGCTCGCGCTGCGCCGCCACGACTGGACCACCGCCGCCGCCCACGCCGAGGAGCAGGACGAGGCCGGCCGGCGCGAGATGCTCGAGCGGCTCGCGCAGCTCGGGCCGCCGGCGGCGCCCGCCGGACCCGATCACGTGACGCTGCTGTTCAGCCGCGCCTTCCCGGTGCCGCTCGTGCAGGTGACGCTCGGGGGCCAGCGCGTGCTCATGGCCGTCGATCCCGGCGCGCCCGAGCTGCTGCTCGACCCGGCGGCGGCGCGCAACGCGCACGCCGAGATCGTGCCCGGCGAGCGCAGCCTCGCGTGGAACGGCGTGAGCGTCGGGGCGCGCAACGCCATCGTCCACCGCCTCGAGCTGGGCGCGTACGTGCTCACCGACGTGCCGGCGGCGGTGACGCCGCTGCACGCCTACAGCAACCAGGTCAACCCCCAGGAAGCGCAGATCGCGGGCGTGATCGGCCTGCCGGTGCTCGAGCGCTTCGGCGTCACGCTCGATTTCCACGCGCAGGAGCTCGTGCTGCGCCGTCCCGGTGAGGCCGTCACGGCCGTCGGCGCGCGCGTTCCGTTCGAGCGCTGGGGAGAGAGCGATCTCGTCGTCTACGGCTCGATCGCGGGGGGACGCCGCATGGCGTTCTCGATCGGCACGGGGTTGCCGGATGCGGGCATCGGCGCACCACGCGAGACGTTCGATGAGGTGGGCCTGCAGGGCGGGCGCATCGCCAACTTCATCCACGCCGCGTCCGGCTGGTCGCAGGTCACGGTGCCGACGATCTCGGTGGGACCGATCGTCGCCGAGCACGTCGCGGGCTGGAGCGGCGCCATGGGCACGAGCGAGCTCTGGCGGCTGGGGCCACGCCACGACGGCCTGCTCGGGCCCCAGTTCTTCGCGAGGCGGAAGGTCACGTTCGACTGGGCGAAGGGCGAGCTCGTCTTCGAAGACGAGTAGCGTCCTCGAGAGGCCGGGCCAGGGCGGGGCGCCGCGCTCGTGTGGCGAGCGGGATCGTGGCATTCGGGTCACGCTGGAGCGTGGAGCCGGTCGCGCATCGCGGCCATCGCCCGTCCCTCGCGGCCGCTCCGGTTGCGGCGCGGCGTGCCGCCCCCCTAGACTGCGCGCCCATGCACCTTCGCTATCATGTGATGTCGGCGTCTTCGCCGCTCGGGCTGCTCTTTCTCGCGGCGACGGAGCGCGGGCTGCGGCACCTCGAGTTCCTCGACCGCCGCAGCCTCAAGCGCGCGATCGCGGCGCACGAGCGCACCAACCCCGGCGCGACGTGGGAACACTCGGTGCGCGAGATGCGCCCGCTCGCGGACCAGCTCGAGCAGTTCCTCTGCGGCGCGGTGCGGCGGCTCGACGTGCCGCTCGATCTCGCGGGGACGGAGTTCCAGCTCAAGGTCTGGCGCGCGCTGCTCGAGATTCCGTACGGCGAGACGCGGAACTACGGCGAGATCGCGAAGGCGATCGGCGAGCCGCGCGCGGCGCGCGCGGTCGGGCTCGCGGCGAACCAGAACCCGGCCGTGATCGCGGTGCCGTGTCATCGCGTGATCGGCGCGGACGGCAAGCTTGTCGGCTACGTCGGCGGGCTGCCGCGCAAGAAGCACCTGATCGCGCTCGAGACCCGCTTCCGCGACATGCTGCCGCTCGAGGGCGACCGCGTGATCGCGCCGCTCAAAGTCCGGGTGAAGGCGGCGCCCGCGCCGCGCGCGGTCAGCCGAAGTGGTCGAAGCCGCGGTCCGGAAGCGCCGCTTCGCCGCCGTCCGAGCGCCGCAGCACGCGCCGGCCGCGCGCCCCGCTGAACCGGCCGATCGCCGCCAGCGTCGTGCCGCTGCGCAGCGCGATCCGCGCGAGCGCCTCGAACCGCCCGGGCTCGATCGCGAGCAGCAGCTCGTAGTCGTCGCTCGGGCCGAGCTGCAGGTGCTCGGCGATGCCGCGCTCGGGCGCGGGCAGCAGCTCCGCGCGTTCGCGCGTCAGGTCCGCGGCGAGCGTGCGCGCGACGGCCCAGAGCGCCGCGTCCGCGGGCAGCCGTGACGCCTCGAGCTCGACGCCGACCTCGCTCGCCGCGCACAGCTGCGCGAGGTCGCCCGCGAGCCCGTCCGAGAGATCGATCGCGGCGTGCACGCCGCCCGCGGCCGCGAGCGCGCGCGCGAGGCCGACGCGCGAGGGCGGCGAGGCGTAACCCGTCCACAGCTCGCGCGGGCCACGGGCGCGCGTCGGTGGATTGCGCCAGAGCGCGATCGCCAGCGCGGCCGCAGCGCGGCCCGGGACACCCGTCACCGCGACGAGGTCGCCGGGCCGCGCGCCCGTGCGCGTCCAGTGCGCGCCGCGCGCCACCTCGCCCACGAGCGTCACCGACCACCACGACGGCCCGTCCGTCGCGCTCAGGTTGCCGCCGACGACCGCCGCGCCCTCGGCCGCGAGCGCACGCGCGCACGCCACCTCGATCGCACGCGCCTCCGCGGGATCGGCGTCGACCGGCGTCCCGCACGAGACGAGCGCCCAGCGTGGCGTCGCGGCCATGGCGGCGAGGTCGCTCAGGTTCGCGGCGGCGAGCCGGCGTCCGATGCCCTCGGGCGGCAGCAGGTCGCGGCGGAAGTGGCGCCCCTCGACGAAGGCGTCGGTCGTGACGACGAGGTCGCGCCCCGCGGCCGGGCGCAGCACCGCGGCGTCGTCGCCCGGCCCCACGACCACGCCCCGGCCCCCGGGCAGGTGGCGGACCAACGCGCGGATGCGCTCGATCTCGCCGCGCCGCTCAACCGGCACGACGAGGCTCCGCGGCCGCGCGGGCGGGCAGCAGGATCGGCAGCAGCACCGCGGCGAGCGCGGCCAGCGACGCGCCCAGCACGAACGGCGCGGCCGGCCCGACCCGCTCCCACAGCATGCCGGCGAGCACGCTCGCGGGCAGCAGCGCCACGCCGACCACCGTGGCCTGGACGCCGTAGGCCGTCGCGCGCACGGTTGCGGGCACGAGGTCGGAGACGAGCGCGCGCGCCTGTCCGTCGATGAGCGCGCTGTGCACGGCGAGGACGAGGAATCCCGCGACGACGCCCGCGCGCGTCGCGTGCCAGCCGAACAGCGCGTACGCCACCGCGTAGAGCGCGTACGCGGCGAGCAGCAGCGGGCGGCGGCCGATGCGATCGGAGAGGTGGCCGAACGGCAGCGCGAGCAGCGCGTAGACGACGTTGAAGAGCAGGTAGATGAGCATCACCTGGCTCGCGTTCCAGCCCGCGCCCTGCGTGCGCAGCAGCACGAACGCGTTGCTGCTGTTGCCGAGCTGGAAGATCGCATCGACCGCGAGGAAGCGCAGCAGCGCCCCGCCGAGCGCGCCGCCCGCGCCGCGCGGACGCGGCGCCGCCGGAGCGCGGCGCGGGGCGCGCACGAACACGAGCAGCACGAGCACGGAGAGCGCCGCCGGGATCGCGGACGCGAGGAAGACGCGCCGGTAGCCCTCCGCGCCGAGCGCGTGCCAGCGGTGGAGCAGCCACCATCCGAGGAGCGGACCGATCGCCGCGCCCGTCGTGTCCATCGCGCGGTGGAGCCCGAACGCGCGGCCGCGCGCTTCGGGCGGCGCCGAATCGGCGATGAGCGCATCGCGCGGCGGGTTGCGCAGGCCCTTGCCGACGCGGTCGGTGAAGCGCAGCGCGAGCACGGCGGGCCACGAGCCCGCGAGCCCGAGCGCGGCCTTGGCGAGCCCGGAGAGCCCGTAGCCGAGCACGACGAACGGCTTGCGCCGGCCGATGCGATCGGAGAGCCAGCCCGACGTCGTGCGCAGCACCGAAGCGGTGCACTCGGCGACGCCCTCGATCACGCCGAGGCTCGCGACCGACGCGTGCAGCGTCGCGGTGACGAAGAGCGGCAGGATCGGCACCAGCATCTCGGTCGAGACGTCGGTGAAGAGCGACGTGAAGCCGAGCGCGACGATGTTGCGTCCGATGCCGGCGAGCGGCCCGCCTGCGGGACGTTCGGTCTCGGTCGTGGCCATGCGCGCTACGTTAGCATGCGACTGCGGCGCCGCCCGCGGTACCCGGCCGCGGGCCGCGGCCGCTCCGAACCGGCATCGCGCGCGGCCCGGCGCGGCTCTGGCAGCACCCGCGCCGATCGACTACGTTGGCGACGTGCCCTCTTCGACGCGCGATCTCGCCCCGCGCCGCCGCGGCCCGGTGGACGACCCGGTCGCGAACCGCGTGCGCGCGCGCCGGCTCGCGCTCGGCTGGTCGCTCAAGCGCCTGAGCGAAGCGACGGACGGGCTCGCGCCCTCGTTCCTCTTCAACATCGAGAACGGCCGCAAGGTGCCGAGCGAGGACGTCGCGGTGCGGATCGCACGCGCGCTCGACGACGAGGCTTTCGAGTCCACCTACCGCGCGTGGGCGTGCGCCAAGAGCCGCGGCCGCACGGGGCGCACCGACCACGAGGGCATGCGCCGGGCGTGGGAGCAGCTGCGCGATCCGTTCGGCGCCCGCGCGGCGGGCGCGCCGTCCACCGCCGCGGGCGCTGCCGCGACGGGCGCGAGC
>DATJXF010000057.1:0-7322 GCA_035500415.1 Candidatus Acidiferrales bacterium | reverse complement strand
AGCGCCGCTGCGAACAGGGCGAGAGCGAGCGAGCTGCGGCGCGTCACGAGGGCAGCAATCTTGCCCGTTCCGGCGGGGCCATGCCACACCCCTACGCGATGCGTCGCTCGATCCTCCTGGCGGTCGCAGGCGCTGCATTGCTGGGCACGGGGCTGCTCGTGCTGAGGCGGCTCGACCGCGCACCGGCCGCGCCGCAGACGCCGCAGGAGCAAGAGGGCCCGCTCGCCCTCGCCCACCCGGAGCCCGAGGCGCCGGCGCCGCGCGAACAGCCTGCCCCCTCGCCTGTGGCCGGGCTCGACCTCGTGCACGTCGGATCCGAGGACGGCGCCCCGACGGCGCCGGCCGACGGCGGAACCGACGTGCACGAGGTCGAGGCCCGCCACGGATGAAGGGGCAGGTTGCTCGCGCGGCGCGGGAGCCTCCGGCTCCGGGTGCGCGAGTGCGAGCGGGCCCTCCTGTTCCTGCTGCTGCGCCGTGCCCGGGGCAGCGGGGGAGCGGTCGAGCCGCCTCAGCACGAGCAGCCCCGTGCCCAGCAATGCAGCGCCCGCGACCGCCAGGAGGATCGTGCGACGCATCGCGTAGGGGTGTGGCATGGCCCCGCCGGAACGGGCAAGATTGCTGCCCTCGTGACGCGCCGCAGCTCGCTCGCTCTCGCCCTGTTCGCAGCGGCGCTCTCCGGGTCGCTCGTGGCGCGTGCGGAGACGCACGCCGTCGCGCCGGCGGGCGGGGGCCTCCCGGCCCTGGACGTGCGCGTGGACCTGCAGGCCGGCACCGTCGTGGCGGGCGGAGCGAAGGTTCCCATCGATCTCGCCAAGGGGCGCCTGCCGCAGGACGCCCAGGTCGTCACCGAAACGGTGCCCATCGGGTCGGGGCGCAGCGTCGTGCACGTGCGCGTGCCGGCCAGCGACGCCGAGGGCATCGCGTGGGAAGCGATCTTCGCGGGCGGCAAGGCCGAGCCGATCTTCGCGGGCCTCACGGGCTACGTCTCGGGCGACCCCGGGGAGCGTGGCGGGCAAGCCGTGCGCATCGTGCGGTCCGGCGCGCGGAGCTTCGTCCTCGTCGGCTCCATCCGCGAGGACCTGCGCGTCTGCGGGCAGGACGCCACACTGCTCGATCCGGAGGCGCTCTACCCGGCGTCGCTCGACCTGCGGCCGGCGACGGTGCAGCGGCTCACGCCCGAGCAGCAGGCCGCCGCGCAGCAGATCACGGCGGTGGACGCCGGCCCTCGGCTCGAGCCTGCGCTCGCCAAGCTGCTCGTGGCCACCGATTCGAGCGTCCCGGGCTCGCGGGCGCTCGAGCTCACCGACGGCGATCCGTCGACCGTGTGGACCGAGCAGCGGCCGGGCATGGGGCAGGGCGAGTTCGCGCTCATGAAAGCGCCGCACGACGTGCCGATCTCGCGGATGCAGATCGTCGTCGCGCCGCCGAGTCCCGCGGCGACGGGCGCCGCGCCCAAGTCCTTTTACCTCGTGACCGGTACCGATACCTTCCTGATCAGCCTCCCGCGTGACGCCTGGCAGCAGCCCGGCGAGGCGTACGAGATCCGGTTCCCGAGGCCCGTCCAGTCCTCGTGCCTGACACTCGTCCTCAACGACGCGTACACGCGCAACCTGCCGCACCCCGAGGTCACGATCGCCGAGCTCGCGGCCTACAGCGAGTTCGACGCGCCGGGGGCGACGCTCGACGACGTGGCGAAGAAGCTCGCGAGCAACAGCGGTCAGGTGGCGGCGCAGGTGCTCGAGCGGGCAGGGCCGGCCGCGCTGGCGGCGGTCGAACGGGCCTATGACGGGCTCGATACGCGGGGGCGTGCGCTCGCAGTCGACGTCGCGGCGAGCCACGAGCAGTGCGATCAGGCCGCGCCGCTGCTCGCGCGCGCTCTCTGCGAGCCGAGCGGCGAGGCGCCGCGCAAGGCGCGCGAGAAGCTCGAGCGATGCAGGGGCGCCGCCGGGGTGCTGGCCGACAGGCTGCGCAACGATCCCGCGTCGCGCGCGTGCGTCGCGCCGACGCTCGCGGTCCTCGCCGGTGCCGACGCGCTCGAACCCATCGCCGACGCCCTCGCGAGCGCCGGCGACTCGGATGCACCGGTTCGCGACGTGCTCCGCTCGTCCTTCGCGATGGCCCTCAAGGCGGCGCCCGCCGAGCGCCTCGGCGCACTCCTCGGCGACACGCACCGCAGCGCCACCGCGCGCCTCGAGATGATGCGCGCAGCGGCAGGCCAGGTCACGCAGGCCGCCGCGCAGAGCGATCGCACGCTCGACGAGCTGCTCGCCGGCACGCCGCCGCTTCGCGCGCGGTATCTCGCCCTCGGCCCTCTGGGCGAGCTGGCGCACGCGGGCGATCGCGCCGCCGCCGCCCGGCTCGCGAGCTCCATCGCCAAGGACACGGACTGGCCCGTGCGCGCGCGCGCGGCCGAGGTGTCCGCCGGCGTGCCGGACGCGACGACCGCGCTCGTCGAGGCGACGCGCGACCCCGAGCCACGCGTGCGCGAGGCGGCGCTGCAGTCGCTCGTGGCGACGCCGGCGCCGGCGGCGGTGGATGCCGCGCGTGGCGTGCTCGCGTCCGACGGGTGGTCCTTCGTCAAGGCGCAGGCCGTGGCGGTGCTCGCGAAGTCGCCGCCGTCGAGCGACGTCGACGCCGCGCTCCAAGCCGCGCTCCACGATCCGGCGGCGCGCGTGCGCGGGGCATCGCTGCTCGCCCTCGCCCTCCGGCGCGCGGGCTCGGCGCGCAAAGCCATCCGCGAGCGGCTCGACGAGGAGAACGAGGACGGCGACGTTCGCGCGATGGCCGCGCGCGCCCTCGGCGCCGTGTGCGACGCGTCGTCCGTCGATCGGCTGACCGAGCTGGCACGCAAGCTCGGCGTGCCCGGCACCAGCGAGGACGACCAGCAGATCGCGCTCGGCGCGCTCGTGGGGCTCGCCGCGATGCAGCCGCCCGACATGCGCGCTCGTCTCGCGCCGCTGCTGAAGAGCGACGCGGCGCCTCAGGTGCGTCACGCCGCCGAACAGGCGCTCGCCGCGCATGGAACGTGCCACTGAGACGCATTGACACGCCCCAACTCGTGGCCAAATAGGGCACCGCGAAGGGAGCTCCCCATGAGCGCCGCGGTGCGTAAGTCGCCTGTGGTCGATCTGTTCACCCTGTTCGCCGTGGTCGGCGCGTTCGCCGTCACGGCGCTGCTCTACGATCGGCTGCCCGATCCGCTGCCGGTCCACTTCGACCTCGACGGGCGGCCCAACGGCTGGATGCCGCGCGCCACCGGCGCGTGGCTCTTGCCGGGCATCGAGGTCCTCGTCGTCGTACTGCTCCGCTTCGGGCAGCACCTGCTCGCGCGGGGCTGGCGCGAGCGGCTCGAAGCGTCCCCCGTGCGCATGCTCGCGCTCGTGACGGCCCTCATGATGACGGGCGTGCACGTGGTCGTGCTGCGCGCCTCGCTCTCGGCGCTGCCGAACCTAGGCAACGCGATCTGGGTGCTGCTCGGCGCGCTGTTCGTCGCGTTCGGCGTTCTCATGCCGCGCACGCGTCGCAACCCGTTCTTCGGCGTGCGCACGGCGTTCGCGCTCGCGTCGGACGAGAACTGGGCGCGAACCCAGCGCGTCGCCGGGTGGACGATGGTCGGCGGGGGCATCATCACGATCGCTGCCGGGCTGCTGGGTCTGCCAGCGGTGGCGATTGCGACCATCCTGGCGTCGGCGGTCGTGCCGGCGATCTGGTCGTGGGTGCTCGCCAAGCGAGGCACGGGCGACGTGCCGCCGATTCCGCGCTAACCAAGTCGCCATCATGGCGAACGTGACGCGAATCTCTCCGCAGGAGGCGAGCCAGAAGCTCGCCGAGGGTTGGACCTACGTCGACGTCCGCACCGTCGAGGAATTCGAGGCGGGCCATCCGCCGGGCGCGGTGAACGTGCCCATCGCGATCTCGGGGCCCGGACGCATGATGCCGAACATCGACTTTCTCCCCGTGATGGCCGCCGCCTTTCCCAAGGACGCGAAGATCGTCCTCGGCTGCAAGGCGGGCGGGCGGTCGATGCGCGCGGCGCACGAGCTGCTCGGCGCGGGCTTCACGAACATCGTCGATCAGCGTGCAGGCTGGGACGGCGCGAGGGATCCGTTCGGGCAGATCGTGGAGCCCGGCTGGTCGCGCGTGGGGCTCGACGTCGAGCAGGGGAGCCCGAGCGGGCGCTCCTGGGAAGAGATGCGGAAGAAGGCCGGCTGAGTCCCCGTCGACGGCCGCTCACTGGCCGCGGGCGCGCTCGTAGTCCCACGCCGCCTTCTCGACCATCTCGACGTCGCGCGCGGCGCGCTCGGCCTCGGCCTGCAGCTGCGCCGTGAAGATCGTGAGGCCCCAGATGCCGTTGTCGCGACGGCGGAAGGGGTAGCGCGTCCCCCGCACCGTCACGACCGTCGCGCGCTCGCCCTGGACGTCCACGTGCGCGCTGCCCGAGAGGTCGCGCTGGAGCCGTTCGATCCAGGCGTTGCGCTTCGCCACGAGCACGAAAACGTCCGGGCCGTCGGGCGCTTCCGCCTCCGCGCGCCACGCGTCGAGGAGCCGTTGCTGTTCGGCCGGCGGATACGCGGCGCGCACCCGGTCCGAAGCGCGCTTGCGCAGGTCGCGGATGGTGAAGCACGCCCACTGCGCCTCGGTCTCCAGGTACGCGAAGGTGTCGCGCGGGTGCCGCTCGGCGATTGCGAGGGCGATGCGGTCGTAGGCGCCCTCGGGCGTCGTGTCCGGCGGGAAGGGCCGGCGCGCGATGGCCACGGACCCCGCGACCACGAGCAACGCGACGATGGCCGCGAGTACGAGGAGCGTCCGGCGCCGCATTGCGGTAGAGGGGACATACCATGTGGAAGCAGTCCCGCGTCGTCGTCGTCGTACCGGCGCGTGACGAGGCACCGCGGCTCGGCCGCGTGCTGAGCCAGATGCCGGCGTGGGTCGACGCGGTGGTCGTCGTGGACGACGCGAGCCTCGACGGCACGGCCGAGGTGGCGCGTGCGGCGGCGGACCCGCGCGTCCACGTCCTTCGTCACGCACGCAGCCGCGGAGTCGGGGCGGCCATCGTGACGGGGTACCGGCACGCGGCGGGGAGGCCCGGCGGGCCGCGCGACGCATTCGTCGTCATGGCGGGCGACGGCCAGATGGATCCGCGTGACCTTCCCGCGGTGATCGAGCCCGTCGTGCGCGGCGAGGCGGACTACGTGAAGGGCGACCGCTTCCACGCCACCCACCCGAGCGTCGGTCGGCCGATGCCGTGGTCGCGCCGCATCGGTGGGCTCTTCTTCTCGTGGGCGACGTCGCGCGCCATCGGCATCCCGGTGTCCGACAGCCAGTGCGGGTACACGGCGCTCTCGCGTGCGGCTTGCGCGCGCCTCGACCTCGACGGCCTCTGGGGTGGCTACGGATACCCGAACGACTTGCTCTCGCAGCTCGCGCTGCGCGGCATGCGCATCGTTCAGGTCCCGGTGCGCGCCGTCTACCTCGACGAGGTCAGTCGCTTCCGTGCCAGGCACCTGCTGGTCGTCGGCGGGCTCGTGGCACGCGCCTGGATCCGCCGCAAGAAAGGGCCCTCCTTCACCGAGATGGCGATCGACACGCAACCGCCGCCGCGGGCGACCGATAGGGGTGCGGAAGGAGAAAGACCCCATGTTCGCTCGCATCATGCAAGGCGCCCTCGCCCTCACGCTGATCCTCGGCACGACGTCGCCCGCGCACGCCGATGACTCTCCGCCCCCCGTGGCAGACGCCACGCCGGCCGCTGGGAGATCGTCGGTCGGGCCGGCTACCTGTCGGGCGCTTCGACCCAGCTGCAGGTGGGCGGCGGATCGGGCGGCGACAGCTCCGATTCCTCTCTGCACTTCGGCGGGGCAGCATCGGTCGGCATGCAGGTCGACCTGCTCGACCTGCGTGCGGGCCTGCTGACCGCCGACCTCGGTCACGCGGGCACGAGCACGTCGGCGCTCATCACGCTGGGATTCCGCTTCGCAGCGTTCTGAGAATCGTCCCCTCAGCCCGGGCCGGCCGTCGAGGCGGCGAGAGCGCGCTCCAGGATGGCCGGCACGTGGGCGAGGGCGTGGTCGAGATCGAACAGCGTGTCGAGCTTCCCCGCGTCCAGCTTCGCGGTGACGTCCGCGTCGCCCACGAGCAGATCGCGGAAGCGCCCCTCGCCGCGCCAGGCGCGCATCGCGTTGCGCTGCACGAGGACGTAGGCCTCCTGCCGCGCCATTCCCGCCTCGACGAGGGCGAGTAGCACCGCCTCGCTGAAGTAGAGCTCCGCTGCGCGATCGAGGTTGCGCTTCATGCTCTCGGCGTACACGACGAGCCCGGAGACGAGCCCGGTCGCGCGCTCCAGCATGAACGCGAGCGTCGCCGTCGCGTCGGGCGCGATCATGCGCTCCACCGAGGAGTGCGAGATGTCGCGCTCGTGCCAGAGCGCGACGTCCTCCAGCGCCGGCACGACCGCCGCGCGCACGACGCGCGCCAGTCCGCAGAGGTTCTCGCTGAGGATGGGGTTGCGCTTGTGCGGCATCGCGCTCGACCCCTTCTGACCGACCGTGAACGCCTCCTCCGCCTCGGCGACCTCGCTCCGCTGCCAGTGACGGACGTTGGTCGCGAGCCGTTCGATCCCCGCCGCCACGAGCGCGAGCGCCGCGAAGTACGCGGCGTGCCGGTCGCGCGCGACGATCTGGGTCGCGACCGTCTCGGGCTCGAGCCCGAGGCGACTCAGCGCCCGCTTCTCGATCTCGGGCGACAGGTGCGCGTACGTCCCGACTGCGCCGGCGATCTTGCCCACGGCGATCTCGCGCCGCGCCGCCTCGAGGCGCCGCCGGCCGCGCGCGATCTCGGCGTGGTGCCCGGCGAGAGCGAGGCCGAACGTCACCGGCTCGGCGAAGATGCCGTGGCTGCGACCCATCATCGGCGTGCGCGCGTGCTCGCGCGCCCGCGCGGCGAGCGCCTCGAGCAGCTTGTCGCAGCGCGCGAGCAGCAGGTCGGCCGCGTCGCGCATCTGGATGGCGAGCGACGTGTCGAGCACGTCGCTCGACGTCATTCCCCGGTGGAGCCACCGGGCGTCCGCGCCCGCCAGCTCCTCTACGTGCGTGAGGAACGCGATCACGTCGTGCTTCGTGGTGCGCTCGATCTCGTCGATGCGCGCCGGGAAGAGCACCAGGTTCTTTCCGCGAAGCGCCGCGGCCACCCCGCGCGGAACGACGCCGGCTTCCTCCATCGCCTCGCACGCGGCGAGCTCCACTTCGAGCCAGACGGCGTAGCGGCGGGCGGGTGACCAGAGCTCCGCGAGCTCGGCGGGCGTGTAGCGGGGGATCATCTAGGCC
>DATJXF010000056.1:0-21853 GCA_035500415.1 Candidatus Acidiferrales bacterium | reverse complement strand
CATTCGATCGACAAGCGCCGGATCGAGCTCGAGGAGCACATCAAGCAGCTCGGCAACTACGACGTGACGATCCGGTACTTCGGCGGCGTGACGGCGACGGTGAAAGTGTGGGTGGTGCGGTCATGAGGCGGGTGGGAATCCTGGTCGCGGCGCTCGCGCTCGCGGCGGGTGTGGCGTGGGGCGCGGGCAAGGCGCCCGCGAAGTCGGCGCGCTCCGCCGCGCCGAACGACTCCGACATCGTGCTGGTGCGCGTCGGGCACGAGAACATCACGCGCCGCTCGATCAACGAACGCCTGCTCGACATTCCCGAGCAGTACCGGGCCACGTACCAGACGCCGGAAGGCCGTCAGCAGATCCTCGACCGGCTGATCGAGGAGCGCATCTGGATGCAGGACGCCGAGGCCCACGATCTCGCCGGCCGTCCGGACATCGCGCGCCAGCTCCAGGCACAGCGCCGCGACCTGCTCGTCCGCACGTGGGTGAACGAGGTGGTCTCGACCAACCCACCGCCCTCGGACTCCGCGGCGAAGGCCTACTACGACGAGCACCGGGACGACTTCAAGACGCCCGAAGCGCTGAGCATGCGCCACATCCAGCTCAAGACGGAGGCCGAGGCGCGCAAGGTTCTCGCGCTCGCGAAGGCGAAGGACGCCGACTGGGCGAAGCTCGTCACGCTCTACTCGACCGACTCGCTGACGCGCGCGACCGGCGGCAGCCTCGGCACGACGAGCCACGCGGGCGAGTTCGCCTCGCTCGGGCCGCAGCCCGCTCTCGCCGAGTCGGCGATCGCGCTCGGCAAGGGGCAGGTGGGCGGGCCCTATCACACGAACAAGGGCTGGCACGTCATCAAGGTCGACAGCTACCAGCCCGAAGGCATGCGCGATTTCGAGCAGGTACGCACGTTCATCCTGCGGACGCTCACGCAGCAGCTCCAGACGGCGTACTACCAGACGCAGCTGGCGAAGGCGCGCGCACGGATCGGCGTCACGCCCGACTCGAGCGCGATCAAGTCGTTCTTCTCGTCGCGCAAGACCGCGCGCGAGCTGTTCCAGGAAGCGCAGCAGACCACCAACCCGACGCTGCGCATCGAGGGTTATCGCAAGGTCGTCCAGGAGTACCCGGACGCCGACATCGCGCCGCAGGCGCAGTTCATGGTGGGCTTCGTGAACAGCGAGGAGCTCAAGAACTACGACGAGGCCGAGCACGCGTTCCGCGACCTGCTCAGGAACTACCCGAAGTCGGAGCTCGCGACCTCGGCGCAGTGGATGGTCGATCACATGCGCACCGAGGAGGCGCCGAACTTCCCGGGCGCCGACTCGCTCATGGCCGTTCCCGGCGCCGCGAAGGGCACGAAGAAGTAGCGTGAAGATCGTCGAGGCCCGGGTCCACGGGCTCGTGTTCGAACAGAAGTCGCAGCAGCACGTCGTGGTGCTGCGCGAGCTGGAGGGCCCGCGCGTCCTCCCGATCTGGATCGGACCCGGCGAGGCCATGGCGATCCAGCGTCTCGTCACCGAGACGCCGTTTCCGCGGCCACTGACGCACGACCTCATCGCGCTCGTCATCGAGGGCCTCAAGGCGCGCGTCACGCGCGTCGTCATCTCCGAGCTGCGCGAGGGCACGTTCTACGCCTCGCTGCTCGTCGAGCGCGACAAGGACGTGCTGAGCGTCGATGCGCGACCGTCCGATTCGATCGCGATCGCGCTACGCGCCAAGGCGCCCATCTTCGTCAACGAGGACCTGCTGCAACCGCCGGAGCAGGAGCGAGACGCCGAGTCCCCGCCCGACGAGCCGCCCGCACCGCCCTCCGCCGAGGATCAGGCCGAGCAGCTCCGCCGCTTCCTCGAGCGGCTGAATCCGGAAGACTTCGGCAAGTTCCAGATGTGATGGCGGCACGCGCGCGCAGGACGCGTGAGGTGATCGTGCGCGCGGGGGCGGCGGGAGGATCGCGCCTTCGGGCGGCCGCGGCTCGCGCGGCGGGCCCGGCGCTGGCGCTCGCGCTCGCCGCCTTCGCCACGGCCGACGCCGCGCCGCGCTGGCCCGTGCCGCAGGATCGTGCCGGCGCCGACCACCTCGCCACGCTGCCGGAGAGTGGCGAGCGCGACGACCGGCTCGCCTCGTGGGCCCGGAACGCGAGCCTCGACGACGTGCTCTGGGTCCTGCGGCGCGAGCCCGCGCAGCTCGGACGCGCCGAGTCCGCATTGCTCGCCGCCGCGCTCAAGCGGGTGCCGCCGGCCCGGGCCGAGCTCCGCCGCCAGCTCGAGGTGCGCGCGCTGAGGGCGGACCCGCGCGCGGCGCGGCGCGCCGGCCTGCCGCCGGAGGCGCTCGAGCTGCGACGCTGCGGCGCGAGCGCGTTCCGCGTGGGCGTGCTGCTGCCCGACCGCGGCGACTACGCGGGTTATGCGTCCGAGGTGCGGGCCGGCATCGACGTCGGGCTGCGCGCGGGCACGCCGCCGGGCGCGCCGCTGCCGGAGTCCGAGTTCCACGGCACGGGCGACGGCGACGCCGCCATCGGCGCCGCCGCGCTCGATTCGGTCTCGCGCACGTGTGACGCGGTGATCGGCGAGCTCCTGAGCGTGCCGACGACGGCGCTCGCAGCCGCTGCGCGCGTCTACGGACTGCCGCTCGTTTCGCCGACCGCGACGGACGAGGGCATCGGCGGCATCGGCCCGACGATCTTCCAGGTCGGGCCCTCGAGCGCGTTGCGCGCGCGCGCCCTCGCGCGTGCGGTCGTGAGGCCGGGCCTGCGCGTCGGCATCCTCACCTCGAGCGCGAACGGCCGCGCGCCGTTCGTCGACGCATTCGCCGCGGCGGCGGAGTCGCTCGGCGCCAAGCTCGTCCGGCGCGACGTCTACCCGGCGGGCACGATCGATTTCCACCTCGCCTCGCGCTCGGTCCGCACGTTCGGCGCGGAGGTGCTCTTCTGGGACGGCGAGAGCCGCGAGGCCGACGGCCTGCTGCGGCAGCTCGCCGCCGACGGCGTGAGCGTGCGGCTGTGCGGCGGTGCCGCGCTCGCGCCCGAACAGTTCCACACGACGTCGCGCTCGCTGCTCGAAGGCGTGACCTGGGTCGCCGACGACTGGGTGCTCGCCCCGACCGACGCCGCGCGGCTCGACTCGCTCGCGCGCGCGCGCGGTGACAAGCCCGGCCCGCTCGCCGTCCGCGGTTACCTCGCCGGTCGACGCATCGCCGACGCGATCGCGGCGGGCGCCCGCACTCCGGGCGAGATCGCCGCTCACCTGCGGCCCGCGGAAGCGGGCGCGCGGACCGCGGGCTTCCTCGACGTCGCCCCCGATGGCGCGACGCTGCCCGTCTACACGCTCAACCGCGGCCACGCGGTCGAGCTCGGGACGAGAGCCGCCCGCGATCAGTAGAGGTTGAACGAGATGCGGTAGAACGCCCAGACGCGCTCGGCGTTCTCGTTCAGCCGGTAGGGCCGATAGTGGCACTGCAGCACCGCCGTCGTCGCCGCGCGCTCGAGCAGTGGCTGGTGCGAACCGCCCGTGATGTGGACCTCGAGCACGTTGCCGGTCGTGTCGACGAGCGCGACCATCTCGACCAGACCCTCGATGTTGTTGTCGCGCGCTTCCTCCGGATACTCGGGGCGCACGAGCCGGTCGACGACGAGATCCTCGGAGCGGATGATCGGGCCCTGGAGCGAGAGCGCGCGCAGCCGCGACTGGAGGTCGATCGGCTCCGAGCCGACTCCGACGTCCGCCGGGTGGGGCTCGGGGCGTTCGCCCGTTGCAACGTCACGACGCTTCCGGATGCCGCCGCCGCGCCGCAGGTCGACGGGCACGACGTTGCGCTCCATCGTGCCGGCCTGCTCCACCTCGCCGACCTGTTCGAGCAGGATGCGGCGGACGTACTGCTCCTGTCCCTCGAAGCCGAAGCGCTTGGGATCGTTGAGCGTCCTGACGACTCCGGGGCGCATCGCGGCGAACTCGGCGGCGAGGAAGAGCAGCGAAACGGCCGAGCCGAAGAGCGCATTGCGCTCGCGCTGGCGCCGGAGCCGCCGAAGGTGCTCGTCGAGGCCGTAGGGCATGGGCATTCGGTGCTGCTGGAAGAGGGGCTTGGCCCGGCCCGTCAGCGCGTTTCCGTCAGGAAATGGCTGCGCTCCGAGTCTAGCAGAAGGGCGCGTGCGTTCACGCGCCAATCGCCCGCCGCCGCCTCGATCGGGCCCGGTTCGGTCCGCACCCAGAGCGCGCGGCCGTCCGCGCCGGTCTGGAGCACGAGCGTGCCGCCGAGCGTGACGAGCGCGCCGGGGACCGCGCGGCCATCCGCGTCGCGCACGGCGAGCGTGTCGGGCGCGCCGGCCGGAGCGGCGCCGAACTCGTGCGCGAGCGAGAGGTAGAGCGCGTACGCCTCGGTGCGAAGGACGCCGGGCGAGAGCAGGCGCGCTTCGGACGCGGCGCTGTCGATGCGCGCGAGCGAGGCGTAGAGCGCGATCGACGACGCCTGCGTGATCGCATACTTCGCGACCTCGGACGCGGGCAGCGAGTCGGCGAGCCCGAGCTCGACCGCGATCGAGCCGAGGGAGAGCGCCCAGCGCCGTCCGGCGCCGCTCGAGAAGTAGTGGCCCGCGACCGGGCGCGCGGCCGCGTGCCCGATGCGCAGGTAGCGCTCCGCGCCGAAACCCTCGGAGCGCTGGACGCGCTCGACCTCGGAGACCGCGGCGTCGCCCTGGCGCGTGAGCAGCACCTGCGCGCCCGATGCTTCGAGCATCGCCGCGAGCGCGCGCGCGACCTCGAGGTTGAGGCTCGCCGCGCGCGTTCCGGACGGGCCGGTCCCCGCCGCGTCGTCGCCTCCGCCCTCCGGATCGATCGCGATGCGGTGGCCCGCCAGCGCGCCGTCCGCGATGGCCACGAATCGCGGCGGCCAGGTCGTGTCGGCGCCCCAGGCGCGGAAGCCGGCGAGCTGCGGCGCGACGAACGCGCCGGCGGCGCTGGCCGCGATCCCCACGAAGCCGTCGCGGTTGAGCCACGTCACGCGCGGCGCCGGGCCGGTGGTGCCGGGTGCGTGCTGCAGCCGCTCGCCCGATGGCATCGCGAGCGCGAATCCGGTGCGCTCGCCGGGCGCGTCGAAGCCGGCGCCCGGGCCCCGGGTCTCGAGCGTGAGCGGGCCGGCGTCGGCGGACCGATCACCCACCGAGATGCGCCATCGAACCGGCGTGGACGTGCGCCCGCGTCCCCGCAGGTGGAAGTACGCCCACCCGACGCCGTCACGCATCACGACCGTGGTGTCGCGCGGCTTCAGTGCTGCGGGGGTGAGCGCGCGAACGTGAACGCGCGTGGAGTCCGGCCAGGGCAGGCCATCCACGTCGAGCAGCTCGATGCGCACCGGGATCGCCGCGCGCGAGGGCGTGACCGGGGTGTTGACCACCGCCGCGCGCAGCTCGGCATGGGCCGACTTCCGGACGTCGAACGAGAACCGGCGCGTCCGCGCGGAGCCCTCACCGGCGAGGCGCGCGGACACCGTCGCTTCGTGCCTGCCGATGGTCAGCGGCGGCGCGTTCGCGACGAGCACGCTCCCGTTCATCGTGACCGGCAACGCAAGGCCGTCGACGCGCACGTCGGCGAGGTCGTAGGCGCCGCGGATGCGCGCGTGCACGGCCCAGTGGCGTGGAGCGGCTTCGCGCCCGTCGTCGTCGGAGGTCCCCTCCGCCCACACCGAGTCCACGACCGGCGCCCGGCGCGCGAAGTAGTGCGCCAGCCCCAGGTCGAGCGCCTCGGCCTCGAGCCTGCGCGCCTCGGGTGTCCGCAGCCGCGCTTCGACGTCCGGATCGGTCAGGTAGCTCGCCTCGGTGAGGATCGCGGGCGCATCGACGCCACGCACGACCGCGAAGTTGCCGGGCAGCAGGCGCTGCGTCTCGATGCCGAGGTTGCGCACGAGCGCGCGGTGGACGTCGGTCGCGGCGTCGTAGGAGGGGCCGTCGTCGCCGAGCTTGTAGTAGGTCTGCGTCTCGTTGACATCGTGGGCGCCCGCGGGGTCGGCGTTGTGGTGGATCGACAGGAACAGATCGGGCGCGAACGCGTTCGCCATCCGCACGCGCTCGGCGAGATCGGAGCGCAGCGTGCTGTCGCGCGGCGTGAGGAAGTCGCGGTCGCGCTCGCGGGTGAGGAGCACCTGCGCGCCCTGCGCCTCGAGCAGCGTGTCCAGATCGAGCGCCACGGCGAGATTCACCTCGGCCTCGGTCAGCCCGTTCACGCCGAGCGAGCCCGTGAAGAAGCCGCCGTGGCCCGGATCGAGCACGATGCGCTTCCCGCGCAGCACGCGTGCGTCCGCGGAGCCGAGCGAATCGCGTAGCCCGGCGTAGCCGGGCGCAGGTCGCGGCCTCGCCGGAGCGGCGGGCGCGGGCGGCGGCGCGATCGTGGCCGGGGGCGAGATGCGGTGCGCGCAGCCGGCCAGCACCAGGAGCGCCAGCGCCACGAAGGCGCAGGCCACGCGCGGCGCTCGCGGGCGCGCCGCGCCCACCGGATCCGAACGCCGCTTCCATGCGGCCGAAGATGGCATGCGCCCAAGCTACACCCGCGGTTTTCGCGGCGGCAAACGCGCTCGCGGCCGGGCTTTGGTCTTGCCACTCGCGTCGGGGGCGTGCTACCTCTCAGCGGGATTGTCCGATGGCGCACGGTTCCCGCTCCCGCACATGGAGGTTGCCCATGAAGCTTCGATCGAGCCTCGGTCCGCTGGCAGCGCTGGCGTTGCTCGGCGCGCTCGCGGCGGGCTGCTCCTCCGGCGGCGGCCACGCGGAGATCGTGATCGGCGAGTACGGTTCTCTCACCGGCAGCGACGCGACGTTCGGGCAGTCGACCAAGATGGGTGTCGAGCTCGCGCTCACCGAGCTCGGGCAGAATCAGGGCGGCAAGATCGGCGGGCTGCCGGTGCGCATCGTCTCGGAGGACGACCAGGGCAAGCCCGAGGAGGCGGCCAACGCCGTCCAGAAGCTGCTCAACCAGGACCAGGTCGTCGCGGTGATCGGCGAGGTGGCGTCGTCGCGCAGTCTCGCGGCGGCGCCGATCTGCCAGCAGGCGGGCGTCCCGATGGTGTCGCCGTCCTCGACCAATCCCAAGGTGACCGAGGTCGGCGACGACATCTTCCGCATGTGTTTCATCGACCCGTTCCAGGGCACGGTGATGGCCCGGTTCGCGCGGACGAACCTCGGCCTCAAGAAGGTCGCGATCCTCAAGGACATCAAGAGCGACTACAGCGTTGGCCTGGCGCAATACTTCACCGACGCCTTCACGAAGGGGGGCGGCACGATCGTCGCCGAGCAGGCCTACACGGCGGGCGACCAGGAATTCAGCGCGCAGCTGACCGCGATCAAGGCGCACCATCCCGATGCGATCTTCATCCCCGGCTACTACACCGAGGTCGGCCTCATCGGCCGCAAGGCGCGCGAGCTGGGGATCGACGTGCCGCTGCTCGGCGGCGACGGCTGGGAGAGCGAGCAGCTGCTGGCGATCGGCGGCGATGCGCTGAACGGCTCCTACTACTCGAACCACTTCGCGGTCGACAACCCCGATCCGCGCCTCCAGGGCTTCCTCGCCCGGTTCAAGGCGAAGTTCGGCAAGGAACCCGACGCGATCGGCGGGCTCGCCTACGACGCCGCGAACGTCATCTTCGGCTGCATGCAGAAGCTCGCCGCGAGCGACCCCGCGGCGTTCGCGGGGCTCTCCTCGACGAAGGCCGGAACGCCCGAGCGCAAGGCCGCCGAGGCGAAGCTGCGCGACCTGATCGCCGCCACGAGCGCGTATCCCGGCGTCACCGGCGTGATCACGCTCGATTCCCACCGCAACGCCACGAAGCCGGCCGTCGTGCTCGAGATCAAGGGCGGCAAGAAGGTCTACAACACGACGATCAACCCCTGATCCTCCCGTGTCCGAGTTCCTGCAGCAGCTCGTCAACGGGGTGACGTGGGGGAGCGTGTACGCCCTGATCGCGCTGGGCTACACGATGGTCTACGGGATCCTCCGGCTCATCAATTTCGCGCACGGCGACATCTACATGCTGGGCGCGTTCATCGGGCTCTACACCTCGAACTGGCTGCGCGCGGGCGAGGCCCCCAGCCCCGCGAAAGCGATCGCGGTGCTGCTGACGAGCATGGCGGCGTGCGCGCTGATCGGCATGCTGATCGAGCGCCTGGCGTACAAGCCCGTGCGGCGCTCGCCGCGGCTCTCGGCCCTCATCACGGCGATCGGCGTCTCGCTGCTGCTCGAGAACGGCGGCGCGCTGCTCTTCGGCGCGGACCCCAAGTTCTTCCCGCAGCTCATCCCGTCGCACAACATCGCGCTCGGGATGGGCGTGACGCTGAGCAACCAGCAGCTGATCGTGCTCGTCGTCTCGGTCGTGCTCATGACGCTGCTGCGACTGCTCGTGCTGCACACGCGCGTCGGCAAGGCGATGCAGGCGGTGTCGCACAACCACATGGCCGCTTCGCTCATGGGCATCTCGGTCGACCGCATCATCACGTTCACGTTCATGATCGGCTCGGCGCTCGCGGCCGCCGCGGGCGTGCTGGTCGCGCTGCAGAGCCCGAAAATCGAGCCGTACATGGGCATCATGCCGGGTCTCAAGGCCTTCGTCGCCGCGGTGCTGGGTGGCATCGGCAACATTCCCGGCGCCGTGGTGGGCGGCCTCGTGATGGGCGTCGCCGAGGTGCTCGTCACCGGCTACCTCTCGCCGACCTATCGCGATGCGATCGCGTTCGTGCTGCTGATCGTCATCCTGCTCGTGCGTCCCGCCGGGATCTTCGGCAAGGCCGTGACGGAAAAGGTCTGAGGATGAAGCGCGCGCTCGGGCCGCTGGTCACGCTCGTCGCGCTGCTCGTGCTGAACGCCGCGCTGCAGCGCGCGCTCAATCCCTACTACTTCCAGGTCCTCATCCTGGTCGGCATCAACATCATCCTCGCGGTCTCGCTGAACCTCGTGAACGGCTTCACGGGCCAGTTCTCGATCGGGCACGCCGGCTTCATGGCGGCGGGCGCGTACGGCTCGGCGATGTTCACGCTCACGGTCGGCCAGCGCTTCGCGGGCGCGCTCGTGAGCGCGCACCTGCCGCAGGCGATCGCGCAGGGCGCGGCGCTGCTCGTCGCGCTGCTCCTCGGCGGACTGCTCGCCGCGCTCTTCGGCTACCTGGTCGGGCTGCCCAGCCTGCGGCTGCGCGGCGACTACCTCGCGATCGTGACGCTCGGGTTCGGCGAGATCATCCGGGTGCTCATCCTCAACGTCGACGCGATCGGCGGCGCGCGCGGACTGCCCGGGATTCCGCACTGGGCCAACTTCTTCTGGGTCTTCCTCGGCGTCGCCGTGGTCGTGGCCGTCTCGCGCAACCTCGCGCACAGCACGTACGGCCGGGCGCTGTTCGCGATCCGCGACGACGAGATCGCCGCGGAGGCGCTCGGAGTCGACACGACGCGCTACAAGGTGACCGCGTTCGTGATCGGCGCGTTCTTCGCGGGCGTCGCAGGCGGGCTGTTCGCTCACTACCTGAGCTACCTCAACCCCAACTCGTTCACGTTCATCAAGTCCATCGAGGTGATCGCGATGGTCGTGCTGGGCGGCATGGGCAGCATCTCCGGCTCGATGCTCGCGGCGATCGTGCTCACGCTGCTGCCCGAAGTCCTGCGCCCGGTCAAGGACCTGCGCATGGTGCTCTACTCGCTCATGCTCATCCTGCTCATGATCACGCGGCCGCAGGGTCTGCTCGGCACGCGTGAGCTCTCGTTCGGGCGTCTCTTCGGCCGGCGTCCGGCCACGGAGCCGCGCGCGTGAGCGCGTCGCTGCTCGAGCTCGACCGCTGCACGATGCAGTTCGGCGGGCTCAAGGCCGTCGCCGATCTGGATCTGACAATCCAGAAGGGCGAGCTGGTCGGCCTCATCGGCCCCAACGGCGCGGGCAAGACGACCGTCTTCAACATGGTGACGGGGGTGTACGCGCCGACGCGCGGTGCGGTGCGTTTCGAGGGTCGCACCATCTCGGGGCTCAAGGCGAATCGCATCGCATGCGGCGGGATCACGCGCACGTTTCAGAACATCCGCCTGTTCTCGAGGCTCTCCTGCCTCGACAACGTGGCGGTCGCGGCGCACCCGCACCGGAAGGCCGGGTTGCTCTCCGCCGTGCTGCGCACGCCGGGCTTCGAGGCCGACGAGCGCGCGCTGCGGGCGCTCGCGCTGGAGATGCTCGACGTGCTGGGACTGGCGTCGCACGCGGACGCGCCGGCGACCGCGCTCGCCTACGGCCAGCAGCGGCGCCTCGAGATCGCGCGGGCGCTGGCGGGGAAGCCGCGATTGCTGCTGCTCGACGAGCCGGCGGCCGGGCTCAATCCCCAGGAGAGCGAGGAGCTCATGCGGCTGATCCAGGACGTGCGCCGGCGCTTCGGGCTCACGATCCTGCTGATCGAGCACGACATGAAGGTCGTGATGGGCATCTGCGAGCGCATCGCCGTGCTCGACTACGGGCTCAAGATCGCCGAGGGCAGTCCCGCCGAGATCCGCAGCCATCCCAGGGTGATCGAGGCGTACCTGGGCGACGAGTCGGCGAGCGCATGAGCCAGCTCGAGGTCGAGGGCCTCGACGTCTACTACGGCGCGGTGCACGCGCTGAAGGGCGTCTCGCTGCGGGCCGACGCCGGCGAGATCGTGACCCTGATCGGCGCGAACGGTGCGGGCAAGACGACGCTGCTGCGCACGATCTCGGGGCTCGTGCCGGCGCGCCGCGGCGCGGTTCGCCTCGAGGGCCGCGACATCACGAGGCTGCCCGCGCACGAGATCGTCGGCCTCGGACTCTCGCACGCGCCCGAAGGGCGGCTGGTGTTCGCCAACCTCTCGGTCGAGGACAACCTGGAGCTGGGCGCGTACCGCCGCCGCGACCGCGCCGGCATCCGCGCGGACCGCGACGCGCAGTTCGCGCTCTTTCCGCGGCTGCTCGAGCGGCGGCGCCAGCTCGCGGGCACGCTCTCGGGCGGCGAGCAGCAGATGCTGGCGATCGCGCGCGCGCTCATGTCGCGCCCGCGCGTGCTGCTGCTCGACGAACCCTCGCTCGGCATCGCGCCGATCCTCGTGCGGGACATCTTCCGCAACATCGTCGAGATCAATCGCGGTGGCGTGACGGTCGTGCTGGTCGAGCAGAACGCCCACATGGCGCTCTCGGTCGCGCGGCGCGGCTACGTGCTCGAGACCGGGCGCGTCGTGCTCGAGGACGAGGCGGCGAAGCTGGCGGCGAACGACGAGGTGCGCGCAGCCTACCTGGGCGGGTGAGGGGCGCGGGCCCGCACCGGCGGCGACGCCACAGGCCGGACCCCTTCGCGCCGCCGCTGGAAGCGATCCCGGCGTCCATCGCGTACATTCCCGCCATGACCGAATCGCGCCTGCGCTCGTTGCCCGCGATCGAGAAGCTGTTGCGCACGCCCGCGCTCGCCGACGCGCTCCGCGTCCTGCCGCGCGTGCTCGTGCTGGAGGCCGCGCGCGCCGAGCTCGCGGCGACGCGCGAAGCGCTGCGCGCGAGCCGGGCCGCCGTGCCCGGCCCCGATCTGCTCGCCGAGCGCGCCGCGCTCCGCGCCCGCACGGCCGCGCGCCCGCAGCTCGTGCGCGTGCTGAACGCGACCGGCGTCGTACTGCACACCAACCTCGGCCGCGCGCCGCTCGCCGAGGAGGCCCGTCGCGCGATCGCCGAGGTGGCGGCCGGCTACTCGTCGCTCGAATATGACCTCGCATCGGGCAAGCGCGGCGATCGCGGGCTCGGGATCGAGCGCTGGCTCGTGCGCCTGACCGGCGCCGAGGCCGCAGCCGTCGTCAACAATGGCGCGGCCGCGCTGCTGCTCGCGCTCTCCGCGGTCGCGGGCGGCCGCAAGGTGATCGTCTCGCGCGGCGAGCTGGTCGAGATCGGCGGCTCGTTCCGCGTGCCCGACATCATGGAAAAGGGCGGCGCCACGCTGGTCGAGGTGGGCACGACGAACCGCACGCACCTGCGCGATTACGAGCGTGCGCTCGACCGCCACGACGACGTCGCGGCGATCCTGCGCGTGCATCGCAGCAATTTCAGGCTGCAGGGCTTCACGACGTCGCCCGAGCCGCGCGAGCTCGCCGACCTCGCGCACCGGCACCGCATCGTCTTCCTCGAGGATCTGGGTTCAGGCGCGCTCGTCGATCTCGCGCCGTTCGGCCTCGAGCACGAGCCCACCGTCGCCGAGAGTCTCGCCGCCGGCTGCGATCTCGTGACGTTCTCGGGCGACAAACTGCTCGGCGGTTCGCAGGCCGGCCTGCTCCTCGGCCGCCGACGCTGGGTCGAGCGCGCGAAGCGCGATCCCCTCGCGCGCGCGCTGCGGCTCGACAAACTCGCGCTCGCCGCGCTCGAGGCGACGCTGCCGCTCTACGCCGACCCCGCGCTCGCGGCCCAACGCATCCCCGTGCTCGCGGCGCTGCGCGTCTCCGGGCCCGCACTCGCCGAGCGCGCCGCGCGTCTCGCGGCCGAGCTGACCGCGCGCGTGCCGGCGCTCCAGGTGCGGGTCGTCGCGGGGCACGGCGACGTCGGCGGCGGCGCGCTGCCGCTGCAGAAACTCGCGGGCCCGGTGGTCGAGGTGGCCCATCCCGCGCTCGCCGCCGCCGAGCTCGAGCGTCGCGCGCGCGGCGCCCAACCGCCCGTGCTCGGCATGGTGCGCGCGAATCGCTTCCGGCTCGATCCGCGCACGCTCACCGAGACCGAGGTCGCGATGGCGGCGACCGCGCTCGGCCGCGCCTGGGAATCCCCCGCACCGGACACGCGGTGAAGAATCAGCACTTCGGCGACGTCGGTGACTACGTGAAGTACGGCCTGCTTCGCGTGCTCACCGAGCACACGAGGCTCCGGCTCGGCATCGTCTGGATGCTCACGCCCGACGACGATCGCAACGACGCTTCGCGCGTCGCCTACCGCAACGACCCGCTCTGGCGCGTGCACGATCCCGAGCTCTTCGACCGGCTCGCGAGGCTCTCGACCAGCCCGGGCGCGCGCAACGTCGAGCTCTTCCGGCGCTGGGATCTGGTGCCCGGCTCGCTCGGCGTCGAGGCGCCGCTGCCCGGGAACGCAGCCGCGCGCGCGGAGTGGATGGCGTCGGCGCTCGCCGCCCTCGCCGGGTGCCCGCTCGTCTTCTTCGATCCCGACAGCGGCTTCGAGCCGGACCCGGCTCCCTCCGGACACTCCGGGGCGAGCCGCCATCTCTGCTGGGACGAGGCCGCGGCCGCCTTCGACGCCGGGCACTCGCTCATCGTCCAGCAGCACTGGCCGCGCGAGGACCACGATGCGTTCGAGGCCAGGCTGCTCGAGCGCGCGGGGCGGCGCCTGCGCGGCGCGCACGTCCGCTCGCTGCGCGCGGCGCACGCGCTGTTCCTGATCGCGGCACGCGCCGAGCACGCGGCCGCGCTCGAAGCCGCGGCCGGGCTCGCCGCGCAGCGCTGGTCCGGCCGGCTCGCCGCGCCCGCCGCGGCGCTGCGCCGCGATCACGCCGCCGATCTCGAAGCCGTCTGCGAGGCGCTCGATCGGGGCGGCACGTCGGCCGCACAAGCCGCGCTCGCGGCGCGCCTGCCGCGTCGCGCCGCGGCCTCCACGGCACGCGTCACGTTCGAGCGCGACGCGCTCCGGGTCTGGCTTCGCGACGGCTTCCTCGACCGCTACGACGGCGCCAGGCTCGCCTTTCCCGGCGCCCTCCGGCTGCTCTCGGCGCGGCTGCCCGAGGCGTTTCCGTTTCGGCCCGGCGAGCCCTGGGAGGCGAGTCACCCCGCGTGGGCGCTGCTCTGCGCGACCGTCGATCCCGTCGTGCCGCTCGAACGCGGTGGCGCGGAGGGACCCGAGAACCTCGCCACGACGAGCGTCGTGAACCGTGCGCGCAAGGCGCACTGGACGCTCGCCGAGCTCGGCTGGACGCTACGGCCCGGCGGAGATCTCGAGGAGTGGGACGGGCTCGTCGGCTGGTTTCGCGCGACGCTCGCGGCGCAGCCGGAGCTCTTGCGCGCCGACGGCGTGCGCCGCTGGGCTGCGCTGCTCGATCGCGAGCGACCCGCCGCGCCGCGCTGAGTTTCCGGAGCCGTCGTCGCGCGGCCGGCGGCGCCGGGAAGTCCCGCGCCGTGCCCGTCCGAAATCGTTGACCCGCGCGGCCGCGGACCGTAAAGTGCTTTTCGGCAGGTCACTCTTCGCTTGCGCTTGTCCGCCGCAGCCGCCACACGCCGGGATCGGTTGGCCCGGGCGGCCATGGCAGGGCATGTCGCGATCGCGGGGGGACCGGTCCAGAGACAGCGCACACGCAGCGATCGATCGGACAACGATGTCTCGGTCTCGGGACTCGAACCGCGGGACGACTCCCCGCGAGCGGTGCTCGAGAGTGGTCCAGCGTCGGGAAGGACCCATCCTGGGCGGCCGCGCCGTTCGGCCGCGTGAGCGTTCCTTCCTGCCGGTGTGCCGCTCCCGTGCAGCCCGTGGAGCGCATGGATGTTCCTCTACAAGCTCGACATTCAGGGGTTCAAGTCGTTCTGTGACAAGACGCAACTCCTCTTCGGCGAGGGCGTGACGGGGGTCATCGGACCGAACGGCTGCGGCAAGACCAACGTCTCCGACGCCATTCGCTGGGTGCTCGGCGAGCAGAGCGCCAAGCAGCTTCGCGGCGACTCGATGGAAGACGTGATCTTCAACGGTTGCCCGACCCGCAAGCCGCTCGGCATGGCCGAGGTCCACCTCACCTTCAAGAACGACCGCGGCATCCTGCCGACGGAGTTCACGGAGGTCACGGTCTCGCGGCGTGTATTCCGCTCGGGCATGTCGGAGTACTTCCTCAACCGCACGCCCTGCCGCCTCAAGGACATCAAGGACCTCTTCTTCGACACCGGCATGGGCAGCCATGCCTATTCGGTGATCGAGCGGCAGATGGTGGACAACATCCTCTCGGACAACACCAATCACCGCCGCTTCCTGTTCGAGGAGGCTTCGGGAATCACGAAGTACAAGCAGCGCAAGAAGGAGGCGCTCTCCAAGCTCGAGGCGACCGAAGGCGACCTCACCCGCCTGAACGACATCGTGTTCGAGATCGAGCGCGAGCTGCGCTCGCTCGCGCGCCAGGTCGGCAAGGCGCGGCGCTTCCAGCGGCTGCGCGACGAGGTGCGGACGCTCGATCTCGCGCTCTCGGCGGGAACGATCGAGGCGCTGCGCGCGAAGGAGAGCACGACGCGCGAGGAGTGGCAGGAGGAGGTCGTGCGCCGCGAGGCGGTGACGGCCGAGCTCGACACCATCGAGGCGCGGCTGAACGACCAGAAGCTCGCGCTCCTCGAGCTGGAGCGCGAGCTGGGCACGGCGCAGGGCGGTCTGCGCGATCGCGAGGAGGCTCGCGTCGCCGCGGAGCACCAGGTCGTGCTGCTGCGCGAGCGCGCGACCGGTCTCGCGCGGCGCGCCGACGAGACCGCGGAGGAGGCCGCGCGCATGCGCGAGCGCCTCGCCGAGACGCAGGCGCGCGAGCGCGAGGCGCAGGACGGGCTCGCCCGCACGCGCGCCGGGCGCGAGACGGCGCAGCAGCAGGCCGAGGCGAACGAGGGCCGGCTGAACGCGCTCGAGCAGGAGCTCCGCGAGCGGCGCACGGTCGCGGCCACGCACAAGCAGCTCTCGCTCGATCTGTTCTCGACCGAGGCCGAGAAGAAGGGTGCGTGCGAGCGCATGCGCGAGCGCCAGACCGCGCTCGCGGAGCGGCGCACGGACGGCGAGACGCGCCGCGCCGAGCTGCTCGAGCGCGCCTCCGATCTCGAGCGCGCGCTCGCGGAGGGCGCCGAGCGGCGCGGCGAACTCGAGGAGGAGGTCGCCACGGTGCGCGGCGAGCTCGCCGCGAGCGAGGACGGCATCGCGGGCGTCGAGACGCGGATCCAGACCGCGGACGCGGCGCTCTCGCAGCTCCGGCAGGCGTCGGCGGCCGCCGATTCGCGGCTGCGCACGCTGCTCGAGCTCAAGCGCAACTTCGACGGCGTTTCCGAGGGCGTGAGGGCGTTGCTCGCCCACCCCGAGCCGCTGCCGGGGGTGATCGGCGTGGTCGCCCACGTGCTCGAGGTCCCGCAGCGTCTGCTCGATGCGCTCGAGTCCTCGCTCGGTGAGGCATCGGCGTTCGTGCTGATCGAGGATCGTGCGGCGCTCGAACCCGCGCTCGACCGGTTGCGCGGGCTCGAAGGCGGCCGCGCCACGCTCGTCGATCTCTCCGCGCTGGGCGGCGGCACGCCGCGCATCGACGGGCCGCAGCACTCGGGCGTCGTCGGCCGCGCGTCGGACCTCGTGCGTTGCGAGCAACGCTTCCGGCCGCTCGTCGAGCGGCTGCTCGGCACGGTGTTCGTGGTCGAATCGCGCGAGGTCGCAGCCGAGCTCGCCACCGGCTCGATCGGCGGCATGCGCTTCGTGAGCCTCGACGGCGAGGTGTGGGAGCGCGGTCGCGTGCGCGCCGGCCAGAACTCGAGCAAGGGCGGACTGCTGCACCGCGAAATGGAGATCCGGGAACTCTCGGGCCGGCTCACCGAGCTCGCGCTCGAGGTCGAGGGCGCCCAGAACGAGCGCACCGCGCTCGAAGCGGCCCGCACCGCCGCGATCGAACAGCGCGATCAGGCGCGCTGGCGGCTGGACGAGGCCCGCACCGCGCTCGAGTCGCAGGTGCGCGAGCTCTCCGGCCTCGACCGCGAGCGTACGTTCGCGTTGCAGTCGGCCGAGGAGCGCGCCCGCGAGATCCAGTCGCAGGCGCTCGAGCTCGAGACGCTCGCCCGCTCGCTCGCGCAGGCGGAGTCGGAGCTCGCCGAGTTCCAGGGCCAGCTCGACGCGGCCCGTGCCGAGCTCCACGAGGCCGACGTCGAGGTGCGCGCGATGGAGCTGCGCCGCGACGAGGCCTCGGGCGTCGCGCAGGGCTCGCGTGAGACGCTGCTCCGGCTCTCGCGGGAAGCGGGCGAATGGGAGGCGCAGTGGGCTCGCGCCGAGCAGACCGTGCGAGAGCTCGAAACGGGCATCCGCGCGCGCGACGACGAGGCGCAGCAGCACCGCGGCCGCATCGCGGGCATCGAGGCCGAGGTCGCGGGGTTGTCCGCGGGCCTGACCGGCCTGCTCGAGTCGGAGGGCTCGCAGCGCGAGCGCGTGCTCGAGCTGCAGGGCCGCTTCGGCGCGCTCAAGGAGGAGGTGGGCGCGGGCGAGGAAGCGGCGCGCCAGAAGCGCTTCGAGCAGGCCGAGCTCGGCGAGCGTCTCCACGGGCTCGAGCTCGACCGCGTGCAGGCGCGCGCCGATCTCGACCTCACCTTCGAGCGGCTGCGCACCGAGTACGAGATCGATCCGGCGAACTGGACGCCGCACGCACTGCCCGAGGGCGTCGATCCCGAGACCGCACCCGCGCGGCTCGAGGAGTCGCGCCAGCGGCTCCGCGGCCTCGGCCCCGTCAACCTGCTCGCGCTGGAGGAGTACGGACGCAAGAGGGAGCGCTTCACGTTCCTCACGCAGCAGCGCGAGGACCTGCACAAGGCGAAGGGCCAGCTGCTCGAGGCGATCGAGAAGATCAACCAGACCGCGAGCCACCTCTTCACCGACACGTTCGGCAAGGTGCAGCAGAACTTCAAGGACATCTTCCAGACGCTGTTCGAGGGCGGCGACTGCGAGCTGCGCATGGTGGGCGAGGATCCGATGGAGTGCGAGGTCGAGATCGTCGCCAAGCCGCGCGGCAAGTTCCTGCAGAGCATCTCGCTCATGTCGAGCGGCGAGCGCGCGCTCACCGCGATCGCGCTGCTGTTCGCGATCTACCTCGTCAAGCCGTCACCGTTCTGCCTGCTCGACGAGGTCGACGCGCCGCTCGACGACGCCAACGTCGATCGCTTCCTCAACATGCTGCGCCGTTTCGGCGACCGCACGCAGTTCGTCGTCATCACGCACAACAAGAAGACGATGGAGGCCTCGGGCTGCATCTACGGCGTCACGATGCAGGAGCTCGGCGTCTCGAAGCTCGTGTCGGTGAACCTGGACGGCGTGGACGTGAGCCACGCCTCGCGACGCGAAGCCGTTCCCGCGGGCGTGAGCTGAGAAGCGCGGCGGGCGGCTGGGCGCGCCTGCCGATGCCGATGGGGCTCTGGGAGCGTTTCCGCGAGGGTCTGCGGCGCACCCGCGACACGATCGCGGGCGGCGTCGGCGCCGCGCTCGGGGTCAGCGGCCCGGTCGACGCGGCGACGCTCGAGCGGCTGGAGGAGGCGCTGCTCGCCGCGGACGTCGGCCCGGCGACGACCGACGAGCTGATCGCGCGCGCGCGCAGGCGCATGGGCGAGTCGCGCGAGCTCGACCTGCGCGGGGCGCTCGAGCGCTCGGCGGCCGAGCTGCTCGCCGCGCGCGCCGAGTTCGGTCCCCCACCGGGGCAGCGGCCGTGGGTCGCACTCATCATCGGCGTGAACGGCGCGGGCAAGACCACGCTCGCGGGCAAGCTCGCGGCGCACTTCGCGCGCGCCGGCGAGCCCACGCTGCTCGTCGCGGCCGACACGTTCCGCGCGGCGGCGTCGGAACAGCTGGTCGTGTGGGCGGAACGCGCCGGCGTCGGGATCGTGCGCGCGGCGGACGGCGCGGATCCGGCGGCGGTCGTCCACGACGGGCTCACGGCCGCTCTCGCGCGCAACTGCTCGGTCGTGCTCGTCGACACCGCGGGCCGGCTCCACACCCGGCAGAACCTGATGGCCGAGCTCGAAAAGGTGCGCCGCGTCTGCGGCCGCGTCATCCCCGGCGCCCCGCACCACACGCTGCTCGTGCTCGACGGCACGCAGGGCCTGAACGCGCTCGCGCAGGCGCGCGAGTTCGGGCGCGTCGTGCCGCTCACGAGCCTGGCCGTGACGAAGCTGGACGGCACCTCGCGCGGCGGCGCGCTGCTCGCGATCGCCGATCAGCTCCGGATTCCGGTCAGCGTCGTGGGCCTCGGCGAAGGCCCCGACGACTGGGAGCCGTTCGACGCCGCGAGCTACGCGCGCGGACTCTTCGAGACGGCCTGAGCTACTTGCCGGTGCGGCGCGCCGGCGCGTGCGCGGCGGGCTTCGCCGGTGGCGGCGAAGCGGCGATCGTGGCCGGATCGACGTCCGGGACGGCGTGCTGGCGATCCAGCGGCACCAGGCGGGCCTTCAGGCCATGGCCGCACGCGATGAGCCGCGCCGTGCCCACGCCGCGCTCGCGCACGTGCAGCGGGGCGCCCTCGCCGGAGCGGCCGATCATCCACGTCCGGCGCTGGATCAGGGTCTCGACCTCCTCCTTGGCGACGCCGGCCACCGGCACGTCGCGGGTGTACCAGCGCACGTGCGTGTCGCGCGTCTCGTTGTAGACGCTGCTGTCGCCGAGCGTCGTGGTCTGCCCGTTACCCTGCCTGATACGCACCTTGCGCGCGTGGAAGAGGCCGACCGGCGTCTGCACCGTGTCGGCTTCGAGCGTGTCGACGTACCAGATGAGCGGTTTCTCGGTCAGCGTGCGCGCGAGCGCCACGCCGCTGGCGAGGCGCGTGATGTCCTCGGCCGGGCTGCCATTCTCCATCACGCCCGACATGTTCTTGCGGCGGTAGAACTCGAAGTGCTGTTCGGGCACGCTGTCGTCGAACGCGGCGTAGGACATGAGCGCGGCCTCGGCGCGGGGCTCCCGACCCGTCGCATCGGTCCAGGTCTCGACCCAGAAGCACTTCTCGCCCCACCACCACTCCTCGCCCGCGATGAGCACCGTGAGAAAATAGTCGTCGTGCATGCCCATCGCGCTGTTCGAGATCATGTGGTAGGTCACGTAGTCCCCGACCTTCCACGTCGGCTTGTGGCTGTAATCGATCAGGCCGATGCCGTTGATCCGGTTCACGATCTGGGGTGCGGGCCGCGCCGGCTCCGCGCCGAGGAGCGCGGCGAGCGAGGCGAGCGCGAGCAGGAACGGGGCACGACGCATGCAAGGACCTCGGAAGCGGTGGACCGCGCGCCGATGCGCGGTCCGCAGGACGGGAACGACCGGGAACGACCGGCTGGAGATTATGGACGAGTCCCGGCCGGCACGGAAGCCGCTCCCCGGGATCGCACGCGCCCCCGCTCGAGAACGTCATGACCAGATCCGTGGCCGCCGCGACCACCGCTCCCGCCGACCCTCCGCCGCCGGACGCGGAGGATCCGCCACCACGTTCGCGGGAGGCGCGGGCGCTGCGGCCGCGCGAGAAGCTGCACGCGCGCGGCGCCGCCGCGCTCGCCGACGCGGAGCTCTACGCGCTCGTCATCGGCACGGGCGTCGCGGGCCGGAGCGCGCAACGCACCGGTCGCGCGCTCGCGAGGCGCCGCTGCGCGGAGCTCGCCGAGTGGCCGCTCGCGCGCTGGCTCGCGGTCTCCGGATTGGGCCCCGCGCGCGCCGCCGCGTTGTGCGCGGCGTTCGAGCTCGGGCGGCGCATGGTCGAGAGTCCGGCCGGGTCGCGTCCGATCCGCGGGCCCGAGGACGTGCTCGAGCACGTGCGCGACCTCACGCGTGCGCGCCGCGAACACTTCCTCGTGCTGCTGCTCAATGCCCGGCACGAGATGCAGCGCCGCGAGACGGTCTCGATCGGGAGCCTGAACGCGAGCATCGTTCACCCGCGCGAGGTGTTCCTGCCCGCCATCCTGCACTCGGCGGCGAGCGTCGTGCTGGTGCACAACCACCCGAGCGGCGATCCCGAGCCCAGCGAGGAGGATCTCTCGATCACGCGCCGGCTGGTGGAGGTCGGCGAGCTCGTGGGGATCGGCGTCCTCGACCACGTCATCGTCGGTTCGCGCGGCGTGGTCAGCTTCCGCGCCCGCCAGCTGCTGTGAGCGCCGCCGGCCGCGCGGACGTCCCGGCGAGGGCTCGCGCCGGGCCGGGTGGCGCCGCCCGAAAACGACGAGGGCGGCGCGTGCGCGCCGCCCTTTCGTCGTGAAGCGGTACCGCGAGCGGATCAGCCCCTGCGAACGTTCGAAGCCTGCAGGCCCTTCGGACCGCGGACGACGTCGAACTCGACAGCCTCACCTTCGGCGAGCGTCTTGAAACCCTCGCCCTGGATCGCCGAGTAGTGCACGAACACGTCCTCGCCGCCCTGCTGGGAAATGAAGCCGAAACCCTTCGCCTCGTTGAACCACTTCACATTGCCGTTTGCCACTGAACGACTCCTGATACTCGGGGCCATAGGGCCCCCGTCCTGATCGCCGCTCCCCCCTTGGACGAGGGTGGCGACGCGCCGGCCACCTTGACCGGCCCTTCGGATCCGCGGCCCCACGAAAAAGCCGCCGGGTTGCTTTCCGGCGGCAAGAAACGCTCGTGCGCACTGCATCAACCGAAGCGAACACAGTATCGGCAGTCTGCGCCTGCGACGCAAGCGCTATTTTCGCGCCGGATTCCGCGGCGCGGACCGCTCTCGCCTCCGCGCGAGGCGTCAAGCCATCGTGTAGGCTCGATCCGAGCGCCGCGGCACGACGCCGCGCTGCGCACCCGGCACCGCGCGCACGCGCGCAGCGATCGGAGTTTCGTGAGCCCGGAGGAGACGCCCCGCATCGAAGCCGCAGAGCTCGCCCGCCGTCGCGCGCGGCTCTGGGATCGCGTGATCGCCGCGCAGACCGCGGTGCTGCCGGCCGGCGCGCCGTCGTGGCTCTGGAACCCCGAGCATGGCGCCGCCCGTCAGACCGCCCTCGAAACGCTGCTGCCCGAGCCGTTCGATCGCGCGCTCGCCTGCCTGCGCGTGCTGGGAGCCGCGCACCCGGAGTGGGCCGTCGGCCTGCCGCTCGACCGGCTGATCGAGCCCTACCTCGCGTCCTCGTTCCCGCCCGCGCTGCTCGCCGAAGCGGTCGAGCGTGCGCTCGGCGAGCCGCTGGGGCTCGCCGGCTCGGCGCGCTGGCTGATCCATGC
>DATJXF010000055.1:0-4759 GCA_035500415.1 Candidatus Acidiferrales bacterium | reverse complement strand
GTTACTCCAGGCCCTGACCGGACGTCTCGCGGGGCGCGTGCCCGTTCAGGCGTTGCGCGAGGCCGCGCGCGAGATCGAAGCGGAGCAGTTCTGGAGCGCGCTGGAGGCGATCACCTCGACGCTGCGGCGGCGCGAGCGGCTCGAGCTCGCCCGGTCGCTCGCGCGCAACCGTCACGTCGTGGCGGAGCGCCGCGCGCTGCGCGGCGACGACGCCCCGGCGCGCCGCGAGCTCGCCGCCCGCCGGCTCGCGCTCCTGCCGTCGGCACGGCTGCGCCCGACGCTGCGGCGCGCGCTCGTCACCGGTCCGGAGCCGGTGCGGCTGGCCGCGGCGCGCGGGCTCGCGCTGCTGCGCGACGTGCCGGCGCTGGGCTGGATCTGTTCGCACCCCTCCGCGCTCGCGACGCGCCCGCTGCCCGCGGTTTCCGGGCTGCTCCGCGCCTTCGGGCCCGGCGCACGCACGTGGCTCATCGCCGCGCTCGATCGGGGCATCGCGCAGCCGCGCTTCGAGTGTGCGGTGCTCGACGCGCTCGGGATCTCGCGCTGCCGCTCCGCGCGCGAGCGCATCCAGAGCCGGCTCCACAGCCGCGAGCGCGACGTCCGCGTCGCCGCCGCGCGTTCGCTCGGCCGGCTCGGCATGGGCGAGGCGATTCCGTCGCTCATCCCGGCGCTCGCCGATCCGGCGTGGCCGGTGCGCGCGCAGGCCGCCAGCGCGCTCGGCCGGCTGCGAGCGGCGCCGGCGGCCGACGCGCTCGCCGGGTGCGTGACCGATCCGGCGTGGTGGGTGCGGCACCACGCCGCGTACGCGCTCGCGAGCATCGGACCCGAGGGACGCGACCTGCTCTGCGAGCTCGTGCTTCGCTCGCCCGATCCGTTCGCGCGCGAGATGGCGCGTGAAGCGCTCGATCAGGCGGTCTCGCGCGAGACCGCCTGAGGCGGGCGGCGGCCGCCGCTCCGCGGCGCGCCTGCGGGGCCCGGGCCGCAGGACGAGCTGCGGCGCGCGGCGAACGCCCGCCCCGATCGGCGATCGCAAGCCCTGCTACATTCGCGGCATGATCCGCCGCCACGAACCGCGGGCCTCCGCCTACGTCCGCGAGCGGGCTGCGCGCGAAGGCAGCGAGGCGAGGCGCGTGAAGGACGCGCTCAGCGCGCGTGGGCTCTCGCCGCGCAAGCGCTTCGGCCAGAACTTTCTCATCCACGACGCGCTCGCCGAGCGGATCGTCGAGCACGCCCGGCTGAACGAGGACGACGTCGTGGTCGAGATCGGCCCCGGCGCGGGCGCGCTCACGCCGCGGCTCGCGCGCCGCGCCCGCCGCGTCATCGCGGTCGAGAAGGACACCGGGCTCGCGAGTTACCTGCGCGAGGAGCTCGCGGAGTGGCGCGGCATCGAGCTCGTCGAGGGCGATTTCCTCGAGTTCGATCTCGTGCGCGCCGCGGCCGACGCGGGCGTGCCGCGGCTCGTCGTCGTCGGCAACATCCCGTACAACATCACGACGCCGATCCTCGAGCGGCTGTTCGAGCAGAGCGCCGTCGTGCGCACCGCGACGCTGCTCGTCCAGAAGGAGTACGCGGAGCGGCTCGCCGCGGCCGCGGGCAGCGACGCGTACGGCTCGCTCACCGTGTTCGCGCGCTACCACGCGCTGCTCGAGCCGCTCATGGCGGTGCGCGCGTCGGCGTTCTGGCCGCGTCCCGACGTGGATTCGATGCTCGTGCGCGTGCTGCCGCGCGAGCACCCGCCCGTCGACGCGCCCGAGGCCCTGCTGTTCCGGATCGTGCGCGGCGCGTTCCAGCAGCGGCGCAAACAGCTCGGCAACACGCTCGAGGGTTCGCTCGGGCGTACGCGCGAGGCCGTCGACGCGATCGGCCGGCATGCCGGGATCGCGCTGCAGCGCCGCGGCGAGACGCTCACGCTCGAGGAATTCGCCCGCCTCGCGCGCGCGGCCGCCGACGCGGGCGTCTCGCCCTGAAGCGGGCGCGCTACTGCGGCTCGGCGCGCACCTCGACCGTGACGAAGCCCGTCGAGTCGACGATCACGGCGACACGGTCGCCGGCCTCGACGAAGCCCCCCATCATCGGCCGCAGCGGCTCGCCGGCCGCCAGGCCGCGCAGCTGGATGACGTCGTCGTCGCTCCACGGCGGGCGCACGACGGCGCTGTCCCCCGGCGCGAGCGCCGGAACGAACGCGGAGTCGCGCTCGGCGCACACGCGCAGCGATTCGAGCCGCGCGTGGGAGCGGTTGATGACGGTGAGCGTCGTGCCGTCGGAGCCGCAGCCCGCGAGCGCGCCCAACAGCACGAGCCCCGCGAGCGGGAGCGCGCGCGGGGCCGTGGCGAAGCGGGGAACGGGCGGGCGGGCGATCACGGCTCGACGAACTTGTAGCCCACCTTGTGCACCGCGACGATGAACGGGCGCTCGAAACCCTCGCCGAGCTTGCTGCGCAGGTTCGAGACGTGCGTGTCGACCGTGCGCGTCGTGACGCCCAGCTCCTCGTCGACGCCCCAGATCTCCTCGAGCAGCTCTTCGCGGCTCACGGTGCGGCCGCGGTGCTCGATCAGGTACTTGAGCAGCTCGAACTCCTTGAAGGAGAGCGCGACCTGGCGGCCCACCTTCATCACCTCGCGCGGCTCGAAGCGCACCTCGACGTCGCCGAACTGGTACGTCGTGGGGCCGGGCGAGCCCGTGTTCATCGGTCCGCGCGCGACGAGCCGCTTCACGCGCGCCATGAGCTCCTTGATGCTGAACGGCTTGGTGACGTAGTCGTCCGCGCCAAGATCGAAGCCCTTCAGCACGTCGGCTTCGAAGTTGCGCGCGGTCATCACCAGCACCGGGATCTCGCGGTGGCGCTGGCGCAGCTCCTTGAGCACCGTGAAGCCGTCCTTCTCGGGCAGCATGATGTCGAGCAGCACCGCGTCGGGCTTCTGCTTGAGCGCGAGCTTGAGGCCTTCCTGGCCGTTCTTCGCGGTCATGACGTCGTAGCCTTCGTAGCGGAAATTGTGGGCCAGACCGTCGAGGAGTCCTTCCTCGTCTTCAACGATCAGGATCTTCTTCATCTCTGTCTCCCGGAGCCGGTGGCCCCTTGGTGACCGCGCGGGTCAGGCGTCACGCGGGGAGCGGTGGCCCTCGGTCCAGACGGGCACGAGCAATGTGAAAATGCTGCCCTCGCCGAGGGTGCTGGCCACTTCGACACGGCCATGATGCGCGCGAATGATCTGATCCACAAGCGAAAGCCCCAATCCCGCGCCCTTCACCGTGTGCACCAGGCCGGTCTCGACGCGCACAAACTTCTCGAAGATCCGCTTCTGGTCCTCGGCGGAGATCCCGATGCCACGGTCGGATACGGCGAGGCTCACGAACCCGTCGCGCGGCCGCGCGATGACCCGGATTTGTTTGCGTTCCCTTGAATACTTCACGGCGTTGTCCAGAAGGTTGAGCATGCAGTGCTGCAGCGCGACCGCATCCGCGCGGATGCGCGGCAGGTTCCCGGGCACGTCGATCTCCCACTCGAAGCCCGCGTCCTCGAGCCGGAGCCGGAAGCTCTCCATGACCGTCGCGACGAGCTCCTGCACGTCGACCGGCGCGAGCTGCAGCGAGCCCTGTCCCGACTCCATGCGCGAGAAGTCGAGGATGTTGTTGACGAGCTGCGCCAGCCGGTCGCTCTCGCGCTGGATCGTGCGGAGGTACTTGTCGCGCTCGGCGTCCGAGCGGAACCGCCCCATCTCGATGGTCTCGACCGCGAGCTTGATCACGGCGATCGGCGTCTTGAGCTCGTGCGTCACGTTCGAGACGAAGCTCGACTTCACCTGCACGAGCTCCATCTGGCGCACGATGTAGCGCACCCCGATGAACGTCGCCGCGAGCATCACCGTCGCGAGCAGCGCGATGAGCGCCATCTGCACGCCGACGAACCGCCGCGCGAGCGCAACCGGCGCCTGGTCGGTCGCGGTGACGCGCACCGAGAACGATTCGAACGGTCCGCCCATGTCGGCGGAGCGCCCGGCGAGCGCGCGGCCGGGATCGCGCACGCGCGCGATCTCGTGGCCCTCGGAGTCGAACACCTGCACGCAGAGGTAGCGCGTCGACTCGAGCCCGCCGTAGAGCCCGGGCATCGCCGTGAGCCGGTCGCGCACGACGCCGGAGAGGTTGGCGGCGAGGAACGCGCGCGGGTTGAACCACCAGCCGCCCGCGCCCACGACGTCGCCGGCCGGACCGCGCAGCACGAGCGCCGCGAACGGGTGCTCGTGCTGTCCCGTCGAGTCCTCGCCGAAGAGCAGCATCTGCGCGTCGACCATGACGATCGACAGTCCCCCCATGTCGTCGACCGGCACGTAGTGCGGCGCCTCGAAACGTCGCGCGCGCGAGGCGAGCGCGCGGAGGATGATCGGATCCGGTGCGCCGTCGCGGGCGACCTCCTCGGCGGGCGCGATCGCGTCGCGCAGCTGCGAGGCGAGTTCTTCGTTGAAGCTTTCCGCGACGTTGACGGCGAGGTACGCCTCGTAGCGCGCGCTCTCGGCCTCGACGCCGTGCGCGACGCGCAGCGTGAGCAGCGCCGCCACCGCGGCGAGCCCGATCGCCGGCAGCGCCACCGCGATCACCAGCAGCGCGAGCTTGCGCGGGCGGGACAGGGTCGCGACGGCCGGAAGCGGGAACGGCATGCGCGGGAGCCTAGAGGCAGCCCGGCGTTCTTGCACGGAAACGGCCGGCATCGGGGCCGGAAACGCTGCGGGCCGGCCCGCCACGGCGGACCGGCCCGGAACGCGTGCGG
>DATJXF010000054.1:0-14545 GCA_035500415.1 Candidatus Acidiferrales bacterium | reverse complement strand
CTCATGCTTCCGCCCGGCGACGCACCCGGGCCGTCGGCATGAGCGCGCGACGGCTGCGCGCCGACCTGCCGTTTGGCCGCATCGCGCTCGTCCTCTCGGGCGGCGGCGCGCTCGGCGCGTACGAGGTCGGCGTGCTCAAGGTACTCGAAGCGCTCGAGCTCGCGCCCGCGCTCGTGTCCGGCATCTCGATCGGCGCGGTGAACGCGGTCATCTGGCTCGCGCACGGCCGGCGCACGGCGCCGCTCGAGCGCACGTGGCGCAACCTGCACGGCGGCGACATCGGCCTGCGCTGGCTCGCGCTGGCGCTCCGGGCCGCCGGCGCGTTCGGCGCGGGGCTCGCGCTGCTCGAGCTGCTGCTCGCGCTCACGGGCTCGCGCGAGCTCTCGGGCGCGTACTGGTTCTGGCGCAAAGGCAGCGCACGCGTGGACCTCGCGTCGGCGCAGATGGATCTCGTCTCGTGGCTCGTACTCGCGGCGCTCTGCCTCACGCTCGTCTTCACCGCGCGCCGCATCGACGCGTGGCTCGCCGGCCGCGCGACGCTCGGGGACCCGGCGCGTGGTCGCCGGCTGCTGGGGCGCATCACGCTCGGCCTGGCCGCGATCCACGCGCTCGTCTGGGCGACGGGCTGGCCATGGCCGCACCGCTTCAGCGCGAGCGTCGTCATCGTGCTCGCGCTCATCTGGCTCGGCAGCGGCGGCGGATCGTTCGCGCGCGCGCTTCGCCGCGTGGGCTTCCGGCTGCTCCCGGAGACCGGCGGACGCGGGTTGTGGGACGGCGAAGCCCGCCGTCGCGTGCTCGAACGCCTCGTCGGCGAGGGCGATCCTTCGCGCCTCGTCGGGCCCGGCTCGGGGCTCGCGATCGGCGCGCTCGCGCTCGACCGCGGCCGCATGACGCACTTCATCAGCTGGCCCGATCCCGATCCGGGTTTCGTCGAGCGCGTGCGGGCGGAGCTCGGCGACGTCGTCGTCCTGCGCACGCCGGATGAGGTGGTCCGCGCCGCGACCGCGTCCTCGGCGATCCCGGGCGTGTTCGAGCCCGAGCGCATCGATGGCCGTGACTTCGTCGACGGCGGCGGCTTTTCGAACCAGCCCCTCCACCTCGCGCTGGCGCGCGACGCGGACGCGATCGTCGTCGTGCTGCTGACGCCGAGCGGCAGCCCGACGGCCTCGCCGCCGCCCGCCGATCTCGTCGCGCTCGCGGGACGGCTGCTCGAGCTCGCGAACTGGCGCGATCTGCAATCCGAGCTGCGCCAGCTCCCCGCGGAATGGAGCCGTGAGCGTGACCCGTCGCGCGTGTGCGTCGTCGAGCCGGACCGGCCGCTGCCGGGCAGCGTGCTCAACTTCGATCCGGCCCAGGCGGCCGCGCTCATCGCGCTCGGCGAGCAGGACGCGTGGCGTGCGCTCGCGCGCGCGGGCTGGCTCGTTCCGGCGCACGCGAGCGCCTGATCCGCCGCGCGCGCCTTGTGAGCCTCGCACCCGTGGGCTACGGTGGCGCGGAACTTCGGGAGGTGCCATGGCGGGTTGGACGTTGCGCTGCGATGGCGGATCACGCGGCAATCCGGGCCCGGCGGCGTTCGGCTTCGTGCTGACCGATCCCGCCGGCCGCGAGGTCGAGGCGCGCGGTGAGTACATCGGCAGCGCCACCAACAACGTGGCGGAGTACCGAGCGCTCATCGCGGGCCTCGCCGCCGCCGCGGGCCACGGCGCGCAGCCGCTCGCCGTCGTGATGGATTCCGAGCTCGTCATCCGGCAGATGACGGGCCAGTACAAGGTGAAGCACGAGGGCTTGAAGCCGCTCCACCGGGAGGCGAAAGCGGCCGCCGCGAAGCTCTCGCGGGTCACGTACAGTTCCGTGCGCCGCGACGACAATGGGCGCGCGGACGGCCTCGTCAACGAGGCGCTGGATCGGGCGTTGTCGTCGTAGTGCCGAGTCTTCCAGGTGATCGCGCGGTGCGCGCCGACTCTTCTGCGCAAGCAGTCGACGAGGCCGGGCCGTGAGGAAAGTCCGAACTCCACAGGGCAGGGCGCTGGGTAACTCCCAGGGGGCGTGAGCCCACGGAAAGTGCAACAGAGAGCAGACCGCCAACGGGCGGCGCGTCGCAAGACGCTGCCGCTGCGGGCAAGGGTGAAACGGTGAGGTAAGAGCTCACCAGCGGTGACGGCGACGCCATCGGCTTGGCAAACCCCGCCTGGAGCAAGACCGCATAGAGGGGAAGGAGTGTGTCCCGCTCCGTCATTACCCCGGGGTCGGTCGCATCGAGGTGGCGGGAGACCGCCACCCCAGTCAAATGATCACCACGGAGCAATCCGACAGAATTCGGCTTATGGAAGGCTCGGCTTCATCACTCGGCCGCGCGGCGTGGTGCCGCGCGGCCGACGTGCACCGGGCCGCGGAGTCGGAGCGGTGCGCGCTTGCCGCGTCCCGGGCGCGCCGCTAGAGTCGCGAGCCCGACGAAAGGCGCTCCCACGAGACCCGCCATGCCCTCCGCCGCCAGCGTGACCCCGCAATGGGTGTTCCATCCGCGGCGCTCGCCCGAGCGCGCCGCGGATCTCGCGCGGGCGCTCGATGCGCCGCTCCCGGTGGCGCACGCGCTCGTCAACCGCGGCATGGACACACTCGAGCGCGCGAGACGCTTCCTCGCGCCGGCGATCGAGGACCTGCACGATCCCCGCGAGATGCTCGACCTCGAGCGCGCGGCGGAACGCATCCTCGCCGCCGTCCAGGCCGGTGAGCGGATCTTCATCCAGGGCGACTACGACGTCGACGGCATCACGTCGACGTTCCTGCTGCACAGCTGTCTCACGGAGCTCGGGGCGCGCGTCGAGTACCGCATTCCTCACCGCATCCGCGACGGCTACGGCCTCTCGCTCGAGGCGATCGACGAGGCGCAGCGCCGCGGCTGCACGCTCGTCGTCACGGTGGATTGCGGCATCACGGCGCACGCGGCCATCGAGGCCGCGCGCGAGCGCGGCATCGAGACCGTGGTGACCGACCACCACGAGCCGACGGCGGTGCTGCCCGACGCCGTCGCGGTCGTCAATCCCCTCCGGCCCGGCTGCGCGTACCCGTTCAAGTCGCTGGCGGGTGTCGGCGTCACCTTCAAGCTCGTCGAACGCCTGTTCCAGGGCCGCGGCGGCATCGACCACGCCTGCCAGTATCTCGACGTCGTCGCGCTCGGCACGATCGCCGACGTCGTGCCGCTCGTCGGCGAGAACCGCATTCTGGCCCGGCTCGGGCTCGACCAGATGAACCACGCGCAGCGTCTGGGCCTGCGCGCGCTGATCGAGGTCGCGGGGCTTGCAGGCCGCCGCATCAGCAGCGGGCAGGTCGCGTTCGTGCTCGCGCCGCGCATCAACGCCGCGGGGCGCATGGGCAATGCCGAGCAGGGGCTTCGCCTGCTCATGGCGCGCGAGTGGAGCGAGGCGCTCGACATCGCGCGCAGCCTCGAGGACGACAACGAGCGCCGCCGGAAGTTCGACGAAGCCGCGCTGATCGAGGCGGGCCGGCGCGTCGAGCAGGAGCTGAGCTACCCCGAGTGCTGCTCGATCCTGCTGTGGTCCGAGGAGTGGCACCCGGGCGTCATCGGCATCGTCGCCTCGCGCCTCGTCGAACGCTACCAGAGGCCCGCGATCCTTGTCGCACTCGACGGCGCGCGGGGCCGCGGTTCGGGCCGCTCGCTGCCCGGACTCGACCTCACGCGCCTGCTCGACGGCTGCACCGACCTGCTCGTCGCGCACGGCGGTCACGCGTTCGCCGCCGGGCTCACCGTCGAACGCGAGCAGCTGCCCGCGCTGCGCGAGCGGATCGAGCGGCTCGTGCGCGAGCAGTACCGCCCGGAGCTGTTCGTGCCGCGGCTCGACGTCGACTCCGAGCTGCGGGTCTCGGAGTGCGACGAGGACCTGATCGGCTGGCTCGAGCGCATGGCGCCGCACGGCCTCGACAACCCCGAGCCCATGTTCCAGCTCCTCGGCGCGCGCATCGACCACGTGACGCGCGTCGGCAAGGACCGCCACGTGCGCTTCGCCGTGCACGACGAGTCGTCCGAGGTGGAGGCGATCGGCTTCGGGATGGGCGAGCTCGCGCCTGCGCTCGCGCGCTCCGGCCGCGCCGACCTCGTGTTCGTGCCGACGCGCAACGAGTGGCGGCCGTCGCAAACCGTGCAGCTCAAGCTCAAGGCCGCGAGGCTGCCCTGACGCGCCGGCGGCGCGACCCCGCATGAACGCCGGCACGACCCATCCCGAGCTGCGCGCCGCGCTCATGAGCGCGCTCGCCGAGCGTGCGCCGCGCGTCGATCGCGACCGCGTCGGGGCGTGCTTCGACTTCGCCGCCGCGGCGCACGGCGATCAGCGCCGCGAGTCCGGCCAGCCGTTCATCTCGCACGCCGTCGAGGTGTGCCGGATCCTGCTCGACCTGCTCGAGTCCCGGATGGACACGACGCTCGCGTGCGCGGCGCTGCTCCACGACGTGGTCGAGGACACGCGGATCTCGGCCGCCGAGGTCGAGAAGCACTGGGGTCGTGAGGTCGCCTCGCTCGTCGAGGGCGTGACCAAGCTGTCCGCCATGCACTTCGACAGCCGCGAGGCGGCGCAGGCGGAGAACTTCCGCAAGATGCTGCTGTCGATGTCGCGCGACCTTCGCGTCATCTTCATCAAGCTCGCCGACCGGCTCCACAACATGCGCACGATCGAGTACGTGCGGGCGGACAAGGCGCAGCGCATCGCCACGGAGACGCGCGAGATCTACGCGCCGCTCGCGCACCGTCTCGGCATGGCCAGCATCAAGCGCGAGCTCGAAGACCTGAGCCTCAAGGTGCTCGAACCGACCGCCTACCACGAGCTCGCGAACAGCATCCAGGCGCGGCGGCAGGAGCGCGAGGCGTTCCTCGCGGGCGTGATGACCCAGCTGCGCGAGGCGCTGAAGGCGGTTGGGCTCAAGGCCGAGGTGAGCGGACGGCCGAAGCACTTCTATTCGATCTACAGCAAGATGGCCGCGGGGCGCTCGCTCGAGGGCGTCTACGACCTGTTCGGCATCCGGATCATCACGCACACGCGCAACGACTGCTATCGCGCGCTCGGCGTCGTGCACGACCTCTTCAGCCCGGTCGCGGAGCGCTTCAAGGACTACATCGCGACGCCGAAGAGCAACATGTACCAGTCGCTGCACACCACGGTGCTCACGCCGGATCACCAGCTGGTCGAGGTGCAGATCCGCACCTGGGACATGCACCGCACCGCGGAAACAGGCGTCGCCGCGCACTACGTCTACAAGCAGGGCGGCCGGCTCGACGAGGAGCTCGACGCGCGTCTGGGTGGCTTCGTCGCTCAGATCGCGGGACTGCAGCGCGAGACCGAGGATGCCGAGTACATGGACTTCCTCCGCACCGCGCTCCACCAGGAGGAGGTGTTCGTCTACACGCCCCGCCGCGAGCTCAAGCGGCTCGCGAAGGGCGCGACCCCGCTCGACTTCGCCTACCTGATCCACACCCAGGTGGGCGAGCGCACAGTCGGCGCGCGCGTGAACGGCGAGCTCGTGCCGCTGCGCTACGAGCTGCGGAACGGCGACACGGTCGAGATCGTCACCGCGCCGAGCGCCCGGCCTCACGACGACTGGCTCAAGATCGCGCGCACGGCCCACGCGCGGGCCAAGATCCGGCACTGGCTGCGCGAACAGCGCCACGACGACAGCGTCGCGCTCGGCCGCGAGATGGTCGAGCGCGAGCTCAAGCGCGCACGCGTCCGCCTCGAGGACGCGCCGCTCGCCGAGGTCGCGCGCGAGGAGGGCTGCGAGGACCTGGACCAGCTCTTCGCGCGCATCGGCGAGGGCCAGCTCTCGCTCACCGTCGTCACCCGCAAGCTGACGCCGCCCAGGGAGGGGCTCGCCGAGCGGCTGACGCGCGGCCCGCTCGAGGCGCTCGGGATCGCGAAGAAACCCGCGGGGGGCGTGCGCATCCAGGGCATCGACAACGTCATGGTGAGCTACGCGCGCTGCTGCCAGCCCGTCCCGGGAGATCCGGTGATCGGCATCGTCACGATCGGGCGCGGCGTCTCGCTCCATCGCCAGGACTGTCCGAACAGCTTCAGCAAGCAGGTCGCGCCCGAGCGCCGCGTCGCGGTCGAGTGGGACGCGCGCGCCGGCGATACGTTCCCGGTCCGCCTGGTGGTGACGGGAAAGGATCGCGCCTCGCTGCTCGCGGACATCGCACGCGCGATCACGGTGACGAGCGTCAACATCCGCACCGCAGGCATGCAGTCCGAGGACCGGCTCGTGCGCGGCGTCTTCGTGGTCGAGGTGCCGCACCTCGCGAAGCTGCAGGAGGTGATGAACGCGATTCGCCGCGTGCCGGGCGTCCAGCGCGTCGAGCGCCGCCAGCGCCTGCTGCGCGGCGGCGGCGGGCGCGCGGGGGAGAGCGCGTGAGGGCGCTGATCCAGCGCGTCGGGCGCGCGAGCGTGACGGTCGACGGGCGCGTGACCGGCGCGATCGAGCGCGGGCTGCTCGTGCTGCTCGGCGCCACGCACGCCGACGGGCCGGCCGAGGCCGACTGGCTCGCCACCAAGCTGGCCGGGCTGCGGGTGTTCGCGGACGAGGAGGGGAAGATGAACCGCGACGTGCGCGAGCACGGCGGCGCCGCGCTCGTCGTGCCGCAGTTCACGCTCTACGGCGACGCGCGTCACGGGCGGCGCCCCGAGTTCACGGCGGCGGCGCGGCCCGAGCTCGCCGAGCCGCTCTTCGAGCGCTTCTGCGTTTCGCTCGCCGGCGAGGGCGTGCGCGTCGAGCGCGGTGTCTTCCGCGCGCACATGCAGGTCGAGCTGGTGAACGACGGCCCGGTGACGCTGCTCGTCGAATCGCCCGCGGCGGGGGGCGGCGCGTGAAGCCGCGCGGCGGGCCCTTCTGGCGCGGCTCGGCGCCGCTCGTCCTCGCGTCGGCGTCGCCGCGTCGCGTCGCGCTGCTCAAGCAGGCGGGCGCGTCGTTCACGGTCGTCGATCCCGGCCCCGACCGCGAGTGGCCCGGCAGGGCCGAGCCTCGGCACGGCGTGCGCTCGCTCGCGCTCGAGAAGGCACGGCGCATCGCGGCCCGGCGGCCGGACGCCGTCGTGATCGGCGCCGACACGGTCGTGGTCTCGCGCGGCAAGCGGCTCGGCAAGCCCGCGGACCTCGCCGAGGCGCGCGCCATGCTGCAGCGGCTGCACGGCCGCCGCCACGAGGTCTGGACGGGCCTGGCCGTGATCGGCGGCGGCGAGCAGCGCACGGCCGCCGAGTGCACGCACGTGGACGTCGTCCGCCTCTCGGCGCGGGACATCGAGGACTACCTCGCGAGCGGCGAAGCGCTCGACAAGGCCGGGGCCTACGGCATCCAGGGCCTGGCGGGACAGTTCGTGCGCCGGATCGAAGGCGATTACACCACCGTCGTTGGGTTGCCGCTCGCCCGGCTTCGCGCCGTGCTCGCCGAGTTCGCGAAGTCCTGAGGTCCGCCTCGAGGACCCCGGGTGTCCTGGGCCGCGGGCGGCGCGCGCCCGCAACCCTCGTGCTTGACACCGCTTCCGGGCGGGTGCTAGGTTCCAGCGCTTTCTGCCCGCGCTGGATGCGGGCTCCGCGGAGCTTTGCACGGCCCCGATCGCTCGCGGGCCGTGTCTCCGCGACGATCCCGGTGGACTTTCGGAGGCAGGATGACCACGTTTTCGGCCCGCGAGGCGGACGTTCAGCGCCGGTGGCTCGTCGTGGACGCCGAGGGCAAGACCCTCGGGCGCCTGGCGGCCCAGGTGGCGAGCGTGCTCAAGGGCAAGCACAAGCCGATCTACACGCCCCACGTCGACACCGGTGACCACGTCATCGTGATCAACGCGGCCAAGGTCCGGCTGACCGGCACCAAGCCGGTGAAGAAGACCTACTTCCATCACACGATGTACCCGGGCGGCGCGACCTGGACGCGGCTCACCGAGATGCTCGCCCGCCATCCCGAGCGCGTCGTTCAGAAGGCCGTTCGCGGCATGATGCCCAAGAACCGGCTCGGCGACGCGATGTTCCGCAAGCTCAAGGTGTACGCCGGCGCGGAGCACCCGCACGAGGCGCAGCGGCCCGAAACCTGGCAACTCGAGGCCTGAAAGGGGACGACATGGCCACGGTGACGACGACACGGCCCCTGACGGGCAGACGCAAGGAAGCGGTGGCGCGCGTCCGGCTGCTGCCGGGCGCCGGCAAGGTGATGGTGAACGACCGCACGATCGCGGAGTACCTGAAGCGCGACTCGCTCGTGCTGGTCGCGATGCAGCCGCTCGCCCTCACGAACAACCTCGACAAGTTCGACGTGCAGGCCCGCGTGATCGGCGGCGGGCTGACGGGACAGGCGGGCGCGATCCGCATGGCGATCGCGCGCGCGCTCGTGCGTCACGACGAGAGCCTCAAGCCCGTGCTCGGGCGGGACGGCCTGCTCACGCGTGATTCCCGGATGAAGGAGCGCAAGAAGTACGGGCAGCCGGGTGCCCGCAAGCGGTTCCAGTTCAGCAAGCGCTGAGCGGGGCCGGAACCACAAATCCACACGCCCCGACGGGCGCCGGGGTCCGGCGGACGGATCGTCCGCGGGAAGGCGCGAGTCGACACACGCGGGGCGGAGGCAGAACCCCTTCGAGGAGGCAGCACGTGGCCGAAGTGACGATGAGAGACCTGCTCGAAGCCGGAGTGCACTTCGGGCACCAGACGCGACGCTGGAATCCGCAGATGAAGAAATTCATCTTCATGGAGCGGAACGGCATCTACATCATCGATCTCCAGAAGACGCTCAAATGCATCCAGGACGCGCGCGCCGCGATCCACAAGGTCGTGCGCAGCGGCGGGCACGTGCTGTTCGTCGGGACGAAGAAGCAGGCGAAGGGCATCGTCGCCGAGGACGCGACGCGCTCGGGCCAGTTCTTCGTGACCGAGCGCTGGCTCGGCGGGATGCTCACCAACTTCAAGACCATCCGCAGCAGCATCAAGCGCCTCAAGGAGCTCGACGGCATGGCCGCCGACGGTACCTTCGAGAAGCTCGCGAAGAAGGAAGTGTCGCGCCTGACGCGTGAGCGCGAGCGTCTGCAGTTCGGGTTCGCGGGCATCAAGGAGATGCCCGGCCTGCCTTCGGTCGTGTTCATCGTCGACACGAAGAAGGAGAAGATCGCGGTCGCCGAGGCGAACCGGCTCGGGATCCCGATCGTCGGCATCGTCGACACGAATTGCGATCCGTCCGTCATCGACTTCCCGATCCCCGGCAACGACGACGCGCTCCGCGCGATCCGGCTCTTCAGCGGACTCGTCGCCGACGCGGTGGGCGAGGCGCGCAGCATGGCGTTCGAGGGCGCGGACCAGGAGACGGTTTCGTTCGGCGGCGACGCCAGCGACGCCGAGACCCCGGCGACGGCCGGCGCGTAGCGACCGCACCACCCGATTCGACGATCTCGCGCCCGTCCGCGCGGCAGCGCGTGGACGGGCGTTCCAACAGAGGGACGACATGACGATCACCGCCGATCTCGTGAAGCAGCTCCGGGACATGACCGGGGCGGGGATGATGGAGTGCAAGAAGGCGCTGTCCGAGGCCGCGGGCAACGTCGAGAAAGCGGTCGAAGTGCTGCGCAAGTCCGGCATCGCGAAAGCCGAGAAGCGCTCGGACCGGACCGCCACGCAGGGGCGCGTCGAGTCGTACATCCACGACGCGCGCATCGGCGTGCTCATCGAAGTCAACTGCGAGACCGACTTCGTGGCGCGAACCGACGACTTCCGCGTGCTCTGCAAGGACCTCGCGATGCAGGTCGCAGCCGCCGGCGCCGACTACGTGCGCCGGGAGGACGTGCCGGCCCAGCGCGTCGCGAAGGAGCGCGAGATCTACGCGGCGCAGCTCGCCAACGAAGGCAAGCCGGCGAACATGATCGACCGCATCCTCGACGGCAAGGTGAACAAGTTCTACTCCGAGGTCTGCCTGCTCGAGCAGCCGTTCATCAAGGACGACAAGAAGATCGTGGGCGACCTCGTGAAGGAGACGTCGGCCCGGACGGGCGAGAACTGCGTCGTCCGCCGCTTCGTTCGCTTCCGGCTCGGCGCGGAGTAGGCTTGGGCGCGAAGTATCGACGCATCCTGCTCAAGCTGAGCGGCGAGCTGCTCGCCGGGCCCGCCGGGCAGGGCATCGACGACACGGTGCTCGAAACCCTCGCGGACGAGATCCACGAGGTGCACTCGATGGGCGTGCAGGTCGGCATCGTCCTCGGCGGCGGCAACATCTTCCGCGGCCTCGCGGGCAGCACGCGCGGGATGGACCGCGTCGCGGCCGACCACATGGGGATGCTCGCGACGGTCATCAACAGCCTCGCGCTTCAGCACGCGCTTGAAGCGCGCGCGCTGTTCACGCGGGTACTGTCCGCGATCAAGATGGACCAGGTGGCCGAGCCCTACATCCGGCGGCGCGCCGTGCGACACCTCGAGAAGAACCGCGTGATCGTGCTCGCGGCGGGAACGGGCAACCCGTACTTCACGACGGACACCGCGGCGGTCCTGCGGGCAGTGGAGATCGGCGCCGAGGTGATCCTCAAGGGCACGAAGGTGGACGGCGTCTATTCCGACGATCCGGTCCGCGACTCGTCCGCGCGCTTCTTTCCCCGCATCGGCTACATGGATATCCTGAGCCGCGGTCTCAAGGTCATGGACTCGACCGCGATCTCGCTCTGCATGGACAACCGCCTGCCGCTGGTCGTCTTCAACATCGGGCAGCGGGGCAACCTCGTGCGGATCGTGAACGGCGAGCCGGTTGGAACGAGCGTAGGAGAGTGACGGTCATGTCCCACAAGATCCTGGTCGCGGCCGAAGAGCGCATGAAGAAGTCGCTGGAGTTCGTGCGCCACGAGTTCAATGGCGTCCGGACGGGCAAGGCGAGCCCGGGCCTGCTCGACACCGTGCGCGTCGAGGCGTACGGCACGGGCATGGAGCTCAAGCAGGTTGCGTCCATTTCCACGCCCGAGCCGCGACTTCTGCTGGTGCAGCCGTTCGACAAGTCGCTCATCAAGGCGATCACGAAGGGTGTCAACGAGGCGAATCTCGGCCTCCATCCGGCCGACGACGGGCAGGTGATCCGCATCCCGGTTCCCTCGCTGACCGAGGAGCGCCGCAAGGAGCTCGTGAAGCTGATCTCGAAGTTCGCGGAAGAGGGCCGCGTTCACGTGCGCCAGGTCCGCCACGACGCGAACAAGGAGCTCAAGGACGCCGAGCACGACGGGGAGCTCCCCGCGGACGACGCCAAGCGCCTGACCGCCGAGGCGCAGAAGTTGACGGACCGCTACATCGCGCTCATCGACGATCTGCTCAAGCGCAAGACCGCCGAGGTGATGGAGGTCTGATCGCGTCCGGCGGCCGCGCGGCGCGGTCGCCGGGAGTACGCGCCCGCGCGCGGAGAGGCGTTGTCGACCCGAACCCCGACTCCCGAAGAGCTGATCGCCAGCGGCGAGATTCCGCGCCACGTCGCCATCATCATGGACGGCAACGGCCGCTGGGCGAAGGCGCGCGGCGTGCCCCGGCTCATGGGGCATCGCGCCGGGCGCGAGTCGGTCCGCGAGGCGGTGAAGGGCTGCGTCGCACTCGGGGTCGAGGTGCTGACGCTCTACACGTTCTCCGTGGAGAACTGGCAGCGTCCCGCCCGTGAGGTTGCCGCGCTCATGACGATCCTGCGCCAGACGCTGCGGGCCGAGCGCCGCGAGCTGCGCGAGCGCAACGTGCGGCTGCAGATCATCGGGCGCGCCGACGAGCTGCCCGCTCCCGTGCGGCGCGAGATCGCGCAGACGCAGGAACACCTCGCCGGCTCGACCGGCATGCTGCTGAACCTCGCGCTCTCCTACAGCGGCCGCGCGGAGATCGTCGACGCGGTGCGGCGGCTCGCCGGGGACGTGCGCGATCGGCGCGTGCAGCCCTCCGGCATCGACGCCGAGCTCTTCGCGAGCTATCTCTCGACCGCCGGGCTGCCCGATCCGGATCTGCTGATCCGCACGAGCGGCGAGATGCGGATTTCGAACTTCCTGCTCTGGCAGCTCGCCTACACCGAGCTCTGGATCACCGAGACGCTGTGGCCCGACTTCCGCCGCCGCCACCTCTACCAGGCGATCGCCGATTACCAGAAGCGCGAGCGCCGCTTCGGGCGCACGGACTGAGGGCGCCATGAGCACCTCGCCCGAACCCGGCCCGGAGCTCGCCGGTGCGCGCGCCCCGGCGAAGTCCGGCTCCTGGTCGCTCGGCCTGCGGATCGCGAGCGGACTGCTGTTCGTGCCGCTGCTGCTGCTGCTTGCGAACGCAGGTGGCGTGCCGTTCCTCGCCTTCGTCGCGATGCAGACGATCGCCGGGCTCGTCGAATTCTATCGAATGATGCGCGCGAAGGGCTACCGGCCCGAGGTCTGGCTCGGGCACGCGAGCGCGCTCGGCGTCCTCGTGCTGGCGTACCGCCCGCACACGCCGCACGCCGCGTTCTTCGCGACCGCGGCGCTGCTGCTGCTGCTCGCGCTCGCGCTGCGCCATCCCGAGCGGCGCGGCATTGTCGAGAACATGTCGGTCACGGTCTTCGGCGTGCTCTACGTCGGCTGGCTCTCCGCGCATTTCGTGCTGTTGCGCGAGCTGCCGTGGCGCGCCGGGCTCGACTACGCCGACGGCGCACGGCTCGTGCTCTACGCGTTCCTCGTCACGTGGAGCTGCGACACCGGCGCCTACGCGGTCGGTCGCTGGCTCGGCCGGACGCGGCCATGGACGACGATCTCGCCGCGGAAGACCCTCGAGGGCTCGATCGGAGGCTTCGCGTTCGCGCTGCTCGGCGCCTGGGTGGGATCGGTGTGGTTCATGCACTCGCGCGCCGGCCAGCCGTGGCTTCGGCCGATCGACGTGCTGGCGATCGGCGCCCTGGTCGGTGTGTGCGGACAGGTCGGCGACCTGGTCGAGTCGCTGCTCAAGCGCGACGCGGCGAGCGGCGACTCCTCCGACCTGATCCCGGGGCACGGCGGCATGCTCGACCGCTTCGACAGCCTCTACTTCGGGGCGCCGATCCTCTACTACTACCTCAAGATCGTGGTGTTCCAGATCCCATGAGGGCGGCATGAGCCCGGATGCGGCCTCGCGCGAGCTCGCGGTGCTCGGCTCGACGGGCTCGATCGGGACGCAGGCGCTCGAGGTGGCGGAGCGCGAGCCCGGCCGGCTCCGCGTGGCCGCGCTCGCCGCGGGCCGCGACCGCGCCGCGCTCGCGGCGCAGGCCGCGCGCTGGCGTCCGGCGTGGATCGGGCTCGAGCGAGCGGACGACCCGGAGGGCGCGCGCGCCGAGCTCGCGCACGCCTCGCCCGGCGCACACGTCGAGATCGGGCCCGGTGCGGCGGAGCGCGTCGCGGGCGGCTGCGGGGCCGCGCTCGTCGTCAACGGCATCGTGGGCGCCGCGGGGCTCGCTCCGTCGCTGGCAGCGCTCCGCCGCGGCGCGCGACTCGCGCTGGCCAACAAGGAGACGCTCGTCGTGGGCGGCGCGCTGGTCGAGCGCGAGCTGCGGCGTGCCGGCGGCGAACTCGTCCCCGTCGACAGCGAGCACAGCGCGGCGCTCCAGTGCCTGCTCGGCCGGCCGCCGGCCGAGGTCGCGCGCCTGACGCTCACGGCCTCGGGCGGGCCGCTCCGCCATCACCCGGACTGGCGACGCGCGACGCGCGACGAGGTGCTTGCGCATCCGGTCTGGGCGATGGGGCCGCGCATCACGACCGATTCGGCGACGCTCTTCAACAAGGGCCTCGAGGTGATCGAGGCGCACTGGCTCTTCGGGCTCGGCTGGGACCAGATCGACGCCGTGATCCACCCCCAGGCGGTCGTGCACGCGCTGGCCACGTTCCGCGACGGCTCGCTGCTCGCGCAGCTCGCACGCGCCGACATGCGGCTGCCGATCCAGCTCGCGCTGTCGTGGCCCGAACGCTGGGGGCCGGCGACGCCGGCGCTCGCGGCGACCGACCTCGCCGGGCTCACGTTCGAACCCATCGATCCCGCGCGCCATCCCGCCTACGCGTGCGCGCTCGCCGCGGGGCACGCCGGCGGCACGGCGCCGTGCGCCCTCAACGCCGCCGACGAGGTCGCGGTGCAGGCATTCCTCGATGGAGCTGTGACGCTGGGCCAGGTGCCCGAGCTGATCGCTCGCGTGCTCGAGCGGCACCGGCCCGAGCCCGTCGAGTCGCTCGAGCAGCTGCGTTCGGTCGACGCGTGGGCGCGCGAGGCGGTCCGCGCTGCGGTCGCGCACGCGTGAGCGCTCCGATCGTGGCCGTGCGGCTGCGCGCGCTCGGCGACGTCGTGCTCACGACCCCCGCGCTCGCCTCGCTCGCCGCGGGATATCCCGGGGCGCCACTGCACGTCGTCACCGAGGCGCGCTTCGCGCCCGTGCTCGAGGGTCTGCCGTTCGTCGCCCGCATCTGGCCGCTCGAGCGCACGATGGCCGCCACGGTGCGCACGATGTTCGCCCTGCGGCGCGAGCGTCCGGCGCTCGCGGTCGACTTCTTCGGCAACGCGCGCAGCGCGCTCCTCGCACGCGGCAGCGG
>DATJXF010000053.1:0-7556 GCA_035500415.1 Candidatus Acidiferrales bacterium | reverse complement strand
GGTCGGCCCCTTCGCCTCCAATCTAGCGATGCCGTCTAGACAAAACAATCTAATTCATCCGCAGCAGACTGTTAGACTTGCGGAAACGGCAGGGAGAGCCGCCCGCGGTTGCCCGATCAACCCAGAAGAATCCGCTCGCTTCATGTCCACCTCGACCGACCCCGCGCACGCCGCGCTGACGGCCGGGCTTGCGCAGCTCGCCCGATTGCACGCGGAACGCGGCGCGAACCCGATTCTCGCCGGCGCGCTCGAGCGCGTCGCCACGACGGCAGCGCCCGGGGTGCGCGCCGTGCTGCTCACCGCCGCCGCCGACCGCCTCTCGGGATCCGGGGACCGCGACGGCGCACGACGCCTCGCCGAGCTGGCGATGCAGTCGGACCCCGCGAGCGCTCGATGCGTGGCGACGCTCGCCGACGTGTTCGGTAGGGAGCGCGATCGCGCGGCGGCTGCGGCGTTCGAACGCGCCATATCCCTGGTCGGTCCGCGCATCTCGTGGTGCACCTCGCTCGCCGACGCACTCGACGCGCTCGTCGAGCCGGAGCTCGCGGTGGGCTGGAGCCAGCGCATCGTCGCGCTGTCTCCCGGCGAGCGCGACGCGATCGAGAAGCTGCTGCAGCGCCTCTTGCGGGCCCGCGACGGCGGGCGGCTGGGCGACGCGCTCGCGTGGCTGCTGTCGCAGCCGCAGCCGGCGGCCTGGCTCGCCGCGCCCTTCGCCCGCGCCCTCGACGAGCTGGCCAAGCTGGATCCCGATCGCGCCGCGGTCGTAGCCCGCCGCGCGCTCGACGTGTTCGGCCCCAAGTGGCCCGACCTGCGCGAGGCGATGCTCCGCGTGGCTGAGCGCGCGTCGGACCAGGGCTTCACCGCTGCGGTGCTCGAGCGCTGGCTCGGATGCGGCGCCGAAGGTGCCGACAGGGCGGAGCTCTACGCGACGCTCGCTCGGATCCGTGAGCGCATGGGCGACGACGAGGCCGAGGTGCGCATCGTCGCGCGCGCGGTGCACGAGGGCCTGCGCTCGCCGGACCTGGAGAATCGCCTCGCGCGTCTGTCGGAGCGGCCGCTCGGGGCCGATGCGCTCCTCTGGCGCATGCGCGCGCGTGCCGAGCTCGCGGACAAGAGCGAGGAGGCGGTGCCGGCGTGGCGCGAGCTCGGCGCCGCGCTCTGGGATCTCGCCGACGATCGCATGGGCGCCGTCACCGCCTGGCAGCGCGCGGCGCGGCTCTCGCCGTGGCGCGGGCACGTCACGATGGCGCTCGACCTCGTCGAGTTCGCCGGGGCCGACTTCGCGTTCGAGTATCTCGCGCGTCTGGTCGACAGCGAGCCGGACGACGCGAACGCCGCCACGATCGCGGCCGACGCCGGGCGTGCCGCGCTGACCATCGGGGAGTGGCGACTCGCGCTCGACCTCGCGAGCCGCGGCATCACGCGCAGCCCCTCGTGTGCCGATGCGCTGGAGGTGGCGGAGCGCGCGGTCGACAAGACGCGCGAGTACCCGGCGCTGTCGGGCCTCTACCAGCACGTGGCCAACCGCGCCCTCGGTCGCTTCGGCCGCCGCGCGGCGCACTACCGGGGCGCCCGCTTCTTCGAGCGCCGCGCCGAGAGCGCGCTGGCGCTGCGGCACGCCGCGCAGGCGTTCTACGCGGTGCCCACCGAGGGCTCGAGCTTCCATCTCCTCGCGCGCGCCGCCGAGCGCGCGGGCGACCGCCTGCACGCCGTCCGCACCATCGAGCACGTGGCCGAGAGCGCCCGCGAGGCGGTCTCGCGTGCATCGTGGCTCCTGCGGGCCGCGAGCATCGCGGGGGAAGGGGAGGAGGGCGCGAGGCGTAGGGTGGACGTGCTCCTGCGCGCGGCGGTCGCATCGCCCAACGTCGGGACAATCGCCATGCTCCGCGACGCGGCGCGCGAGCTCCTGCGTTACAGCCCCGAAGAGCGTGACGGGCTCGAGATGCGCCTGGCGCGCGCGGCGCGCACGATCACCGAGCGGCTCGACGGCCCGGAGGGGGCGCGTGTCGCACTCGTCTTCGCCGAGACGTCACTCGATCTCTTCGACGACGCGGCGAGCGCCCTCGCGTGCGTCGTCCGGGCCTTCTCGTCCGACGCAGACGTCGACGAGTATGCCGGGCTGCTCGCGCGTGCTGCGGTTCTCGCACGCGCCGAGGGTGCCGGTGCGCGCGTGGTGGAGCTCGTCGACGCGGCCGAGAAACCGCACGCCAACGTCGGGATCCCGGTGCTGCGCCTGCTCGGCGCGATGGGCGCAGCCCTGCACGACGATCGCATTCGCGCGCGGGCCGCCGTCCTCGCGGCGTCGCGGGAGCCGGACGAGGACGCGCTCGTGGTCGAGGCCGACGCTGCGGTGCGCGCCGTCCCGGAGCTGGCCGATCGGCTGACCAAGCGCGTGACCCCCGCGCGGCGGGGCGAGGCCCTCCTGGCAGCGGCACGTGCGCGCGCGCACGAGGCGGCGTACGGCGAGGCGGCCCAGCTCTTCGAGCGCGCCGTCGAGCTCCTGAAGGGCGACGTGCGCGCCGAGGCGGAGCGCGAGCTCCGCGTCGCCTGGGAAGCCGCCGGCCGGGGCAACGAGATCGAGGCGCGCGTGCAGCGCGAGGCCGCGAGCGACGAGGCGCCCGAGTCGATGCGCGCCGACCGCTGGTCCGAGATCGCCGAACGTCGCGAGGCGCGCGGCGACAAGGAGGGCGCCGTGCGGGCCCAGATCGAGGCCTGCAAGCTCGATCCGAAGCCTCTCGAGCGCTGGAGCGCCCTCGAGCGACTCGCCGAGATGGCCGAGGACGATGAGACGCGCGTGCACGCACTCGAGCACATTGCGGCGAGGGTGGGCGACGAGGGCCGGGTCCCGGTGTTCAAGCGCCTCGCGCGGGCGCACGAGCGGCGTCGCGACTTCGACGCGGCGATGCGCACCTGGCACCTCGTCATCGAGCTCGACCCGGACGACGAGGTCGCCGATCAGGCCATCGAGTCCGTCATCGTCGCGCGCGGGCACTACGACGAGCTCGTGGACCACCTGGCGCGGCGCGCCGAGCGCCTCAGCGCGCACTCGGGCACGCGCGAGATGCTGCGCGCCGTGCGCCTGCGGCGGGCCGCGATCCTCGAGCAGCGCCTCGGGCGACTGAAGGACGCGTGCGACGAGCTCGCGCTGCTGCTCAACGAGTGGCCCGACAACGTGAGCGCCCTGCGTTACCTGGCCGACTTGCTGGACCGCCAGGGCGAGCACGCGCGCTCCGCGCCTCTCTGGCGCAAGGCGGCGTCCGTCGAGGTGGACGCGACGGAGCGCGACGACCTGGAGCTGCGCGCCGGGCGCGCCTCCCTCGCGGCCGGTGACGTCGAGGCGGCGCTCGACCACGCGAAGCGGGTGCTCGAGCGCCGGCCGTCGCACACGGAGGCGCTCGCGCTGCGCATCGAGACGGCACGCAACCTCGGATCGGACAAGGAGCTCGGCGACGCGCTCGAAGCGCTGGCCGTCACCGACGGCGCCGACCCGCGCACGCGCAGCGACCTGCTGCTCGAGGCGTCGCACGCCGCGGCGCGCACGGGGGACTCGACGCGCGCCCTCGAAAGGGCGCGTCGCGCCGCCACCGCGTCACCGGACCGCGGGACGCCGCAGCTCCTGGCGCGCGGGCTCGAGTACCGCTTCCGCGGCGCCGGCAGCCCGGCCGAGGCGCGTCACACGATCGAGGAGCTCGCGCGCATCCGCGAGCCGCTCGGACAAGACGACGAGGCGCTGCGGGCGTTCTTGCTCGCCGAGGCGCTCGACGTCGTGCAGGGAGGCAGTGCAGGGTTCAAGGAGCTGGAGGCGACCAACGCCATCATCGGCGCGCATCCGCTGATCGCGCTCGGATTCGCCGAGCGCTTCCTGGGCCTCGGGCAGTACGACGAGGCGGTCGATTCGTACCGCATCGCGCTGGGCGGATCGCTGCTCGAGCTCCGCAACCGGGGGCGCACGGCGCTCGCCGCCGCGGACGCCGCCGAGCGCGCGGGGCGCTACGAGGATGCGGAGTGGTTCCTCGAGGTCGCGAGCGGCCACGAGGACACCCAGACGGACGCCGCGGGCAGGCGCTCGCGCCTGTCGCAGGTGACGCGCGCCCGCAGCGTGGCGCCTGCCGCGATCGAGGAAGCCATCGCCACGTCGAGCCGGCGTCCGCCGCCTTCCGCTTCGGAGACCGATCCTGCGCTCGAGTCGCTCGAGGCCGCGGTGCGTTCGGCGCCCACTCCCGCCGAGCGCGCGCTGGCGCGTCTGACGCTGGGGCAGGCGCGGCTCGAGCGGGGCGACGTGCGCGGCGCCGAGCCGTTGCTCTGGGAGGCGCTTGCCGACGGGCTCGTGGCCGCGGGGGATCTGCTCGCGCCGCTCGTCGCCTCCACGCCCGAGCGCACGCGCGACCTGGTGCGCGTGCGGCGGCAGCAGGTGGGCCTCGAGCCGGGCGACATGGATCGGCTCGAGTCGCTGCGCGTCGCCGCCGTGGCCGACGAGGATCGCGTCTACGCGCGCGCCGTCGAGCACGTCCTGCGCGCCTTCGACCCGGGGGCCGGGCCGCTACCCCCACCGCCGCTCTACGCACAGCCCGACGAGCCGGGCATCCTGGCGATCCTGGCGCGTCCCTCGATGGACGTCGCCGGCGAAGCCCTGACGCTGCTCTGGGACGGCGCCATGCAGCTCTTCGTGCGCGACGCCGCGAGCTACGGCATCACCGGCGTCGAGCGCGTCGTGCCGGGCAGCACCTCGACCATCGCGCGCCTCTACGAGTCGGCGATGCGGGTGCTCGAGACGCCGCGCATCCCGCTCTTCGTCCCGCGCGCGACCGCCGGGACGCCCGCGTCTCACGTGGCGCTGCTCTCGCCGCCCTCGGTGATCCTCGCCGGCGACGTGCGCGAGGAGACGACGGAGCTCCGGTTCGCGCTCGGCCGCGGGATGGCGGCGGCCCTGCCGCAGAACGTGCTCCGCCTTGGGCTCCCGCCGGCCGAAGGGCGCACCCTGATCGAGGCGCTCCGCGCGGCGTTCGGGCCGCCCGAGATGGGCCGGCGCGTCGACGCGCGCGTGGCCCGGCTCGCCGAGTCGTTCTGGCAGATCGTCCCGGCGCGCGCCCAGCGTCGCCTGCAGGAGGTCCTCGGCTCGGCGCAGGTCCCGGAGTACGAGGAGCTGGTCGAGCGGGCGCACCAGAGCGGACGGCGCGTCGGGATGTTCCTCGCGGGCGACTTCGCGTACGCGACGCGCGCGCTGCTCGCCGAGTCGCAGCACAGGGCGGTCGAGCCGCCGTCGATCGCGTCCCTGCGCGGGCTCTGCGAGGCAGAGCCGGCGCTCGCCGACCTGCTGCGCCTCGCAGTGAGCCCGGAGTATGCGGCCGCCCGGTGGCATTCTGTGACGCCCGCCCCTCCGCGTGGCACCATTTCGTCAGGTCGCTTCAGCCTATTCTGACTTCGACGGATGCTCCCGCTCGTGCCTCTCGGCCCTCGCGCGCGTGTCGCCGCGGCCCTCGCCGCCGCCGCCGCATGCGCCATCGCCGCGATCGCCGGCATCGCCGCGTGCCTGACGGCCCCACCGGCGGACATCGGCACGAGCACGAACGAGCGACCGCTCATCGTCCACACGACCGTGCAGCCGCCCGAGGGACTGCTCAACGGCTGGCCGCCCCAGAACGCCTTCTTGGTCCCGGTCCAGTTGCCGGATCCCACCGCCAACTGTGAGTGGAGGCTCTTCGACAAGGACACCGAGTCGCAAGAGGGCCCTGTTTTCAAGGGCGAGTCTGCCTGCCTCACATCCGTCCTGGACGGAGGCGTCGTGGTGGAGGATCCGCCCGTCGGCGCTCAGCCTACCGACGGCCACTGCCACGTCTTCACCTTCATGGTCGGCCACGGTTTCAGCGCCCTACAGGTGTTCGACAGCATCGGCGGCGACGCCCTCAGCTGGGAGTACGAGCCACCGGGAGTCCTGTGCAATTTCTATGATGCCGGCGCCTTCCAAGACGGGGCGTTTCCGCCGGGCGATGCTGGTGCTGACGGGCTTCCCGTCACGCCCGAATCCGGCCCGAGCCCGGAGTCCGGGGTGGACCCGTGAGCGCGTCCCGTCTCCCGGCGCTCGGGACGGTCGTGATGGCGGCAGCCTGCGTCACCGTCACGCCTGCAGCTCGTTCGGCCGCGCCGATCAACTCTTGCAGCACGTCTCAGCAGTGCCAGGCGTTCGCGCCGGGACGTGCAGGCCCATCCTGCCTGAACGGGATCTGCCAGAGCGCGTCTATCGGGACCTGGACGGCGGTCGTCTCCCTCAGCGAGGACGCAGCGTACGCGGCTGGGGCGATCTTGGCGGTGCCGTTCTCGACGTTGCTCGGCAGCGTGGGTACCTGCCCGACCGGGGCCGCCACGTGTCCGTCAGGCCGGCAATGCGCACCGCTGCCGGCGCTCGTCTCGGGGAGCGGCGAGCTGATTGTGGAGCCGGCGGGAGCGTCGCAGAGCCAGGCGAACTGGAACCTCGGAAACCCGGCGCCGCTGAACACCGTCATGCCCGTCCACGCGACGTTTCGACCGCAGACGCGGGTGGGGTCCTCCTTCGCCGACGCGACCACGATCGGCCTGCCCTTGGGCCAAGTCGATGCGGAAGACCTGGTGGACTCGTCGCCCTCGGCGCCTCCCGGACCCGGCGCCGGTCCGAGCCTCATCTACTCCTTCTCGCTGGCCCCGCTGCCGTACGAGCGCACCCTGATGCCCGTCGCGCCGTTCGATCAGGCATTCCCCCCGGACATTCGAATCATCGACCTGAGCATGGCGCCGTACCCCGACGAGAACGTGACCTACGGCTGCGATCTGACGCAAGGTTCGAACTGTGCGCCCTTCGACACCATCAACAGCGCGATGGGGCCGACTTACCCGACCTTCGATCTCTCGCGTGCGGACGGACTGCCGCTCGACGGATGGAGCGCGTACCTGCGCGACCAGACGTCGCTCCGGCGGATCTCGAACGCGGTGTCACTGAGCGGGACGGAGGCCAAACAAGTGAGACTGCTCACGAGTCACCACCCCAAGACGCTCAATGCACTGGAGAATGCTGCCCTCGTGATGCAGCCGCCGTCCCACTCCAACCTGCCGACCGCCATCCTCGCGGCGGTCAATGGCGTGCTCGATGCGACCGAGGTCTACCCGCAGTTACCCACGCCGGTGACGGTTTCGGGGACTCTGAAGCTCTCGGGGGGCGGGCCGGTTGGGGCCGACGTGGTCTTCGAATCGGTCGGGCTCTGTCGTGACTTCGTGAGCGGGATGACGACGACCGTCGTTCTCGACACGAACCCCGACCTCGCTTTCACCACCACGGTGAGCGCCGCGAACGGCTCTTACTCGGCGGTTCTCCCGATGGGCTTGTACCGCGCCACGGTACGCCCGTACGACACGACGGCGCAGGTCACGGTGCTCCCCAACTTCCGGACCACGAACGTCACGAACCAGCAGTGCGGTACCGCAGTCCAGCCTGACGGCATCTTGGTCGGCGCGCAGCAGACCGTACGGGGGATGGCGAGTGTCGCCGACGGCCGCCCCCTCGCGGACGCAGCAATAGAGGCGATCCC
>DATJXF010000052.1:0-6033 GCA_035500415.1 Candidatus Acidiferrales bacterium | reverse complement strand
CTACGCCGGGGTTGCGCACCTTGCGAATCGCACGCGGCCCGAGGGGAATAACCGCCGCGCGCCGGCGTACTCCCCTTCGACACCGCACGCGAGCAGGCGCTCGCCGGGTCGAAAGGAGCCTCGCCATGAGAGCTGTCCCCTCGTCGTCTCGCACGCTGCGGTCCGCGCTCGCGATCCTCGCGGCCGGCGCCGTTCTCGCTTCACCCGCCCGCGCCCAGTGGCTCGGGAGCACCTGGGTCGACGGCCAGCTCGTGGACGTCCAGGTGCGCGTCGAGGGTCGCGCTGCGCCACTCTTCGATTCGCCCTCCGGCGATTCGCGCCGCTACCTCGAGGCTGTCGCTGGGCGCGGCTACACGATCGCCCTGCGCAACAACACGGCGCAGCGCGTGGGGGTCCTCGTCGCGGTCGACGGCCTGAACGTCGTCACCGGGCAGCGCACGAGCCAGTCGTCCGACGAGGCGATGTACGTGCTCGGTCCTTGGCAGAGCACCGAGATCCGCGGCTGGCGCACGTCGCTCGACGACGTTCGTCGCTTCGTCTTCGTCGACGAGGCGCACTCGTACGCCGGGCGCACGGATCAGGCGAACGGCGACATGGGCTGGATTCGCGTGACCGCGTTCCGCGAGACGCTGCCGTGGTGGATCCGGCCCATGCCCGATCCGGACCCCGCTCGCGACGAGCGGCGCTCGAACGCGGCGCCGCCGCAGGGCGCGCCGCAGGGCGCGGACGCGCCGGCCGCACCGCGGGCCGAAGCGATCGGGCCGCTCGCGAGTCCACGCGCGACGCTGCAGGACGACGGCGAAGCGAAGAAGGACGGCTCGGGCGGCGCGATGGGTGAAGCGTTCCCCGGCACCGGCTGGGGCGGCCGGCGCGAGGATCGCGTCCGCGAGGTCCGCTTCACCGCCGAGCGCTGCACGACCGACCGGATCGTGCTGCGCTACGAGTACGCTTCGGGACTGCGGGCGCTCGGCATCCTTCCCGATCGCGACCGACTGCTGGATCGTGACCTCGGCGTGCTCGGCTTCGCCCAGCCGCCGCGCTGGTGACGGGACGCGCGGCCGCCGCGTCGTGCGAAGCGTCGAACCGGAGCTAATCGGGAAGTGAGAGCAGGAACTCGCGCACGACGCGATTGAAGCTCGCCGGATCCTCGAGCGAAGGCAGGTGTCCGAGGCCGGCGAGCTTCACCGTGCGGGCGCCTGCGATCTCGCGCCCCAGGATCTCCGCGATCGCCTGCATGTCCTCGACGTCGCGCTCGCCGACGATCACCAGCGTCGGCGCCGCGATCGCACCAAGGCGCTCGCGCGCGGGCGGCACGAGCGGGCGCCCGAGGTCGGGCTCGTTCCAGCGCGCACCGTCCTCGGGCCTCACGATCGCGCGCAGGCGCGTTTCGCCGTCCGGCAGCGCGCGCATCCCGGCGAAGAGCGGCGTCGCGAGGTACGCCTCGGTCGCGGCCGCCGCACCCTGCTCGGCCGCGATGCGGGCGAGCGAACCGAGCGTCGCCGCGAAGGCGGGCGACCAGCGGTGGCCGCCGAGCGAGCTGCCCGCCACGATCAGCGCGCGCACCCTCCGCGGATGCTGCACTGCGAAGTTGATCGCGGCGCCGCCGCCCATCGAGCAACCGATCAGCACGGCGCGCTCGAGCCCGAGATGATCGAGCAGTCGCGCGAGGTCGTCCGCGTGCGAGTACGCGTTCGTGCCGGACGGTGAATCGCCCTGGCCGCGCAGGTCGTACGCGATCACGCGGAAACCGGACGCGAACGCCTCGATCTGCGGCTGCCACATCCGACGCCCGAGCCCGCGGCCGTGGAGCAGCACGACGGCCGGGCCCTCGCCCGCGACCTCGAAGTGGAGCCGGGTGCCCTCGACGGGCGCGAGGCCCGCGATCGTTCGCATACCCTTCCTCCGGTGTTCGACCGCCGTGCAGACTGCACGATCGCAGGGCCGCGCGAAAGGCCGCCCCGAGCGGGGCATCGGCTGTACGAGCCGGTGCGAAAACGTCAGGCCGCCCGGCGACGTATCGTGGGCGCGACGGGCGAACACTCGCACGCCCAGTGGCTTGGCGGGGTGCGCCGCCACCCCCGGCCCGGGCACCCGGCTTGCACGGGATGCCGGGCGTTGCCGCGGGATGCGCGGCCACTCGAACTCCGATCGCCCCGATGCCGCACCCGGAGACCCCCATGAAGCGCAGCTCCCGACTTACTTCCTTGCTGGCCCTCGCCGCGCTCGCCGCGGTCGCGGGCTGCAGCAAGAGCACCAGCACCGTCACGCCCACCGCCAATCTTTCGCAGACCGACTCCGACGATATCGCCCAGCAGGTGGGCGCGGACGTCGCCGGTCAGTCGAACGCCGCGGTCGGTGCGAGCTCCGCCCGCCCGTCGTTCTCGAGCCCGCAGGGCGCCTCCGCGCAGGCCGTGCTCGGCGACACGACGTTCACCGCCGGCGGGATCACGTGGACGCTCTCGCGCACGTGGTACGACGCGGGCGGCAACGCGCAGGCCGGCTACAACCCGGTGACGACCGTGCGCATGATCGCCAGCGCGCGGGGCACGGGCGCGGTCAGCGGCACGAGCTTCTCGGCGAGCTTCGGCGGCTACGGCCTGCTCGACGTGAACGGCGTCGCCGCGGCGCAGGACACGCTGCTCACGCAGGCCACGCACGCCGACACCCTGCAGAGCGCGTTCACCTCGCTGAGCGGCGTCTCGCGCCAGTTCTACTGCCAGCAGTCGTCCAACTGGGTCGACGTGCGGCAGCTCAAGCCCGTGAGCAGCAACCCGTGGCCGCTCTCCGGCACCGCGACGTTCCAGGTCGACGCCGACCGGCTGCGCAGCTCCAATCGCGGCGACGTCGAGGCGCACCTCGCGGCCACGGTCGTCGTCACGTTCAACGGCACGCGCTACCCGACGGTCAGCGTGGACGGCAAGTACCGCTACCAGCTCGATCTCATGACCGGCGCCGTCGCGCACGCCTGAGCCCTCGAGCGTCGACGACGGGGCCCGCGGGGTCGCACCCCGCGGGCCTTCGCGTGCCGGCCGATGGTCCGCGCCTCAGCCGCCCGTGCGTTCCGGTTCGCGCACCTGGACGAACTCGAAGCCGAATCGGCCCTTGATACAGAGGTGCCCGTTCGTCACGTCGTGGTCGAGCGGCGAGGTGACCTTGACGATCGTGTTGTCCTGCACGTGCAGCTCGAGGTTGCAGCCGACGCCGCAGTACGTGCAGATGGTGCGCGTCACCGACTGCTTCGACTCGTCCCAGCGCCCGGCGACGCGCAGGTCGTGCTCGCTCTTCGGCATGAGCGCGCCGGTCGGGCAGACGCCGATGCAGTTGCCGCAATAGACGCACGCCGAATCCGTGAGCGGCACCGCGTACTCGGTCGAGATGCGCGCGTCGAAGCCGCGGCCGGCGACGGTGATCGCGAACGTGTTCTGCGCGTCCTCGCCGCAGGCCTCGACGCACTTGTAGCAGAGGATGCAGCGCGAGTAGTCGCGCACGTAGAGTTCGTTGTCGATCTTGACCGGCTGGTGCACGGTCTCGGCGCGATCGCCGCGCGAGGCGTGATGGTGCCCGGCGTGCGCGCCGTCGCGCACGCCTTCCGGCGCCGGCGCGGCGGGCGGGCCGAAACGTGCGGGATCGGCGCCGTAGCGCGCGAGCCAGCCGCGCACCTCGGGCCCCGCCAGCGAGAGGTCCGCCGACGAGGCGAGCATCTCGAGCACGAGCTTGCGCGAGTGCCTCACGCGCTCGCTGTCGGTGCGGACGACCATGCCCTCCTCGGCGCGCCGCGAACAGGACGGCACGAGCGCGCGCGAGCCCTCGAGTTCGACCACGCAGACGCGGCAGGCGTTGACCGGCGTCAGGTTCTCGAGGTAGCAGAGCGTCGGCGTGTCGATCGCGACGGCGCGCAGCGCCTGGAGCAGCGTCGCGCCCTCGCGCACGTGCACGGGCCGGCCGTCGACCGTGATCGTCACGGTCTTCGCTGCGCCGGGCCCCGGGACCGCCGGCGCGCTCACGGGCGCGCTCCGCTGAAGAGCCCGAGCCGGTCGACCGCCGAGCGCACCGCGATCGCGGCCGTCTGTCCGAGCCCGCAGATCGACGCGTCGCGCATCGCGCGGTCGAGCTCGGCGAGGAGCACCGTTTCCGCGCCGCGGTCGGCGCGCCCGGCCGCGAGACGCCGCAACGACTCCTCCTGACGCACGGTTCCGACGCGGCACGGCACGCACTGGCCGCACGACTCGTCGCGGAAGAAGCGCGCGATGCGCAGCACGATGGCCTCCAGGTCGACGCGATCGTCGAACACGAGCACGACGCCCGATCCGAGCGAGGCGCCGTGCGCCCGCGTGCCCTCGAGCGTGAGCGGCATGTCGAGCTGTTCCGCGGTGACGAACGAGCCCGAGGCGCCGCCGATCAGCGCGGCGCGCAGCGGCCGCCCGCCGCGCACGCCCCCTGCGCGCTCGAGCAGCGCGCGCAGCGTCACACCGAAGGCCACCTCGTAGAGCCCCGGGCGCTCGACGCAGCCGGAGACGCACAGCAGCTTCGGGCCCCTCGAGCCCTCGGTGCCAACCGACGCGAACGCCTCGCCGCCCTCGGCGAGCACGAGCAGCACGTTGGCGAGCGTCTCCACGTTGTTGATCGCGGTGGGCTTGCCGAACAGCCCCTCGCTCACCGGAAACGGCGGCTTGTTGCGCGGCTCGCCGCGATAGCCCTCGATCGAGTTGAAGAGCGCGGTCTCCTCGCCGCAGATGTACGCGCCCGCGCCCCGGCGCAGCTCGACGTCGAAGTGGAACCCCGCGCGCCCCAGGACATCGCGTCCGAGCAGACCCGCCTGTCGGGCGCGGGCGATCGCACCGGCGAGCCGCTGGTGTGCCTCGGGGTACTCGCCGCGGATGTAGATCCAGCCCTGATCGGCACCGACGGCGAAGCCGGCGATGGTGAGCGCCTCGACGACCGCAAACGGATCGTCCTCCATGAGCACGCGGTCCTTGAACGTGCCGGGCTCGGATTCGTCGGCGTTGCAGACGACGTAGCGCGGGCGCGCGGCGGCGCCCGCGACGGCGCGCCACTTGACGTCGGTCGGGAACGCCGCGCCACCGCGGCCCACGAGCCTGGCCGCGACGACCTCGTGGATCACGCCCTCGGGACCGATCTCGAGCGCGCGCGCGAGCGCGCGATAGCCGCCGTGGCGGCGGTAATCCTCGAGGCTCGAGGGATCGGCGACGCCGACGCGCGCGAGCAGGCGGAGCGACGTCTCGCCCTGCTGCGGCAACGCGCGCGCCGCCCGGGGCTCGACGGGCCGCCCCGCGAGCGCGTCCGCGACCGCACCGGCGTCGGCGGGCGCCATCGTTGCGTGCTCGCGTCCCGCGCCGGCGCGCTGGATGAGCGCGGCGGGTGCCAGCTCGCAGAGCCCGAGGCACGGGCTCCGCTTCCATGTCGCCCCGCCACCCGCGCACGGCCGGCCCTCGGGCCCGTGCGCGCGCTCGCACGCCGCGATCAGCTCGCTCGCGCCGCGCGTCGTGCAGGCGATGTCGTCGCACAGGTGGACGACCGTGGGCGGCGTCGCCTCGAGATCGAAGAGCGCGTAGAACGACGCCACGCCGTAGATGTCCGCTGGCGGCACCGTGAGCCGCTGCGCCAGGTAGTTGACCGCGCCCGGGCTCAGCCAGCCCACGCGATCGCGCAGCGCGTGGAGCGCGGGGAGCAGCAGGTGGCGCCGGGCACGCGCCGCGTGCCCGCCGTGCGCGACGTGCGCCTCGCCGCCGCTCGCGCGGGCGCCGCCCTCCCAGCGCGTCGCGGGCGGACCGAGGAGCGAATCGAGCGCGTCGCGCTCGTCCTCCGTGGCGAGCGCGTCGGTGAGGTGGAGGTCCACGTCAGGCGTCCCCGGCCGCGCCGCCGCCCGCCGCGTGCGCCGCGGCGCCGAGCGCGGCGTGCGGCCGCAGCGGCGCGCGCTCGACCCGGATCGCGGTCGCCTTGAACTCGGCGGTGCCCGAGCGCGGATCCGTCGCGTCGACGGTCAGCACGTTCGTATCGGCGCGATCCGGCGCG
>DATJXF010000051.1:0-2012 GCA_035500415.1 Candidatus Acidiferrales bacterium | reverse complement strand
CGTTCGCCGAGACGAGTGCGGCGATCGCCCATCGCGGGGCGGATCCGAACGCCCTGGCCTGCGGGGAGCGTGACGGCCGCATCGTGCCGGGCTTCGACCTCGGCAACTCGCCGGCGGAGTTCACGCGCGAACGCGTCTCGGGTCGTGCGATCGCCTTCGCGTCGACCAACGGCTCGCTCGCGATGCGGGCGATCGCCGGCTGCGGGCGGCGCTGGCTCGGCGCGTTCGTGAGCGCCGAGGCGCTGGCGCGCGCGCTGGAGGGAGCATCGAGGGTCTGGATCGTCTGCGCCGGCAAGCTCGGCGCGTTCGCGCTCGAGGACGCCGCGTGCGCGGGCTGGCTCGTCGCGCGGCTCGTCGCGCGCGGCGCCCGGGCGGACAACGACGCGGCGCGGCTGTGCGCGGCGCTCGCGCCGCGCGATGCGGACGAGGTGCGCGCGCTGGTCGAGGGTTGCGACCACGCGCGGTACCTCGCGGCGCTGGGCGAGCCGTTCGCGCGGGACGTCGCGCAGTGCGCGACGCTCGACGTGCTCGACGCGGCGCAGACGTTCTGAATCCCGCCCGGCGCTACGTCCGCTGCGCGCGGCCCATCATGACGAGGCCGATCGCGCCGAAGACCACGTCGCCCATCCACGCCGCGATGTAGGGCGGCAGCGCGCCGTTGTGACCGAGCGCGCGGCCCATCTGCATCATCTCCCAATAGACGAACGAGATGACCGCCGAGAGCCCGAAGCCGAGCGCGGCGCTCTGCATCCGGAGGCGCGTGGCCATCGCCCCGCCGATCAGGACGACCACGACGCAGACGAGCGGGAACGCGAGCTTGAGGTGCAGATCGACGAGGTAATTCGCGACGCGTGCGCCGCTCGCGCGCAGCCGCCCGATGTACTGGCGAAGCTCGACGAAGTTCATCTCGTCGGGCTGAACGTCCTCCTTGGCGAAGTCCTCGGGTCGCTCGACGAGACCGCTCACCGCGAGCCGGCGGAACGGTTCGGCGTGCTCGGCCCCGTGCTCGAACGTGCGCACGTAGCCCGAGGAGAACACCCAGCGCTGGCCGTCCCACGTCGCCTCGGCGGCGTCGATGCGGCGCTGCAGCGCCCCGGCGCGGAACTCCTGGAGCGAGACCTCGTGCATGCGGCGCTCGGCGACCACGTAGAGCCGGGAGTACCAGATGCGCCCGCCCTGGCCGAGGTAGGTGATGTCGGCGCGCTCGCTGCGGTTCTCGCTCGCCATGTGCTGGATGCGCACGTTCCAGATCTCCGACATGCGGCGCGTCGCCTGCGGCACGAGCAGCTCGTTGACGAGCAGCGAGACGATCGCGCCGAGCAGCGCCACCGCGAAAACCGGAGTCAGGATGCGCAGGACCGAGATGCCGGCCGCGCGCATCGCCGTGAGCTCGCCGAACTTGTTGAGCTGTCCGAGCCCGAGGAACGTCGCGAGCAGCAGCGAGACGGGCAGCACCTTGACGATGATCGACGGCGTGAGCGCGGCGTAGTAGCCGGCGATGAGCGCGAGCGAGGCGCGGTGGTCGAGGAAGACGTCGACTTTTTCGACGACGTCGACCACGACGAACAGCATGATGAACCCCGCGAGCCCGAGCAGGAGGTAGCCGGAGAACTCGCGCAGCGTGTAGCGGTCGAGCGTCCTCACGCCGCCGCCTCGCGGGGCGTCCCGATCGGGGCGCCGCCCGGGCGGTGCCGGCGCGTGAACAGCCCGTGCCACGGCAGCACGATCTCGCACGCGCGGGCCGTGAGGTCGAGTCCCAGCAGCCCGAGCACGATGTTCGCGATCCACATCGCGAGCCACGGTGGCATGAGCAGGCGGTTCGCGAGCTCCTCGCCACCGACGAGACAGACGTAGTAGAAGACGAAGAAGCCGACCGAGACGAACGCGACCGCTGGCCCCGCGCGGCGAACGCTCATGCCGATGGGGGCGCCGATCAGCACGAACACGATGCAGGCGGCGGGCAGCGCGAACTTCTTGTGGAACTCGACCGACAGGCTCGCGGCACGCTTCAT
>DATJXF010000050.1:0-13537 GCA_035500415.1 Candidatus Acidiferrales bacterium | reverse complement strand
GCGGGCGATCGAGGCCGCGGGCAGGAACGTGAAGACCGCGATCGTGATGCTGAAGCGCGGCTGCGACCGCGCCGCGGCCGAGGCCGCGCTGCGCGAGACCGCGGGCTTCGTGCGACGCGCGATCGAGCAGGCGCGCGAGGGAGCGCCGGGCGCGTGAAGCACCCTGCGCCGGCGCACGGGCGCTCCTGCGCGCCCGCAACCCGCACGTCCGCACGCTGGCTGGCGCTCGTTGCGCTCGCGGCGCTGGCCGGCGCCTGCGCCCGTCCCGCGGCGCAGCCCGACGAGATCGTGTTCTGGCAGCGTGGTCCCGAGGGCGCGCTCGCACCGATCGTGGCGCGCTTCGAAGCCGGGCACCCCGGCCTGCGGGTCCGGGTCGAGCGGGTCGCGGCCGGGGGCGACAGCGCCCGGCTCGCCGCCGCGCTGGCCTCGGGCGAGCCCCCCGATCTCTGCCAGATCGCCTCGGCGCGCATGCCGGAGCTGCTCGCCTCGGGGCGGCTCTGCGACTGGAGCGCGGGCGTCGCCGACCTGCGCGACTCGCTCGTCGGCTGGCCGCTCTGCACCGAGGGCGACGCGATCTACGGCCTGCCCTGGCTGCTCGATCCGGAGATCCTGCACGTCGACCGCGATCTCATGCGGCGCGCCGGGCTCGACCCCGCGCACGCGCCCGAGACCTGGCCGGAGCTCGCGGCCGACGCGGCGCGCATCCAGCGGCTCGGTCACGGGGTGCACGGTTTCGGCGTCGCGGACGGCGACGCACCCGGCTGGGCGCCTGCACTGCTGCCGCTCTTCTGGAGTAACGGCGGCGAGCTCTTCTCGGACAAGCTCGACTCCAGCCGGGTCGACTCGCCCGAGAACCTGGAGGCGCTCGAGTTCGCGCTCAAACTCCGCCGCACCGGCCTCGTCGCGCCGCCCGATTCGCTCGCGCGCGAGTTCGAGCGCGGGCGGCTCGGATTCGTGATCGCTCCGGCGAGCGGGGCGGCGGGCGCCCGCGCGCACGGCGCCGTCGCGCTCGTTCCGCGACCCGCGGCCGGGCGCGGCGAGCACGCTTCGCTCGCGACCGGCGAGGTGCTCGTGAGCTTCACGAGCTCGCGACGCAAGGAGAGCGCGCTCCGACTGGCGCGCTTCCTCTCGCGCCCCGAAAACGCGCTGCCCGCGGCGCTCGCGCAGGGTCTCGTCCCGGCGACGCCGGGCGCCGACACGTCCGCGCTGCTGCGCGGCCGGCCGCGCGAGCAGCTCGTCCTCCGCCAGCTCGCCCACGCCCGGTTCGAGCCCGCGCGCCCGGCGTGGAGCGCGGTGCAGGATTCGCTCGAGGCCGCGCTCGGCGGTGCGCTCGCCGGGAGGCGGAACGCACGCGAGGCGCTGGCCGACGCCGATCAGCGGCTCGCGGCGCTGCTGAGGCGTCCGTGAACGCCGAGGCTCGCGGGTCGGACGCGCGCGGCAACGGCGCGCCCGATGCCTGGCGCGCGCTGCGGCCCGCGGGCCCCGACGACGAGCGGCTGATCGTCGGGCTAATGACCGGCACGTCGGCGGACGCGGTCGACGCGGCGCTCGTGCGCTTCCGGGGCCGCGGGCTCGCGGCGGGGCACCGCGTGCTCGCGTACCGCGAGAGCCCGCTCGACGACGCGCTGCGCCGCGAGGTGCTCGAGATCGCGGCCGCCGAGACGCTCGCGCCCGAACGCCTCATGCGACTCGACGCCACGCTCGGCGAGCGCTACGCCGACGCCGTGCTCGAGTTGCTGCGCGCCGAGGGGATCGAGCCGGGTGCCGTCGCGGCGATCGGCTCGCACGGCCAGACCGTGCGCCACCTGCCGCGCGCGGCGAACGGCGGTCGCGCGCTCACGCTGCAGCTCGGTTCGGCGGCCGTGCTCGCCGAGCGCACCGGGATCGCGGTCGTCTCCGACTTCCGCACGCGCGACACGGCGGCGGGGGGCGAGGGCGCGCCGCTCGTGCCGATCGCCGACTGGTGGCTCTTCCGATCGGCATCCGAGGCGCGGGTGCTCCTCAACCTGGGCGGCATGGCGAACCTCACGCACCTGCCGCGCGACGCGGGACCGGGCGACGTGCTCGCGTTCGACACCGGGCCCGGCAACGCCGTGCTCGACGGGCTCGTCGCGGTCGCGACGGGCGGGCTCGCCCGCCGCGACGAGGGCGGCCAGAAGGCGGCGCAGGGCCGCGCCGACGAGGGCCTGCTCGAGGAGCTGCTCGCGGATCCGTTCTTCTCGACGAACCCGCCGCGCTCGACGGGCCGCGAGCGATTCGGCGCGGGCTATGCCGCGCGGTTGCACGACCTCGGCGAGCCGCTCGGGCTCTCGCTCGAGGACCTGCTCGCGACCGCCGTCGAGCTGACCGCGCGCAGCGTCGCGGGGGCGATCCGCCAGTTCGTCCGGCCGCGCGGGGCGGTCGACCGCATCTACGCCAGCGGGGGCGGCGTGAGGAACGCGACGCTCATGGCGGCGCTCCGGCGCGAGCTCGGCGGCATTCCGCTCGAGCGGCTCGACATGCTGGGCGTCGAGGCGGACGCCAAGGAGGCGCTCGCCTTCGCACTGCTCGCGCACCTCACGCTCGCGGGCGAGACCGGCAGCCTGCCGGGCGCGACCGGCGCGCGCCATCCGGCCGTGCTCGGACACGTGACGCCGGGCGTTCCCGGGCGGAGCCCGGCAGGGGAGACGACATGAAGCGGTTCCTGCGCGCGGCAGCGCTCGCGCTCGCTGCGCTCGCCATGCTGACGTCGCCGCGGAGCGCGTCGGCGGCCGACCGGGAGCCGGCGTTCGACATCGGCCTCGCCGTCGACGTCGACACCATCACGGTGACGCCGGTGGACGCCGCAACGATCTCGTGGCGATCGCCGGGCGGCGCGGAGCGGATGGCCGAAGTGCGCGAACCGGTGCGGTTGCGCGTCTCGGGCGCCCAGATCCTCGTCGAGCCGCAGGGTCATGCCCGCGCGGTGCCGCTCGCGGTGCTCGAGCTGCGCGACACGCTCTGGATCGGCGATGCCTCGTTCGTGCACGGCGACACCGCGCGCCTCGCGTGGAACGGCCGGCACTGGCGCGGGCGCTTCAAGGCGTTCTTCAGCCCGCGAACCCGCCTCACGCTCGCGACGCGCATCGACCTCGAGGCCTACCTGCTCGGCGTCGTGCCGGGCGAGATCGGCGGGCTGCGCGACTCGCTCGTCGAAGCCGGGCGCGCGCAGGCGATCGCCGCGCGGAGCTACACGCTGTTCTATCGCGGCCGCCGCGGCGCCGAGGGTTTCGACCTCTACGCGACGGTCGAGGACCAGGTCTACGGCGCCGTCGAGAGCGAGCGCCCGCTCGCCTCGCGCTGCGTCGAGTCGACGCGCGGGCTGGTGTGCACGTGGCGGGGAGCGCCGATCCGCGCCAACTACTGCTCCACGTGCGGCGGCATCACCGCCGACGTCTGGGAGGCGTGGCCGACCGAGGATCGACCCTACCTGCGCAGCACGGCCGACCGCGACGCGGGCGGGCCCGACCACTGCGCGCTGTCGCCGCAGTACCGCTGGCGCGAGCGCTGGAGCGCGGACGAGTTCACCGGGACGATCGCGCGCTGGGCGTCGTCGCAGAACGTCGCGATTCCGGACCACGGCGTCGGCGATCTGCGCGACGTCGTCGTGGACGCACGCTCGCGTTCGGGGCGCGTGTGGCGCATGCGCGTCGTGACGACGACGGGCGAGATCGTGCTGCCCGCGTACGCGATCCGCAGCGTGCTGCGCCGGCCCGGCGGGGCGTCGGCGATCCTCCGCTCGAACCTCTTCAAGATCGCCGTGCACCGCGACGCCGCGGGCCACGCCGACGCGGTGATCGCGAGCGGCGCGGGATCGGGACACGGCGTCGGGCTGTGTCAGACCGGCGCGCTCGAGATGGCACGGGGCGGCGCCCGCGCGGCGGCGATCCTCGCGCACTACTACGCGGGCACGCGTGTCGAGGCCCAGTACTGACGCGGTCGCGGAGCGCCCTGCGAGGCGCACGCGGCGTTGACACCTGCGGAGCCCGCGGGTAGTTTCCGCGGCCTTGGTCTGGCGTGAGCGATTCCGCCGGAGCGCGAGCCGGGGTTGTAGTTCAGTTGGTTAGAACGCCTGCCTGTCACGCAGGAGGTCGCGGGTTCGAGTCCCGTCAACCCCGCCATTTTTCCGGCCCGGTCCGGCGCTTTTCGCGCGCCGGAGCACCCGCCGGAGCACATGCCCGAGCGCGCGGAGCGCCGCCGCCCCGAGTCGCGCAAGGTCGCGGTGAAGCCGGCGGTTGCGCGGGCCGATTTTCCATTGACCGTCGGGGGGGTGTTCGTATACTGCGCGTGCTTTCGGAAGCAATGCGCGCGGAAGCCGCGTTGCAACGCGCGCGGAGGCGATTCGACGGGTGCCGCGAGCTGCGGCACGGCGCATCGACCCCGGTTCGACAGAGGGTGACATGAAGCGCAAGAAGGGCGACGACGACGACGACTTCAACGTCTTCGGCGAAGAGGGTGCCGAGGAGTTCGACGGCGCGGAAGTCGACGACGAGGAAGAGGAAGATCTCTACGAGGACGGCCTCGACGAGGAGTTCGGCGAGGACGACGCCGACTTCGACGAGGACTTCGAAGACGAAGAGGATTTCGACGAGGACGAGGAAGAGTTCGACGACCTCGTCGAAGACGAGGAGTGAGGTGACTGCCGTGCGTAACGGATACCGTTGTGACTACCGCGTCTGGCGGCGCTGGATTCGTGGAGGTGGCTGACGAAATGACCGGATTTGGCCCACACCTCATGCTGGACGGATACGGCTGCGACAAGGAACGACTCACGGATCTGAACCTGATCTATCGGATCCTCGAGGAACTTCCGGCCCGTATCGGCATGACGAAGATCATGCCGCCCTACGTGTTCAAGTACAGTGGCCTGAAGCCTGAGGACTGGGGCCTTTCCGGCTTCGTCCTGATTGCGGAGAGCCATATCAGCATCCACACCTTCCCCGAGAAGAGCTACGTGAGCGTGGACATCTTCTCGTGCAAGGCTTTCGACACGGAATTCGCCGCCGAGTACCTCAAGTCGACGTTCGGCATGACCAAGGTCGAGTGCAACGTGCTCGATCGCGGCACGGAGTTCCCGAAGGATCTGAACGGCGCCACCGGCGTCGTGCGCGCGCAGCGCCGCCGCGTCGGGCGCCCGGCCGCACGCACGGCCTGAGCGACACGGTATCCCGGGCCCCGGCCTCGCCACCGGCCGGGGCTCGATCGTCTCCGGAGCTGGAACGGGCCCGAACGCGAAGAGGAGTCCGGCCGTGAGCGTGCCCTCCGCCCGCCTGGTGCTGCGCCGCGGCGAAGACCGTCGCGTTCGCGGCGGCCATCCCTGGATTTTCAGCAACGAGGTCGCCGGTTTCGAGGGCGAGGTCGAGGACGGCGGGCTCGTCGAGGTCACGGACCAGCGCGGCGCGTTCCTCGGGATCGCGTACGTCAATCGCCGCAGCCTGATCGTCGCGCGCCTGCTGACGCGCGGCCGCGACGCGATCGACGCGGCGTTCTTCGCGCGCCGCATCGAGCGCGCGGTCCGGTTCCGCGAGGAGAACTGTCCCGGCGAGCGCGCGGTGCGGCTCGTTTACGGGGAGTCCGATCAGCTTCCCGGGCTCGTCGTCGACCGCTACGGCGACTGGCTCGCGGTCCAGGTGCTGACGCTCGGCATCGAGTCCCGGCTCGAGCTCGTGCGCGAGGCGCTCGAGCGCGTCGTTTCGCCGCGCGGCGCCGCATTCGTGGGCGATTCGCCGCTGCGCGAGCTTGAGGGGCTAGGGCTTCGGCGCGAGCCGTGGTGGGGCGACGTACCGGAGCGGATCGCGCTCGCCGTGAACGGGTTCGAGCTCGAAGTCGACGTGCTCGGCGGCCAGAAGACTGGGCTCTTCCTGGACCAGCGCGCGAACCGTCCGCGGGCCGAGGCGCGCGCGAGCGGACGGCGCGCGCTCGACTGTTTCTGCTACCAGGGCGAGTGGGCGCTCCACCTCGCGCGGGGCGGCGCCACGTCGGTGCTCGCGATCGATTCGAGCGAGCCGGCGCTCGCGCTCGCGCGCGCCAACGCCACGCGCGCGGGCTTCGGAGACCGGATCGCGTTCGCGCGCGGCAGCGTGTTCGACGAGCTGAGGAGGCTCGAGTCGGCGGGCGAGCGTTTCGGCATCGTCGTCATGGACCCGCCCGCGCTCGTCAAGTCGCGCCGCCACCTCGCGGCCGCGGCGCGGGGCTATCGCGAGCTCAACCGCGCGGCGATGGCGATGCTCGAACCCGAGGGCGTGCTCGTCACGAGTTCGTGCAGCCACCACCTCGAGGACTCGCTCTTCCGCCAGGTCCTGCTCGAGGCCGCCCGCCAGGCGAGGCGTCCGATGCGGTTGCTCGACTGGTCGGCCGAGTCGCCGGATCATCCCCAACTGCTGGCGGTGCCGGAGACGCACTACCTGAAGTGCGCCGTGCTGCAGGCACTCTAGGGTTCGGTTCGAGAACGCCGCGGGACGGTTCTCGCCCGCGCTCAGCCCTTCCGGAGCTCGTCGAGGTAATTCATCCGGAGCTCCGAGAGCACCTGCGAGAGCACGCGCTCCTCGTCCGGCTCGAGGTTGCCGTGCGTGCGCGCCTCGATCGCGCCGAGCGTGTCGATCGTGTTCTTGGCGCCGTCCAGGTTGCGCTCGATCTTGCCGCTCATCGGGTTCATGAGCTTGCCGAGCGCGACCATCGCGGCCTGCTGCAGGCCGAGAACGAGCTGCAGGAAGAGCGCGGCCTCGCGCGAAGGCTGGGAGTCGGTCACGTGTTCCCTCCGGCGCCCGGCGCGATACCGTCCGGGCGCGTGAGCTGCTTGGCCTCGTCCCACAGTGCGTCCATCTCGGCGAGCGTCGACTGGGCCGGCGTGCGCCCGCGTTCGGCGAGACGCCGCTCGACGTGGTGGAAGCGATCGTGGAAGCGATGCGTCGTCGAGCGCAGCTCGCGCTCGGGATCGATCCGGAGCTTGCGCGCGAGGTTCACGACCGCGAACAACAGGTCGCCGATCTCTCCGGCGACCGCGGGCGAGGCGTCGCCCGAGCCGCCCGCGAGCGCGCCCTCGACCTCGCGCAGTTCCTCACGGACTTTCTCGAGCGGGCCATCGGCGCTCGGCCAGTCGAAGCCGACGGCCGAGGCTTTCTCCTGCACGCGGTACGCGGTGACGAGCGCGGCGAGGCCGCGCGGCGGTTCGCCGAGCAGCGAGGCCGCCGCTTCGCCTTTCTCGGCCTTCTTGATCTCCTGCCACTGCTGGTAGGCGCGCTGGCCGTCGGCGACGACCGCGTCGCCGTAGACGTGCGGATGGCGGCGGACGAGCTTCTCGGCCGCGCGATCGAGCGCTTCGGCGAGGCCGACGCCCGAGCGCTCGCCCAGCAGCTCGAGGCAGAAGATGACGAGGAAGCCCAGGTCGCCGAGCTCTTCCGCCGTGTCGTCCGCCCGCCCGGAGGCGATCGCGTCGACGCTCTCGGCGGCCTCTTCCGTGAGGTAGGGCGTCATGGTCTCGAGCGTCTGCTCACGGTCCCACGGGCAGCCGTCCGGGCCGCGCAGGCGGCGGCAGACGGCGAGCAGTTTCTCGAAGGCGTCGTGCTCAGGCGTGCTCATGCCCGCACGATAGCTCAACCGCCCGGGCGTCGCCCGGGCTGGGCTTGCCGGCGCGCGCGTCGGCGAGCGAGCGTGAGCGCCACGACCAGCAGCGCGACGAGCGCCCCGGCGAGGAGCGGCAGCCAGAGGGCGGTGAACGACAGCGTCGCCGCGGTGACGTCCTCGGCGGTCGAGAGCAGCGGGTTCGCGTGCCCGAGCGTGAGTGCCGTGCTGCCGAGGCGCGCCTTCGCCTTGAGCGCGTGGATTCCCATCGCGCCCGCGCCGAGCACGAGCGCGGCCGCGAGCGAGAGCACGGGATCGATGCGTCCGAACGTCGCCCACGCCGCGACCGCGGCCGCGGCGGGCCGAACGAAGGTGCCGAGCGCGTCGAGCGCGTGGTCGACGAGCGGCAGCTTGTCCGCGAGCAGCTCGGCCACTGCCGCCAGCGCCAGCGCGCCGAGTGCGACGTTGCCCGAGAGCCACGCCGCGTCCGGCGCGAGGTGGACGACGCCGAGCCGTGCGGCGATCGAAAGCGCGAGCAGCGGCAGGAAGGCGCGCAGCCCGCAGGCGGCGGCGATCCCGATGCCGGCGCACGCGATCTCGATCGCCTGCGTCGCGGTGAGCACGTGCGGATCCATGGGCCTCGCGAATCGGAGGGGAACGAACGGTGCGGACCGCGGATTGCGCGGCTCGGGGGGCGCCTCTATGCTGCTCCGTTCACCGGCGCCCCGGTGGCGTCCACGACCAACATAGCAGGAGCGAGTCCGTTGCCGCTGCCCGTTTCGACGTGGGTGGAAGTGGATCTGGACCGGTTCCACGCGAACCTCGCCGCGGTACGCGGCCTGATCGGGCCGGGGCGCGAGATCCTGCTCGTCGCGAAGGCCGACGCCTACGGCCACGGCGCGCGTGAGATGGCCGCCGCGGCCGAAGCCGCCGGGGTTACGCAGCTCGGCGTCGCGACGCTGCACGAGGGCTTGCAGCTCCGCCAGTCGGGCTGCCGCCTGCCGATCGTCGCGCTCTCGCCGCTGCTGGCCGCCGAGATCGGCGACGCGGTGGCGAGCGGCATCGATCCCACGGTCGGCGACGAGGCGTTCGCGCGCGCGCTTTCGGCCGCCGCCGCCGCGGCCCGTCGGCCGGTGCGCTTCCACGTCGAGATCGACACGGGCATGGGCCGGATCGGCGTGCGCGAGGTCGACGCCGAGCGTTTCCTCGAGCGCGTCGCCGCGCTGCCCGGACTGCGGCTCGCGAGCGTCTACACCCACTTCCCCGACGCGGACTCGGGCGATCTCGCGTTCGCGCGCGGGCAGGTCGAGCGCTTTGGCGCCCTGCTCGCGCGACTGCGCGCCCGCGGACTCGCGCCGCCGCGCGCGCACGCCGCGAACAGCGCGGGGACCGTGAACCTGCCCGAGGCGCTCTTCGACTGGGTGCGCGTGGGACTGGTCGCCTACGGCGTCCACCCGCCCCACGACCTCGCCAGGCCCTCCGTCTCGCCGGTCCTGTCGCTCCGCACGCGGCTCGTGCAGGTGCGCGAGCTGCCCGCGGGGGCGTCCATCAGCTACGGCCGGACGTTCACGACGAGCCGGCCGTCGCGCATCGGCGTCATGCCGGTGGGCTACGGCCACGGCTACAGCTGGCGGCTCTCGAACCGCGGCGAGGTGCTGATCGCCGGCCGGCGCGCGCCCATTGTCGGCCGCGTGACCATGGACCTGACGATGATCGACGTGACCGGCGTGCCCGACGTCGAGGTGGGGGACGAGGTCGTGCTGTTCGGCGAGCAGGCCGGCGCGGCGATCCCGGTCGAGGAGTTCGCGGCGTGGAGCGACACGCTGCCCTACGAAGTGATGTGCACGCTCGGCAAGCGCGTGCCGCGGCTCTACGCGCGGGCCGGTCGCGCCGTGCGCATGACCACGCTCGTCGGCGAGCGTCCCGAGTGGACCGCAGCCGCGGACGAGTACCTGCGCCGCCGGAACGCGGGCGCCGCGCTCGGGAGGGCCTGAGATGCGCGTCTTCCTGATCGTGCTCGACGGCGTGGGCGCGGGCGAGCTGCCCGACGCCGACCGTTACGGCGACCGCGGCAGCCACACGCTGCGCCACGTCGCCGAGCACGTGGGCGGACTCGCCGTTCCCACGCTCGAGTCGCTCGGGCTCGGCCGCGTCGCGGCGATGCCCGGCGTGCGGGCGCTCGCCGACCCGCGCGGCGCGTTCGGACGCATGGCCGAGCGCTCGGCGGGCAAGGACAGCACGACGGGTCACTGGGAGATGATGGGCATCGTGCTCGACCAGCCGTTCCCGACCTATCCGCAGGGCTTCCCGATCGAGCTGCTCGAGCGCTGGTCCGAGCGCGTGGGCCGCGGCTGGCTCGGCAACGTCGCCGCCTCGGGCACCGAGATCATCCAGAGGCTCGGCGAGGAGCACCAGAGGACGGGCCGGCTCATCGTGTACACTTCAGCCGATTCCGTATTCCAGGTCGCGGCGCACGAGGAGACGGTTCCACTCGAGGAGCTCTACGACGCCTGCCGCGCGGCGCGCGTGCTGCTCACGGGCGGACACGCCGTGGGGCGGGTCATCGCGCGGCCGTTCGTGGGTGCGCCCGGCGGTTACCGGCGCACGCCCAACCGGCGGGACTTCTCGCTCGAGCCGTTCGAGTCAACCGTGCTCGACCGCCTCACCGCGCGAAACGTGCGCGTCGTGACGGTTGGCAAGGTCGACGACCTGTTCGCGGGCCGCGGCGTGAGCGACGCGATCCACACGAAGAGCAACGAGGAGGGCGAGCAGGTGCTGCTCGACCTCGCACGTCGCACGGGTGAGGGACTGGTGTTCGCCAATCTGGTCGATTTCGACACGCAGTACGGGCATCGCAACGACCCGGCGGGGTTCGCGACCGCGCTCGAGCGCTTCGACGAGCGCCTGCGCGATCTGCTCTCGCAGCTGCGCGACGACGAAATGGCGTGGGTGACCGCGGACCACGGCAACGATCCCACGACGCCGAGCACGGATCACTCGCGGGAGTACGTCCCGCTGCTCGCGGCGGGGCCGCGCGTGCGCGCCGGGCTCGATCTCGGCACGCGCAGCACGTTCGCGGACCTGGGCGCGACGCTCGCGGAGATGTTCGGCGTCACCGCGCCGCGTCAGGGCACCAGCTTCCTGCGGGAGCTGCGCGCGTGACGTCCCGCGAGCTGATGGCCGAGGCCGAGCGCGCCCGGCGGATGGCGTACGCGCCGTTCTCGCGGTTCGCGGTGGGCGCGGCGTTGCTCACGCGTTCGGGCCGCGTCGTGCACGGCTGCAACATCGAGAACTCGTCGTTCGGGCTCTCCTGCTGCGCCGAGCGCACCGCGGTGTTCAAAGCGGTGAGCGAGGGCGAGCGCGAGTTCGTCGCGATCGCGATCACGGCGGGTGCGGGCGAGGGCGCCGCGCCGTGCGGCGCCTGCCGCCAGGTGCTGCACGAGTTCGCGCCCGCGATCTGGGTCCACTACCGCGACGCGCGAAAGCGGCTCGTGCGAAGGCGGCTGACCGCGCTGCTCGCCGACGGCTTCCGCTTCAAGCCCGGCCGGGGAAGAGCGTGAGCCGCGAACGCGACGAGCTGGTCGAGGCGATCACGCGCCAGGTGATGGCGGCGCTCGCGACGGGCGCGTCGCCGCAGCCGGCGTCCCGCGCAGAGGCCGCGACGACGCACGCGGTCGCGCTCGCACCGGGCGCGGTCGTGCACGATCCGGTGACGTGCGAGCGCTGCCGCAACTGGGGCGTGACCGGCGTGCGCGGGCCCGAGGAGACGCGCGCGCTGGCCGCGGCCGGCGCTTCGCGCGTGCAGGCGACGGTCGGCTACTGCCCGGCTTCGGACGGCCTGGCCTCGATCATCGACCACACCCTGCTCAAGCCCGACGCGACGCGCGAGGAGATTGAGCAGCTCTGCCGCGAAGCGGCGCAGTTCTGCTTCGCGTCCGTGTGCGTGAATCCCAACTGGGTTGCGCTCTGCCGCGAGATGCTGCGCGGTAGCGGCGTCAAGGTCTGCACCGTCATCGGATTCCCGCTCGGCGCGCACCTGCCCGACGTCAAGGCCGTCGAGACGCGGCGCGCGATCGAGCAGGGGGCCGAGGAAGTCGACATGGTCATCAACATCGGCGCCCTGAAGTCGCGCGACTACGCGCTCGTCGAGCAGGACATCCACGGCGTCGTGCAGGCCGCGGGCGGGGCCGTGGTCGTGAAGGTGATCCTCGAGACCTCGCTGCTCACGCGCGACGAGAAGGTCATGGGCTGCACGCTCGCCAAGGCCGCGGGCGCCGACTACGTGAAGACCTCGACCGGCTTCGCCGGCGGCGGCGCGACGGTCGAGGACGTTCAGCTCATGCGCGAGACCGTCGGCCCCGACATGGGCGTCAAGGCCTCGGGAGGCGTGCGCACGCGTGACGACGCCGAGAAGATGGTCGCCGCGGGCGCGACGCGGCTGGGTGCGTCGGCCGGCGTCAAGATCGTGCGCGGCGAGCCGGCCGCGGCCGGCGCCGCGAAGGCGTATTGAGCGCGTGATCGACGCGCGCGAGTTCCTCCGCACCAAGCGCGACGGCGGCCGCCACGATGCCGCGGCGATCCGCGGTTTTCTCGCCGCGTACCTGCGCGCCGAGGTGCCCGACTACCAGGTGAGCGCGTGGCTCATGGCGGCGTTCCTGCGCGGGCTCGACGCCAGCGAGACCGACGCGCTGACGCAGGCGCTGCTCCACTCGGGGCGCGTGTTCGACTGGCGTGCGCTCGGCCGGCCGAGCGCCGACAAACACAGCACGGGCGGCGTCGGCGACAAGATCTCGCTCATGCTCGCCCCGCTCGTCGCCGCGTGCGGCGTGCTCGTGCCGATGGTGTCCGGGCGCGGGCTCGGCCACACGGGCGGCACGCTCGACAAGCTCGAGTCGATCCCCGGCTTTCGCACCACGCTCGAGCCCGACGCGATGCGCGCGCAGCTGGACCGCATCGGTGTCGTGATGGTCGGGCAGGGCCCCGACCTCGCACCGGCGGACGGCCTGCTCTACGCGCTGCGCGACGTGACGTCGACCGTCGAGTTCGAGCCGTTCATCGTTTCGAGCATCGTGAGCAAGAAGATCGCCGAGGGCGCAGGCGGCATCGCCTACGACGTCAAGTGCGGCAGCGGCGCGTTCATGAAGACGCGAGAGACCGCCCGGAGCCTCGCGAAGCGCCTCGTCGCGACGTCGAGGTCGCTGGGCGCGCAGGCTGCGGCCCTCATCACGGACATGAGCTGGCCGCTCGGTGGCGCGGTGGGCAACGCGCTCGAGGTGCGCGAGGCGTGCGCCACGCTGAAGGGCGGCGGGCCGGCGGACACGCGCGCGCTCACGCTCGAGCTCGCGGCGCTGATGCTGCGGCTCGCGGGCGCCGAGCGCGACGACGCGGTCGCACGCGCGCGCGCGACGCGCGCGCTGGATTCGGGTGCCGCGTGGCAGAAGTTCCTCGAGCTCGTGCGCGCGCAGGGCGGTGATCCCGCGGGTCTCGATCGGCCCGGGTCGCTGCATCCCGCGCCCTTCGTGACGCTCGCGCCCGCGGCCGCCGACGGCGTCGTTGCAGGCTGCGACTGTTTCGCGCTCGGCGAGCTCGTCGTCTCGATCGGCGGCGGACGGCGGGCGAAGGAGGACGCGATCGATCCGCGCGTCGGGCTCGTCGTGCTGCGCCAGCCGGGCGAGCGCGTGAAGGCCGGCGAGCCGCACGCGGAGCACCACCTCGCCTCGCCCGACCCCGGGGCGGTCGAACGTGCGAGCGCGTGCTTCACCATCGGGTCGTCGGCCCCGCCGCGCGGCGACGTCGTGCTCGAGCGGATCGAGTAGCGGTCCGCCGGCGGCGCCGCGCGCGACGTCGCGCGCCCCCGCTCACCGCCGCCCTCGGTCGGGCGGCGCGTCAGCTGTGGATCTTCTCGTTCGCGCGCGCGCGGTCGGCCTGGTCGAGCTGCTTGAGCGTCGCCGGCGGCGTC